>JAIDCZ010000001.1 GCA_029055565.1 Clostridiales bacterium
ATACAATACAAATATAAATATGTCAATATTTTTTTTGTCTATATATAATAAGAAAAGGGCGATTTTTGAGGAATTAAGAATTAAGAATTCAGAATTCAGAATGCAGAATGCATGTGGAATGTATGTGCCACGTTGCGGCGGGTCGCCTTTGGTTGTAATTTCCCGACGCCCTTCGGGCACCTTCCCCACCAAGGGAAGGTATTCAGTGGCTCGGATTTGCGGCGTGATGACCTTCCCCTCGGGGAAGGTGGCACGAGCGTAGCGAGTGACGGATGAGGGCAATTCGGAATTCCGAATTTAGAATTAAATTGACAAATTGCCTTAAAAGTATTGACAAATTGTGAACAAATTGTTAATATTATTATGTATATGTATGACTGTAAGTATACATATATAATTGTGAACAAATTGTTAACAAACGCAAAAGGATTTGTGAGGTAGCTATTATGCGAACAAACAATCAAGATAAGAATACGAAATTAACACGGCGGGTGGTTATTATGCTTGCCGCGATTATTACCGCGATAGCAGTAGCCATTACGTGCGCTTTGTGCATCGGTTACACGCCGTCGCGCAAGGCTTTGGACAACGCAGATCAAGGCGAGGTAAAAACGTCCACTGCGTACAGTCCGTCGTCGGGTACTACTTATTCCGCAACCTCTATTGCGGCGGGCGATACGCTTAACTATGCGTACACCGGATCGGTGTATTCCGTTACGCTCCCCATAGGTACCTACCACTTGGAGGTTTGGGGCGCGCAAGGCGGAAAAAGTAACAGCCAATCGCGCGGCGGTTACGGTGGCTACGTTAAAGCTACGTATACCACTACGACTGCGGTCACGCTGTATATTTGCGTCGGTGGTGCAGGTACTTACGCTACAGCCAACTATCAAGCTCTTGCCGGCGGATATAACGGCGGCGGCGACGCGAGATTCCAGCGTTCTATTTCCGGTTGCGGACACTATCCCGGTTCGGGCGGCGGCGCTACGCATATCGCTACGCAAAGCGGAGAATTAAAGAACGTATCCAGCGGTAACGTCCTCGTAGTAGGCGGCGGTGGCGGCGGTTCTGCCGGTTCGCCCGGATATTTGGGCGGCGACGGCGGTCCTTCGGGCGGCGCCGGCAAATACTCGTCAAGCTATACCAATACTTCTGCCGGCGGTACTACTTCCGGCGGCGGTCAATATACTACCGGTTCCACGGCATATTCCTCTTTGTCTTATACCGGTGGCAACGGTGCTTACGGCCAAGGCGGCGCGGGCGGTATGTACGGCTCGGGCACCACTTCCGGCGGTGCCGGCGGCGGCGGCGGTGGCGGCGGCTACTACGGCGGCGCGGGCGGTGCTACTACCAACAGCTGTTCCGCTTCGAGCGGCGGCGGCGGCTGCAACTATATTAAGAGTGGTCTTACCACCGTGTCTAACTCTACTCAGACGGCCGTTACCGGCAACGGTAAGGCTATTATTACCGTAGTATCGGTAAACAGACTTCCCACAACCAAGAGTGCGACGGTTACCGTTCAGTCGCGTGGCGCTACAAATACCGTCGGTATTGCGGCTTCCACGCTTGCTTCCGATCCCGAGGGCACGGCGGTGTATTACACCAACAACGCGTCGTCCAACTACGATACTTCGCCCGCGGCTAACAACGGTCTGTGGCTTTCCACCGGCGTGCTTGCAACCACTTACTTCGACTGGTCTTGGAACGCTACGTCCAGTGCGACTACGCTTAATATAACAAACGTAAAGCGTTATCCGCGCAGTGGCATAGACGGCAGTCCGGGGGACGGCAAGCTTTCGCTGTACGTCTACATACGCGACAACTTTGGCGGCACTACCAATCGCGGCGTATCTAAAATTACTTTTACGGCTACTATTCCGGTAGATACCGTCGCGCTTAAGACCGGCGTAGTGTCCGGCGCAAACAACGTCGGATCGTCTACCATTGCGTCAACTTCGCCGCCGGTAGACCCCGCGTCGGCGAGCGGCATATTCAACCCCAACGGCACCGGTCGAAATACTCTGTTCGTCAAGAAGTCGCTTACGATAGGCGAGCCTAATACTACCATTACTGCGGCGAGTCTTTTGAGTGGCTTGACTATCAGCAACAGCTACGACCAAGCAGTTATATCAATCAACTCCACTACTGCAATAACCGGCTCTGCGCGCAAGTTCAGAGTTCAAGAGGTGGATAACAACACCAGCAAGGTTACGGCGTATTTGGCTAACAAGACGGTTATTGCCAATGCGTACAGCCAGATTACTATAGAGGCGATTTCGCCCGATCCCAACTACCAAGTTTTGCCCGTAACCATTTACGCGGTGGAAAAGACCACGGCGTTCGGTACCGGCTATCCCAATACCGTCCCCGGTATTGCGGCAATCGGCTTGGAAATCGTGTTCAAAATGGGCAATATACGGCCGGTGCTTAAGGCGGCGGCTTCTACTGCCATAAACGTAACGGCAGGTTCCAGCCAAACGCTTTCGCTTAACACGTACTTCTCCGATACCGACAACCCGACTATCAGCTCCAGCACGCACACCATTACCGGCGTTACCGTTCCGGCCAACGAGTTCGTGCTTATAGACAGACAGCAAAAGGTTGTTGCGGCTACCGGCTATAATATAGGTTATACTACCGGTGCTACCGTGTCCGGCAATCCGTTTACCACTACGGCTACCGGCACTACCGCTACCGGATTTAACGCGAACATAGCGTACAACGCCACTGCGCCCGTGTCGGGCACCGTGCGCGAACAAGCATTTATGAGCTTTACGTACGCCAACGATACTATTACGGTAACCGGACTTCGTTCCAGCTTTTCGCAATACTCGTCCTCTCGTGCGGGGGCGATAGGTCACTTCTATCTATTGTTGCATATCAGCGACAAGCGCGAACCTACGGATAACGGCATTTGGTTGCCGCTTGCATTTACCGTAGGCGGTACCGTCGCAACCTCGCATGCGCCGGTTGCTACGGTGACCGCACCCAGTTCGGTTACGAGTCAGACCGCTGTTTCCACCTTCCCGACTGCGGACGGCGCGGTGGGCGACAGCTTCTACTTCGCGCCCATGGCCATCAATTACAACGGTTCGCACGTAATAGGTGAGTACAAGGCGGCGGACGCCAGCGGCAACAACACCGGCGCGCTTACCGCAACCGGTTTGCAAGCTCTTGCAATCGACGGCGACAGCTTTGCTACGGCAAACGGTCTTGCCACGTGGGGCGGCGGCAAAAAGTTCAACGAGCTTTTGCGCTTGACGTCTACGCCCGAGCAAGTGGTAAAGAGCGTGAGCGAGGTGGGCGTAACCAACGCTAACGGCGTTTGGGAAAACCGCTACATCAAGGCTCAGACTATACCTATTTATATAGCAAAGAGCAACTTTGCAACCGCCGCGTACGGCGGCGGCCGCGTAGTCGTCGGTTCCGGCAATACTGCCGCCGGTTATTACGGCATTTCGCTTGCGGCAGAAGGCGATTACTACAAGGTGGACGGACTTAAGATTACGCTTAAGTCGGCCACGATGAACAGATACCTCTACGCCACCGCCGGCGTAAACGACGTTGCCGGCAATACCGTAAGCACTATCAACATTGCTATCCGCGTAAAGAATACGCCGCTTTCGACTTACGTCGGCACGGCCAACGTGGAGGGCAGTACGGACAGCCCCAACATTGCCAAGTTCGGCAATCCCGCGCGCGACACTGCGTACAGCACGTATAGCTACGGCGGTAGCAGTAGCGATACGCCTACCTTCACCTACAAAATTCCGCTTCACGGCACCGTTATCATTACGCCGTACGATCTTGCGTACGACTACAACATGACGGTGGACGGCGTTACTGCCGCGGCCGGTGGGTTCACGCTCAACGGCTACAGCGGTCGCTACAATTCGAGCAACGGTATGTTCACCGCCGGCAGTAACGCCGCGGCGGACGGTAGCAAGACGTTTACCGGCTTGTTCCCCAGCTCGTACAATGCGGCGGCTTCGACGTTCCTCGGTTCGCTCAAAACGACCACCGCCGTCAAAAAGGTGAGTAACACCGTAAACGGCACCGCGTCCAACAGCGCAACCACGGCCAACGCCAATATGCCTTCCGACAGACTGTTCTTCGATCGTACTACCGGCGGCTCGGACGCGTACGCCTACAATCCTACTACGTTCAACAACTTCAACGCAGTCAAGGCCAATACCACCAACTTCGTGGACGTTGACTTTGGTACAAAAGTCAAAATGGGTAGCGCCGAGTACGCGGTTGACTTTATGATGGTTACGGCGCTCAACCGTACCACTCAGCCGGCCGTTATAGACTTGGTAGTTCGCGACCGTTACGGCAGCAACTCGTCCGACGGCAACAGCAGCTTTACCATGCGCGTAATAGTTGAGGTAGTCAACTCCAAGCCGGTTATCCAAAATCCCTCGTACTTTAAGGAGCTTGCCGTTACGCCGATTACCGTCGGCCAGAAGGTTACGCCCAGCACCGCGTTGCTGTACGCCAGCGACGAGGGCGAGGAAGTAGGTCTTATGCGAGACCACGATACCGACGTGCCCGAGTTCATGATGGCGCGCGGCATTGCTATTGTAAACAAGAGCTTTGTCAACGATTACGACTCAAATGCCTTGACTACCGCCGCCGGAACGGCCATAGACAATCTTACGTTCGGTTCGTTCGACGGCTTGGCAAGCAAGTACACAACCAACGGCAGTATGCCGCTTACCAACTACGTAACTGCGGAATTGGTTAGCCGTCGTCAGCTTTCCGTAAATGCGGTCAGCTCGTCCAAAGCGGTTGCCGGCGGCGTATACGTTGCGTTCTTCGTAACGGATAACAACGGCGGCATTACGCTCGGCTACGTTCAAGTGGAGGTCGTAAACACTCGTCCGGTTCTTAACGGAGCGGAGGAAGACGGCTTTGACGCGCAAAATCCGGTTTGGAGTATCGAGTCCACCAGTGACGGCGATATTCAGCGCAGAAGATACATAGTCGGTTCCCAAGCCGCGGCCGAAAGCATTAAGGAAACCAACGAAGCGCTCGACATCGACGTCAAGCTTATTGCTACCGACGCAGACGGCTTGCACGACAAGGTTTTGCTTTCCCAATGCACCAACACGCCCGCCGACAACGGCGCGACCGTATTCAGCTATATCAACAAGGGCAATGAAGCTACGCGCGACGCGTTCAACGCGGCAGTGCCGAGCATCGGCTTCGATTCGTCCATCTTTAACGGTACTCCGTCGGCCATAAAAGTGTTCTGGCGCGTCGGCACCGTTGATACCGCACGCGAAAAGGGCTATAACGGCTTTAACGCCGAGCTTCGCTTCCTTATCAGCGATTCTGAAGGCGATACGTGGTACGAACGCGACGATCTTGTGGATGCGTTGGTCGACGGTACCGTTTCTGCCGAAACGTGCTTTGACGAAAGCGGTAGATTTATCATTGCGGACTGGGCGTTGCTTCTGCACGCACAGCGCGGCTTTGAATCCAACGAGGATTTGGGTATACGCTTCTCGTTGCGCGACCAAGCCGAGTTCGGCGGCGACACGGCCGGCATTGCCACTGCGTACAACAGCAACCGCTCTGCTGGCAACGTCGTAGTAGACGGCAGCTTGATTACCACCGTATACGAGCACATTTCCAAAACCGGTATTCGTTCCATCAACGAGTACTTGGGTCAGTACAACGACTACTACACTGTGGAGCACACTCCGGCGGGTGGTACCTCCAAGCGTTACATTTCCACCTACGACGGCAACACCGCCGACGGCACGCTTGCAAATAAGGGCACCTCGGGCGAGGTGTACACCGCAGCCGACGGCGACGTTGAGGGTGCGTTCCGCTACCTCGACACGATAGAGGTTCCCGCGGCTATAGCTACCGGAAGCATGGCTACCGGCAACGACGTAACCTATCAAACGGTTTACGTGCCTATGAGCTACTTCGGCTTGCTGTCCGCGCTGGTCGGTGCAAACACCACCGATCAAGCCTTGCTGGGCAAGGTAGAATATCCCACTAACGAGTTCGTAGGCTACGAGCTTGCAAAGAACACCGTCGTAGACCTCAACAATATCAATCAGATTCTCGCGTGCATGACGCTTTCCGACGGTACTTACGAATGGAAGGGCGCTGATATCAAAGACAATCCTTACGTTACGATAGGTGCGTTTGACTGGTATCACGACAACAACGCGGCCACCGACAGCGCAAGGCTGGCTACCGATCCGTACAGCAGTCCGTACTATAACAACCGTCTTGCGGTCGTTACCAAAAATACGTCCGACAATACGTCTATAGGCTACGAGCAGTACGAGGCTAACCGCAACAGCATAGTGGGCGAGGACGGCATGATCATGTACCTCGAGGAGCAAGCTACCAAGCTTATCGAGCACAACTTCGGCCTTACCTTTACCAAAAAGAACGTAAGAACGTCTACCAACAGCCTTTCGTTTACCATCAATCTTGCTCGGTACAAGGACAACAAGATTGCATTGACCGACGGCGAAATTGCAAACGTTGACCGCCGCACGGTTGAAATTAAAATTCACGTAGAAAACTCCAAGCTCGACTTGTACAACACCGACGACAACGGCAGTGCCGTCAAGTACGACGCCACCAAGGGTACTTACTACATGGATTTGACTATGAAGTCTTCCGAGTCGGCTAAGTACACGCTCAGCCGCAAGGCTTCGTCCACATCCAGACCGGTTACCGGTGATCCGCTTACTACGGGCGGCGCAATAATAGAGTACTACGACGACGACTACGGCACTGACGTTAAGCGCGACTATGCGCACTTCTCCGCCGACTCGTTTATTCAGTTCTCGCAATGGCAAGCCGGTGCGGAGGGCTACAACCGCGTTATGCGGTTGACCGACGACGACAGCAAGTTCGTCAACGTTTTGGATACTTCCGCCAAAGCGCAAAAGTCGATGGAAAACTACTTGGGCGTAAACGATTACGACAGCAGATCTGCCTTTATTGCCGCGCTCGGTGATTCCGACAAGGATTACAAAAAGGGTAACTACCAAGCCAACGGCGGTATTTACGGCGTGTCGGGCAAGGACGGCTACAGTAGCTACTTCAACGCTTCGCTCACCAACAACAACACCACGCTCAACATCATGCCGGTGCGCAAAACGTTTATCAATGAGATAGCGTTTACCGGCGATAACGCTGTTGACGATCTTAAGAACGTTGACAAAACCAGCCAGACGGCGGTTGCTGCGGCGTACAAACGGCGCGGACTCGTTGCCGAGTACGACAACGCCGACGTAAACGCGCTCACTCCGTCGCGCGTGTACTATCCGTTCAAGATGCTTATATTCGATAGCTTCGGCTTGGGCTTTAACGACGCGTCGTACGTGGCGTTGGAGCTGCGCATAACCATTCTTAACGGCGATCCTACGCTTAAGACGGTAGGCGAGGCAAACGGAACCGGTAGGCAGTACGCCATGAACCTTTCCGTCGGCAACTCCGCGTCAATCAATCTTTACGACATAATTTTCGATCCCGATATTTACACCTACACTCAATCCAATATCGGCAGATTGGCTACCAAGCGTTACTTCGAGGAAAATTCCACTGCTATCGTGCGCGAAACCGGCGACTACTTGGATTCTCCGATTATTCACGACGAGTCCGCCGGCGTTGACTACAATCCCGACGTTCAAAAGGAAGACGACGTGTACTTCTACTACGGCGGCGGTTTCGTCCGAACTACGTCTCAGGATTACACCAACCGCGACGTCGTTATGACTATGGACCTTGACACCAACGGCGCGCCTAACCTCAACTCCATAGTGTTCAGAGTAAACCGTCGTACGACGGCTACCTACAACGGTAAGAGCGTATCCGTAGATAGATATAAGTTTACGCTCCGCTTCTACGACGGCGCCGGTTCGTACACCGCTCCGTTCACGTTTATCATTAACGTAACCAACCAGACCCCGACCATCACGCAAGTAAACCGTTCGTTCACTATGCGCGCGGGCGACGACATTACGCTTCTTACCAGCTACTACGACGTGTTTAGCGGTGCCGACGACGTTACCGGCGGAAAAGCCAAGGCGTACCGCAATTCCGATACCTACAAGATGTTCACCGCAAGGCAAGCAATGCCCAACTACGGCGGATCTTGGGGCGACGGCACAAACAACGCCACCGGCAACGGTAGTAGGCATTGGAAGTTTGCCGATATCACGTCCACTTCGAGTGAGTTCGGTAGCGACGCTATTTCGTACGACAGCACGCAAGATCGCGGCGCAAACGACGCGGCGGTGCATCTCGGTTACTTAGGCCTTGCCAGCGACGATACGCCGTGGCGGTTGCGTATTACCAATTACACGCGTACCAACGATCGCATATCCGCATTTACCGACGGTATGATGGCTTTGCGGCCGGAGGGTTCTGAGGAAACCGCACAGCCGCAACTGCTCGCTCTGCGTATAATAGCGCGTTCTGCGTGCGTCAACGAGCCGTTTGAGGTTACTATTTCCGACGGCGAGGGCGGCGTAATCGTATGCACGCTGTACGTAACGATAGTCAGTTCTCCGCCGGTGGCGCTCGATTGCACCGTTGCCAGCGAAAACGTAAGCATTACCACTGCAGGCTTGGAGGGTGTGTTCAACACCACCGGAGATCCCAACAAGGGTACGTACGCTACGTATATCGTTCCCGCCGACGGCACGCATACGTTCAACGTTAAGAGTGCGGGCGCAAACGGTGCCGACGCGGTTAAGTCCGCTCGCCGCGTAACCACGATCAAAATGAGCAACGTGGCACGCGACCCCGACGGCGACAGCGAAACGCGAAACATGCGTTTGTACGGCAACGGTGAGTTCGAGATCAACGGCCAGCCGCTTATCAGCAATAGCGAGGGTATTTACCGTACCGATTACTTTGACGTTCGTCCCAGCAACGACGGACTGAGCTTTACCATTACGGCTACCGGTTACAATCCCAATACCACTACCGGTTACGAGGAGCTTAAGTTCCGCGTAGGCGACTACGGCGACAGTGCGTACGCCAACACGTTGCAAATTACGTTGCGCGTTTACACGCTGTACTCCGATATGCTTAACGAAACGGCCGCTACCGCAACCGGCAATGCGTACACCAACTACCTCAAGGGTTCTGAAGCGGTCAACGTCAAGTCATACGACGTGTTCTACAATCCCGCTCAACCCGCCGACAGATCGCAGTACGCGTTTATCAAACTGAAAGGCAATGTCGGCAACGACAACAACACGTCGTCGCCGGTAGTCGATCCGGATGCAACCGCCGTTGGCGACGCCAACTACAACGTCAGACTGTACGCGTTTGTCGACGTGCAAAACGACGGATCCGTAAAGGCTCTGTCCTCCGATGCGATTAACGCTATGATCGACCGTGACGGCCCGCGCAAAAAGTTTAGGCTCAAGCCCGATGTCGATTATTCCGATTATATGATTGCCGGTAGGCTTGCCGACGGCACCGTTTTGCCGGTAAACACGCTCGCTAACGTTCGTCTTAACGCGATACTCGATTACGCGAGCTTCGAATTCGCCGCAGACGGCTCGTCGCTGTTGATTACGCCTAAGGCGTCCACGCTTAACAGCAAAGAATTCATACTGTACGTCGAGGCCGAAAAGCCGGTGGGCGAGCGTGCTTATGCGCGCACGGACGCCGTACTCAGCGCCGGTTCGCTGTTCAGACTTAACGTACTCGACTCCGCGCCGCAAGCCGTAGACGGACGGCACGAAGTCGAAGGCAAAAAAGGCGATACCGGTTCGTTTGTCGTGTTCAATCCCGAGGACAGATACGGCGCGCTGTTTATGGACTCCGACGCCGGAGATAAAGTAACTGTTCGCGGTATGGTAAACAACAGACTTGCGGAAACCGAGTACGCTAACGTTATGAGCCAAGCCGCTACCGAGCTGCCCAACCTCGATTGGCAAGCCAATCCCGAAACCGGCAAGCCCCGCGCGTTCGACTTGTACGTCAACGCCGACGGCGAGCTGGAGGTCAAGATTAACCGTCGTATCGACTATACCGTGCGCGGCGTGCATCAGCCGTCGGTCACCATTCCGCTCCGCATAGTGGGCGAGGATATGGTGGGAGAGCCGGTCACCACTACGGTGTATCTGACTATTCACAACAGCGACGTCGGAACGGTTGATTCTTATCTCGACATTGATTCTCAAACGCAAGTCGGATATATGTTCGGCCGCGACGATAATGACGAGCTGGTAATGAACGTTCAACTGCGTTACGGCGCGCCGTTTACCGTAGAGCTTGCCGATATACTCACCGACGCAGATATGTCGAGCGACTACGACTCGGATTCGTATAGGTTCGTATTACCCAAGTCGCAAGGCGGCTACACCTACATGACTGACGAAACAGTTGACGTCGTGTGGTATGCTACGGACAGCGAGGGCAATCCCAACCTCGACAATACCAGAAAGCTTGCTACTGCGGAGCCTATCGGTTCGGACAACTTGCACAGAACCGGTATTCGGTTCAACGCCGTTGCCACCGAACGCGACCTTACCGCTACCGTGTACGTGCGCGTTATCGACCGTTCGGCTGACGCGGACGTCGAAACAAACGGCGTAATAATCAAGATTAACGTTATCGTTATGAACGACGCGCCGTATATATTGCAGGGCAAGGAAACGACCACGCTGTACATGCTCGGTTCGGAAAATGCCGAGCCGGCGGCAATGCTGTTCTATATCGGCGACTTCGTAAACGACCACAACACGTCTGACGTTGTTGGCGACGACGCAAGTGCCGATAACCCCGATACGTGCTTGCGCATAGCCAGACAAGAAGCGCGCGAGGTCAACAATATCTACTCGCAAAAGTACGATTCCGTTCCGGAAAGCATCGGCCTTACCGATATGGTTCTGTCGACGGCGTTGTTTGAGGTCACTATTCCCGCCATGCTCGACGATGCGCTGCTCAGAGATTACTGCAAGCGCATGAACCTCGAGTACGGATTTAAGGACAACACCAATCTGTACAACCAGTGGTTCGTCGTTAAGCCGCGCTCCGGTTACTACGGCAGTGGCGCCGTTGATATTACCGTCGTAGACGGCAACGCCAACGTCAAGTTTGACACGCTTTCCACCACGTTCTGCTTGGAAGTTCACGTAATAAGCAATGCTAACGAGGTTATAGAAAACCTTACCAACGTCGAGCTTGCGTGCAGCAAAACCAAGCAACTTGATATTCGTACGCTCTTGCCCGATTTGACCAACAAATTGGTATTTGACGAAAGCTTTACCGATTTCGGTGACGGCGAGCAACCGACCGTGTTCAGCCAGTACGAGTACTACGAGATAACGAGTATCGGATTCCAGAACGAGATAGACGACAGCAAAGCTACGTTTACCAAGCTGGACGAGAGCGGTCAGTTGTGGGAGCTTAAGGCCGGCAACCAAGTAACGCGCGATCCCGTGCGTGTGGAAGTCAACTTTGCGCTCAAAAACGACCCGACCGTAACGTACAAAAAATACTTCTACTTGAACGTAGTGCCCAACCGTTCGCCGCAGATCAAGTTTACGGAAATCGTATTCAAGCGCCCTTCGGCGGATGGTCCAGAGGACGCCTTGCGCGA
>JAIDCZ010000010.1 GCA_029055565.1 Clostridiales bacterium
GAAGCGAAATAATATTCGACGCGTCCGATATGGGCGACGGCAATATGTAAGGGGAGGACTGAGTAATCATGCAAAGAACATCGTTAAAACGCAACATATTACTGTTAGTCACTCTTATCGTAGCAATCGTACTGCTGTTTGCGGCGGTGCTTTTGCCGCGCGGTGCCGCGTCTGCGTACACATTGGACGACGTAGGCAACAATTCCGGTAGCGAAAGTAACAACGGCAGCGGTTTCGTAAACCTTACGTTTGACGTAAACGGTAGGGAGCAAGAAGTCGGCGAGCGCGATACCGTAGATAAAATCGACATCAATAATGACTTAAAGTTCAGAAAGCGTTACATTAACGCGGCCGCCGTAGCAAAAAAGATATTCAACAATTACGTGGCCGGCAACGAATGTGCGTTCGTTATGAGCTCGCTTATCAATAGCAATACGCAGTATTCCGTCACCTTCAACAGCATCGTGTCCGAGGAGGACGGCACTTGCGGCATTATAGTAGTGGAGGCTACTTCGTTTATTGCCAAGGACGTTACCGGCAACTTCTCCATTGACGTAACGATGGACAACAACGGCGACGTATCCACGCGCACTGCATACTTTAACGTAACGGTCAAAGATACGCTCGTACCCAGCGGCGACGATCACAAGTCGTTGTTCGTAGGCGATACCGTCAACTCCGACGGTGTGGAAGCTTCTGTGTCGTATGACCAGACCAAAAACGTGCATAAGTCGATTTTGACCGTAGACAACTTTTCTACGCTCGAGTTCGACTTGGCCGATTATTTGGTCGGCCGCGCACTTTACGTGGAAAACACCGAACCGGGCACGGCGGACGTCGCGCTTATGGACGGTACCGACAGAAAGTGGACCGTCAAGTCGGTTACCAACTTCGTAATCGAGGACATATCGTTCCGCAACCTTCCCACGTTAAAGCTCAAAAACCAAATATCCAGCTCCACCGTCAGCGATTTCGTTCGCGTTTCACCGCGCGTTACCGGCGTCGTAGAAGTTTATTCTTCCACCATCAGTAGCTACAATCAGCAGCCGGGCAACGAAAACAAGGAGTTCTGGAACGAAACGCATACGATGGAGGTTCGCATTTGCAGCGTAGGCGCATCGGCTAACGACCCGAGGGATTATATCCTAATTCCGTTCAAGTTTGCGGCGGCCAACCCGCAAAAGAAGGACGTCAGCTCCAAGGCGTTGCGCCTTAACGTTACGTCCACGGCCGTGTGCGATTTGTCGCAAAACGACACGTCGTTCGACCACTGCTCTATAATTATCCGTCCTACAGACCTTATCGAGTACAGTTCCGCTATTCCGGCCGACAACGCGTACGCGCCCAAGTTCGACCACACCGAGACCAAGCTTGACGGTACCGGCGAGCTTAAGGTAGAGGGACTCACTATCGAGCGCGTCAAAAAGGACGGCGACGAGTACGTTCTTGACGAGCTTACCGAAAGCGGCGACCAAAAGGTTGTCGTGGATATGTACCGCATTACCGGCAACAAGCTGGATAACAAGAATTCCGACGGCACGTATACCATCACGTTCAATATCAACTACTACACCGCTATCGGCTCCAAAAGAGAGAGCTATCCCGCAACTATAGTAGTCAGCACTTACGGCGGTTACGTAGTCGGCTTCGATACTATCAAGGGTAAAGCGGCCGTTACGTACAACGCCCTTAACTCTAGCAAGTTCCAGCAGATGCGCGACCTCGGTTATTTACTTACCGACGCCAAGTCTAACAACGAAAAGTATCTTACCGTCACGTTCAATGACAACGTGTTAAAGCTCGACCCCAACGTTGATAACCTTAAGGGTCAAGAAAAGGCGACCGTACGGCTCACGTTTACAAATCAGAGCCGTCAGACCATTACATTCGATTCCCAGCCGTTCACTATCGACGTAAACGCCGGCGATTTGTTCAGACGGTTTGAAACGTGGGAGGCCGCGCTCATTATTGCCGCGGCGTGCCTTGGCGGTTTGATTATCATACTGTTTATCGTGTGGATGTTCATTCACGCTCTGTCCAAGCGCAGACAAGACGAGCTTGCCATGCAAGCGCCCGTTTCGTCTTACATCGTCAAGCTCAACTCGACGATTGCCGCAACGCAAGCCCAGCAACGCGCGGCGCAAAACCAAGCGTTGTCGCAAGCCAGCACGCAAATGCTTTTGGGTGCCGGTCCCGCTACCGGCGCGGCGCCGCTGCCCGATACCTTGCAGCTTGCAACCGGTCAGCCTTCTACGCCTTCGTCGCCGTCCATGTCCACGCCTTCGTCGCCGCTTATGAGCGAGCCGCAAGCAACGGTTCCGCCTACCGACGGTGACAACGATTTGTACGAGCTTATTGCCAAGTACATTTCCGACGACGAGCTTTTGGAGCGCATATTCGTAGAAAAGTACGAGCCGAAGGGCATGGTTCGCCGCACGTTCTTCAAGTCCAAGGATTTGCAAGCGCGCGAGCTTGACAAGGAAAAGAAGCGCATTATCGAGCGCTACAAGTCGCCTATGCCTATGGACGAGGCTGTAATGAGCGAGTCCGAGGCCAAAAATTCCGGCGCTACTTCTACTCCTTCATCAACTTCCGAGCCTATGGCTACCGAGCCCGAGGCGGTGGAATTGTTCGTGCTCGACTTCGATCCGGAAGCGCCGTTGTACGTCGAACCGGAAAAGAGCTCCGACGAGTTCGTCGAGGAAAAAATCGATCTCGATACTTCTCCGGAGGAGAGCAGACTGCGCGCTATCGAGCGTCAAAACGAAATCCTCAACAAGGAGCTTGCCGAGCTTAAAAATCGTTTGGATAAGGTTCAGACCGAGGTCGACCGTGCCAAGACGATGGAGGAAGAGTTGCGCGAAAAAATTGCCAAGGCCGAGAGCGACGACGCTCAGTACGCCAAGGATATCGAGGAGCTCGAGTTTAAGCTTGCTTCCGCCAAGAACAAAGACAAGCCTATTATCACGCGTGATATCGGCATAAAAGAGGAAAAGAAAAAGCGCAACAGCGACGAGCTTGAAAGACTCCGTCAGGAGCTTGAAACCGTACTTGCCGGCGGCGACCGCGTCAACGGCGTTTACTCCAAGCTCAACGAATTGCAACAACAAAAGACCGCCGATTTGGAGCAAGCGGTTGCCGACCTCGAAAAGGCCAAAAAGGAATACGATGCCTACGTCGAGCGCATGGAACTTTTGCGCAAGCGCCAAGAGCTGGAAGCCAAGGTCGTTACCTTGGAGCCGCTTTTGGAAGCCGTCAACAAAACGGACTACGAGCTCCGTCGTATCGACGCTTTGGAAGGCGAGCAAGAAAAGGAACGCGAATCGCTCAAGTCCGCCGTTGCCCAAGCCAAATCGCAGATTTTGGGCGCGACCGACTTCGGTATCATTGCCGACCTCAACGCTCAAATTTCCGACGCCAACGCGCGGTTGTCCGAGCTTGAACGCGAAATTACAAAAACTACCAAGCAAAAGTCCGACATCAATATCGAGTTCAACGCGCAACGCCGCAAGGCCAACGACTTTATCACCAAAAACGAGATTCCGCTGGAAGAGGTTATCAAAGCGGACGACAAGGTTTTGGGCGCAATCGAATTCGAGCTTGTCAAGGCTCGCAAGGAAAGAGAAAAGGACGATTCCGAAAAGGCTGTTGCCGACGCGCAAGCGGTGTACGATGACCTTTCCGCTTCGGCCAACGACGTTACCATGATCGCTATGGAGGTTGCGTCCGCCGTATCCGAGTTGGAGGAAGAAATTGCTCTTACTCAAACTGCGCTCGACGAAATCACCGCGCAGATGGAAACGGCCGGCGAGGACGAAAAGCTGGAGCTTATGGTTTCGCAAGGCGATACTACCGACAAGTTGGAGGAGCTCAAAGCCAAGCTCGAGCAAACCAACATCGACGGTACCAAGCGCAAGATGGAAGCTCAAGCGGAATACGACGAGCAGCTTGAACAAGCTCGCACCAACCTCGACAGAGCCAACGGTGACTTTGAGGAAGCTTGCAAGTCGTTCGACGACTTTATCAACAACACCAACCCGCTCGACCTTATTACTTCTGGCAGTGGTATTATCAGTAAAGACCAAACCAAGATCGAGGCCGAGAACCTCAAAAAGCAACTCGAGCGTTCCAAGCTTGAGGCCGAGCAAGCACGCATGGCCGCTCAGCAAGCGCAAGAGCAAGCTGAGGAAGCTCGCCGCAAGGCTCAAGAGGAAGCCGAGGAAGCCAAGCGTCAAGCCGAGGCTGAAGCTCAAGAGGCTGTAGAGCGTGCGGAAAGGGCGCGTCAAGAAGCCGAGGAAAAAGCAAGGGCGGACGTCGAAGCTGCCGAGCAAGCGCGCAGAGAAGCCGAGGAGGCTATGGCTGCCGAAGCCGAGGAAGCCAAGCGCAAGGCCGAAGCCGACGCAGAGGAAGCGCGTCAAAAGGCCGAGGCTGACGCCGAGGAGGCCAAGCGCAAGGCCGAAGCCGACGCAGAGGAAGCGCGTCAAAAGGCCGAGGAGGAAAAAGCGGAAGCTCTCCGTTTAGCGCAAGAGGAGGCCGAGGAAGCCAAGCGCAAAGCGGAAGAAGAGGCCGAGGAAGCCAAGCGCAAAGCCCAAGAGGAAATCGAGG
>JAIDCZ010000011.1 GCA_029055565.1 Clostridiales bacterium
AATCTCAAAAAAGCGTTCTCAGTTCGGATTGTGGGCTGCAACCCGCCCACATGAAGTTGGAGTTGCTAGTAATCCCGAATCAGCACGTCGGGGTGAATGCGTTCCCGGGGATTGTACACACCGCCCGTCAAGCCATGGGAGCTGGGGGTACTCGAAGTCGGTCACGCCAACCCGCAAGGGAAGCGTCCGCCTAAGGTAAAACCAGTGACTGGGGTTAAGTCGTAACAAGGTAGCCCTACGAGAACGTGGGGCTGGATCACCTCCTTTAAGGAATCTGCAATTAGAGCAGATACCAAAAATTTTATGTTCTCAACCGATTTAGTTCGCTAATCTATCACACTGTTATGTTTGAATTAAAACCTTGCTTTTTATAAAGCGAGGTTTTTTTAATTCAGAATTAAGAATGCAGAATTAAGAATTATGGTGGCTATGCCGCATTAAGGATGAGCTTCTTCACTGCGCGCTCCGCGCTTGTTCTGAATGACAAAAGAAATTAAATGTAGTTGCTTTAATTCTTTTTGTCTTACGAAGCAAGCCATTTGGCTTATTCCGAGCAGCGCGAGGAATCTCAACCTTATTTAATTTTACATAAAACAAAAAAATCCATGTTGCTTAACGTAACTTGGATTTTTTGTTTTCGCTTTTACAGCGATTGATTTTTTGTAAAGCATTTACTTTCGGCGTAAAAAGTTAATTGCTTTACACTATTATATTGTGCACTTTTTTGGGGATTATGCATGGGAATTTAAATAATTAAGAGTTAAGAATGCAGAATTAAGAATTAAGAATTATAAATAAGGATGAGATTTAATTATTGTGCGGCTTCGCCTAGACCCCTCCGCGTTGGTCGGGGTGATGAGTGGTGTAGACGCGACTTTTGAGAAAAGATAACACTATATCCACATCATTTCGACCGAAGAGAGCGTAGCGAACGAAGCGGAGAAATCTAGGCGTTAGCCGCATTATTTAGATATTGACACGTTTACTTGCATGTGATAAAATAACGGTATGACGATTGAACAACTAACGGAAATTATAAGCACAGCCGACACAAAGGTTATACACAAGCAGTTGCTTGCACTCGGGTACGTTTATTGTAACAAAGATAAAACGCTCGGCAAGTTAAATATAGTCGACCTTTTTAACGGTGATGAACAGCAGTCGAAAGATATTATCGACAGTGCGTACAAGTTTGTTTACGACGGTTGCATTACGCACAACGTAAAATGCTACGAAAAGTACGAGTTTATTGCAATAACGGTATGCAAAATCCGTCCGTCAACTGACCCATTTGATGACGATGAAATCGTAATACAAACCGAAATGCACATCTACGCTAAGGAGATATAATAATGAAATGTTATAGTTGTAGTAACTGTCCTTACTGCCAAGCGACTAATGATTTTATGACGTGCTATTGCACGTATTGGAATAGAATCGTGTATAGAACAAGCGGTTGTTCGAGGGATTAAAATTGGTGGATAAGCTTATGCATATATTTAAACCGGACAAATACGATTTTACCGACAGTATATTGCGCAATATTAAACGCAACGAGGTTTATATAGAGGAGTAATATGTTATCAGATAGTATTAAATATTGGTTAAATCCGAAAAATCGGCATGACCATAAAATAGAAAAACAGTTTTTTAGGGAAATTGCCAAAATGGGGTATGGGCGTAAGTATAGGCGATATTACATTAGCTGTAAAACTTTTGCGCCGACAGATACTGCGGTTATTCCCGTTATAATTAAGTATGTGGATTTGTTTGAGCGAGAAGGCATTAAATTGCAGTTTATAAATGCACTCGGAGTAAAGGGCTTTTACGACGCGAGCGAGTATTTAATCGGCGAATACAAAAAGAATATGCCGCCCAATTACAACGAGCCTATGCTCAACGCGGTATCACAAACGCTGGCACGTATAGGCGACTTGCGGTACGTGGATGAGTATATAGCATTTCTTAGCGACAACGTTTCTTTCGAAGCGGGTTATTTAGTTGAAATGTTGGGAAACATGCGGGTCGAAAAGGCCGTGCCGACTATAATCAAACTATTGAATTATGTTGCTATAATTCCGCAAAATTGGTACGAGAATATTTTGGAAGACCAAAAGTTTTACGTTTCGCAGTGCGCGATAAAGGCTTTGGGTAAGTTTAATGATAGTAGCTTAATACCGTATTTAGAAAAGTTTTTGGAGCCCGAAAAGCTGGATTGGATAAAATTCGATTGCGTGGATAATAACAAGTATTTAAAAAGGATATACAGAGAATATAAAGAGCTGGCGACCAAAGCGATAGCCAAATTGAAAAAATAATTTTCCATAACGAAAAAATCCATGTTGCTTAACGTAACTTGGATTTTTTGTTTTCGCTTTTACAGCGATTGATTTTTTGTAAAGCATTTACTTTCGGCGTAAAAAAGTTATTTGCTTTACACTATTATGTTGTGCAGTTTTTGGGAGATTATGCATGGGAATTTAAATAATTAAGAATTAAGAATGCAGAATTAAGAATTATAAATAAGGATAAGATTTAATTATTGTGCGGCTTCGCCTAGACCCCTCCGCGTTGGTCGGGGTGATGGGAGTAATGGCTGAACTTGTATATAAGAAGTTTGTGAATAGACAGTGTTCACATCACCATCATTTTGAGCTTGTCGAGAAATCTAGGCGAACCGCCGCAGAAATGTTAGCAAATCCAACCGAAAACAATATTCTGCATTTTTAATTCCAAATTATCAAATTTTTCCCGTAACGAAAAAATCCCACAATGCCGTAACATTGGAGGAATTTTCCGTTTCGCTTGCCGTATGCTTATATATTTACGGCATTCTACGAACCGTCTTGTAGGGCATTGTGGGTAGGAGGTTTTATCGGCACTAAATTTCGATATACCTATCGTAAACCCGCGACTGCCTTACAATTTTATATTGTGTCGATTAGCGCTGCATTATGCATGGTATTTGAAAATTCTTAATTGGCTTGACACCGGTATCGTTCGTGCTATATACTAAACTGGTTATGATTACTGCAACCGATTTGTACAAGAGCTTTAACGGCGGCGCGGTAAAGGCGTTGCGCGGCGTGTCACTTACCGTAAACGAGGGTAGCTTTGCGGCCGTTATCGGCGCGTCCGGTTCGGGCAAGTCCACGCTTATGAACGTGCTGTCCGGCTTGGAGCGTGCGGACGGCGGGCGCGTGCTTGCGTGCGGGCAAGGCATATCCGCAATGACAGATAAACGACTGACCGAATTTCGCCGCAAATACGTCGGGTTCGTTTTTCAGCAATACTATCTTTTGCCGCACTTGAGCGTGGAAAAGAACGTGCGCTTAGGCGCCGATCTCGTAGGTAATAAGGATTACTTGCGCGAAATAGAGGCTGTTGGACTTGCCGATAAGCTGAAGGCTATGCCGAGCGAGCTGTCCGGCGGGGAACAGCAACGCGTGTGCATTGCGCGTGCGCTTGCCAAAAATCCGCGCATACTGTTTTTAGACGAGCCTACCGGCGCGCTGGACGAAAGCACCGGCCGAAGCGTTTTAGACTATATAGCCAAGCTTAAGGCCGAGCGCGGTTTTACTATGGTTATGGTAACGCATAACCGTAATATATCCGAAATGGCGGACGTAGTAGTGGAAATGAACAGCGGCAATGTCGTTAGCGTAACCGACAACCCCGCGCCCAAGACTGCGGCCGAGATAGGGTGGTAGTATGGTAATCGGACTAAAGGACGGAGCCAAGCTGTTCGGCATATCGGTGGTGTGCTTTTGCGCGGTGTTCGTGTGCACCTTCTTTTTGAATTACTATATCGACGCGCGTGCAATAGACGGCGTGGTGAGCGGTGAGCTTCGCGTGCTGTACGACGCCAACATGACTTCGGCAAAATTTACTTGCGCCATTACCGGCGGAGTGCTGTGTTTGATAGCTGTGGTAATGACTGTGTTTTACGTTAAGCTGTTTATCGACGGCAATGCCAAACGGTTTGGCATACTGAAAGCAATGGGGTATTCCGATACCAAGATTGCGCTTAGCTTTTGGGTGTTCGGGCTTAGTACGTTTATCGGCGCGGCAATCGGATACGGTGCGGGTCATGCGGTAATGCCGCTTATCTACCGAGAAATGACGGTTGACGGCTTGCCTGCAATAGCTATCGGCTATCACGCCGAACTGCTCGTTGCGCTGGTGATTGCGCCAACGGTGGCCTTTTCTGCGCTTGCGTGCTTGTACGCAAGGCTTGCGCTTAGGCGTAACGCCGTGGCTATGATTAAGGGCGTAAGATCGGCGGCAAAGTATAAACGCCGTTCGTCCGGCAAGCAACGCGGCTTTTTGGTCGACATGAGTTTGTCCGTGCTTGTCGGCAAAAAGTCGGTAACGTTTTTCGTTGCATTCGCATGCTTTTGCTATTCCGCAATGGTGCAAATGGGGCTTGTAATGAGCGATTTAAGCAGCATAATAATGGGCGTAATGATTTTGGTTATCGGCGTAGTTTTGGGCGTTACAGCGCTATTTATGGCCATTACGACGGCAATTAACGCGAATAAGAGCAATATTGCCGTCATGAAGGCGTTTGGATATTCGGCTAAGGAGCGCTCGCTTGCGTTGCTTGTTGGGTACGTGCCGTTTGCGCTGTTTGGCTTTGCACTGGGCACGGTGTATCAGCATGTGCTTTTGACCGTTATGGTAAACGTTGTGTTTGGGGACGTTGCTACGGTCGCCGCGTATAGGTTTGGCGCGGGGTATTTTTTTATTACGCTCGGTAGCTTCGTCGTGCTGTACGCAGGCGCAATGGCGGCGTACGCCGTGCGCATAAGCAGAGTGCCGATAAAAGAGATTATGGCAAGCGAGTAACGCATTGACAAAGCCGCGTCTACGTAGTATAATACGGTTATGACTTTTGAACGGCAACGGCGCAACGGATACTTAACGCCCAAGCGGTATACGCGCATGTATACTGCCGACGGACTGCGCGCTCCGATAGTTAAGCGACCTATCGGCAAGGCGGCGTTTATACTTGCCGCCGTGGCGTGCGGACTGCTTATTCCGTTGTTGCTGATGCTCGATTTGCGCACCGACCCGCAGATAGCCGAGTGGTGGACTACGCATATAGAAGCGGGATGGGAGCGCGTAGTCGGCACTCTTACGTCGTGGATACCGTTTTCGGTGATGGAGTTTTTTATAGTCTGTCTTGTCGGGCTTGGAATATTCTTTTACGTGCGGCTTATTATCAACCTCGGCAGAGCGCGGTTTAAGCGCATACTTATAGGCGCGCTGTCTATAGGCGTGGGCGTTATTTATATGCTCAATCTGTACGTGGTGAGTATGGCGTTTGCGTACTACCGTGCGGAAATGCCCATACCGCAGTCGCAGACCAAGTACGACGCGGAAAGCGTAAAGCCGGTAATAGAATACTTTTTGTCAGATTACAACGAGCTTGCCGAAAGGCTACCGCGCGACGAGAATGGGTGCGTGGAATGTCCGTACACCTTTGCCGAACTGGCGGAGCGTGTAAAGGTGGAGTACGCAAGGCTGACAGATCCGTACTTTAATCAATACACGCCGACTGCCAAGCCGATAGTAAACAGCTGGTTCATGTCGCAAATGCTGATAACCGGCATGACCTTTTTGCCGACCGGCGAGGCGAGCGTGAACAACGCCGCGCCGCCGACGACGCGCACGATTACGCTTGCGCATGAGCTGGCGCACGCAAAAGGTGTGTTTCGCGAGGGCGACGCCAATCTTCTTGCGCGGTACGTGCTTATATCGTCGGACGACGATTATCTGCGGTACTGCGGATATTATTATGCGTTTGACAATCTGCTGGAAGCGTTCGTGCTGACCGAGGATATAGAATCGTACCGCGAATTTTTGGGCCGAATCAGCGACAAGGTGCGCGTCGAGCGGTGGTATGCAAGCGACTATTGGAATTCGCAGTGGGATATTATAGGGCAAATAGCCGAGTTTTTTAACAACTGGTATTTGGAATCGAACGGCGCTACCAACGGCACCGGCAGTTACGAAAACGGCAATCAAAGCACGGTGGTAACGCCCACCGACCCGATTACCGGCGAGCCGGAGCGCGACCCCGAAACGCAACAGCCGGTGCGAATAATATATTTTTCGCAAGTGCAAAAAATGTTCTTTGCCGTATACGAGCAACGAACGGAGGAATAACCGTAAAAATAGAACCAAAAATAAACCGCAAGGCGCTTAGGTGTTTTGCGGTTTTTGGGGTTGCGTAACGTTTACGTGGCGGTGTTCTTTTTGCGTTTGATAGGTGGGAGGAGCTTCAGTCTGTTGAGTAACGGTATCATTGTTACGGCTACGACGATGTTGATAACCGCCACGACCGGCTGCATTATTCGGTAGGCCACGAAGTACTGCCACACGCTCATAACCTTATAGTACGAGTACGAATAATAAATGGCGAGTGTGTTTATGCCGCACGTGCATATTACCGTGCAAACGGCTCCGGCAATAATGAACTTTGCAATATTGCTTTTGATAGGTATTCTGAACGCGAGCGCGGCTATCACGCCGTATACGGTGTTGCCCAGTATCAAAAGCGGATTGATAGCGCCGGTGGGGAATATGATTGCGCCCAGAACGTCGGAGGCAAAGCACACCGCGCCACCGCCGAAAACGCCGAGCGTTGCGCCGGCTATCAGCCATACTACGTAAATAAGCGTAATCTTAAAGCTATCGGTAAGCGTTAAAAACTGCCCGATAAACTTCATAGCGACGGCAAGCGCCGTAAACATGGCCGCGTACGTCAGCCATTTGGTGGTTCCGAATTCCAATTTTTGCGTTCGGACCTTACGAGCATGCGTTTTATCGTCCGGAGTCGCAATTTCCTGTTGATCGTTGCTGTTAATCAATGTCGGGCTTCTCCATGTATAAATGTTAAGCCTATTATAGCATGAGAATACCGTTAAGTAAAGCGAATTAGGCGGTGCGTTTGCGTTTGTTTTTGCGTAGGAGCGGTAAACGTTTTTTGCGCTTTTTGCTTACGGCCATTTCAAAGTCCACCGCGCCGAATACGACTGCGGCGAGCGCTGAAAAGCATACGCCGCCAATGCCGGCTACTATTATAGGAATTACCGTGCCGTTGATTATCGAGTGTACGTATTTTGTAAACAGCCATGCGGGATAGGATGCGGCAAGGCAAATAGCGAGCGGCTTGAAAAAGGTCAGCTTAAAGCCGGTACGGCGCTTAATGTCTATTACGTCCAGCACAGACGACAGAATAAGACTCAGCCCGAACGCGAGTATAAACACGTCCATATCGAAGCGCGAGTAGAACGCGAAGCATATTGCGTACATAGTTACCGCACCGATTAGGTAGTTTATAAGCGACTTCTTTTCCAGATCGAGTGAGTTGAGCATTGACGAGGCAATGTTCTCGAACGCCAACGGCAGTAACAGCCACGCCGATTTTTTTAGGAATATGCCGGCGTCGGTATTGTTGTAGATAAATATGCCGAGCGGTTCGCCAAGCGCCATATACGCGGGAAGAACTATCGCCGCGATTATTACGGAAAAGGAGAGCGCGTTTTCTATTTGACGGCACATGCTCTTTTTGTCGCCTGCGGCGTACGATTCGGAAAGCGTGGGTATCATTACGAACGCCAGCGACCCCACGACCGTTATCGGTAGGTACAATAGCGGCAGTGCCATACCCACGCACGATCCGAAAACGTACATTGACTGTTCGGCATTCAGTCCGCTCGACATAAGCAAAAACGGCATAGCTATTGCTATAACGTAGTTGTTTATGCTTGACGTGGTGCGCGACAGCGTTATCGGTACCGACGTAGCAATAAGCGGCTTAAAATGCGTTTTGGGGCTTTTTAGTTTGCGCTTGCCGCAAAAGTAGAACAGTGCGACGGCCGCCGCCGACACGGCGCAAGCAACCGTCATAGACGCGGCTACGGCTACCGTCTTGTCGGAGAACAGCGAAAACAGCACTACGCAACCGACTATGCGCGCCACTTGCTCTATCAGCTCCACCGCGCTTACTGAAGTAAACCGTTTTTCGCCCCACAGCACACCGCGGAAGGCCGAGTACACGCCCGAAAACACGAGCGCGGGCAACATCACTATAACGAGCGTCATGGACTGCTTGTCGGCAAACAGCGCGCCGATAGGCTTTTGGAATGCCAGCACCAAAAGGCATACGACGAGCGCCGTTGCCATCTCGAATATAAGCGCCGCCGAGCAAACGCCGCCGCTTTGAGACTTGTCGGTCGCAGTCTGCTTGGATACCACCAGCGGTATGCCCGAGGTGAGTAGCGTTATCAGCACGAAAAAGAAGGACAGCGCGACGGAATATATACCCATTCCGACCGCGCCTATCTCGCGCGACAGATAGATTTTGAACAAAAAGCCGAGCGTGCGTTCCGCAAATGTGAATGCCGTCATCGTCATTACTGCTTTGGTCATGGAATTCATTTGTATATACTATGTTTTGCGTGTGCGTAAAATGAATTACGGCGCAATATAGACATATATTTTTCGGTTTTCCTTGCATTCGCGCCGCGTATTTGTTATAATGTATGCGTGGGAACGCAACGAAAAATCGAATTGAATACTATTATTCGCACGGTGGTGGCGGCGGCGGTTATGCTGGTTGCCGTACTTTTGTTCGGCTGTTCCTCGAAAGACGTGGATATAACGTTGTCGCGCACCGAGCTGTCGCTGTTCGTCGGCGAAAGCCGAAGCATATTGCCGTACGTCAGTTTTTCGCAGGCCGTAAGCGGCGGAAAGATTGCGTTAAGCGCCGATTCCGATTGCGTGACGATAGCCGGCACTACGGTGACGGCGGTCAAGGCGGGAGTAGCGGACGTGAAAATTTCCGCGCACGGCAAGACGGCAACTATCAAGGTTACCGTCAGCTACCGCGCCGTTACGGACTTTTCGATAACGACGGAAAACGCTGTTCAAACGTCAAGCGGCGGCGAGTTTAAAACGGTGGTTTTGACAGCAGAGTTTGACGGAACGTCCAATCCGCAGACCGAGGTGTCGTGGCGGGTTAGCGACGGTACGGAGCATAGCGGGAGCATATTCGAGTACGTGCCGCGTGCTTACGGCGAATATACGGTTACTGCCACCGTGGGTAATATAGTTAAGCATTGCGTTGTAAAGGCGTATAGGCCCACCGCAGTTGCGGTAAGCCACACGAGCTTAAGCGGCGTGTCTGCGTATTCCGCAGTTACCTTTACGGCGTACGAAACAGTGAACGCGCTCAACCCGCGCTCGGTGTACGATTGGCGGGTGAACGGTGAGTCCGTGTGCGACGGACCGACGTTTACGTTTACGCCGTCAGTCGGGCGGTACGATATTACGCTGTTCGTAAACGGCGAGCAAAAGAACGTAGACGGCAAAACTGCGGTCGCGTTTACTACCGTCGACGATTATGCCGATTGCACTGTTGACTTTGACGACGCGGACGGAGTATATATCCGTTACGCCGATGGGCGAAAGGTGCGGTATATATCCATAGCGGATTTTGACGGCAAGCGCAGTACGTTTGACGTCACCGACGCGCAGTATTCACACTTATTTTCGGTTGGTGCGTTTAGGGCGACCGAATACATAACGGTATGCGCGCAAGCACCAAAGTCGTACCGTATTATTATAGGAATGGACGGCGATAGGCACGAGTTTGCGTTTACCCAACTGTGTGCCGAGGCTCAAAGCTATATCGACGACAAAGTGCTTTGCCGCAATTCGTTTATTTCGAGCGAGGACGAGGTTGTCCAATACGTGCGCGAGCTGTACGCCACCGGTGCGACGAGCGCAAAATGCTACGCGGCAATCGACCCCGAGCGCGTGGAACAAGCGATAGCCGAGCAAGCGCGATTACTCGGACTAACCGTCGTTACGACAGTGAACGGTAGCGTGATTTCGCTCGACTTTGCGCCGTATTCCAACGGCCCGAGTAAGTACGAAACCGTGACAAAAAGCGCGGCGTACGCAGAGCTTCCGCATATAGAATATAACGGTAGTAACCGTCGCGCCAACGACTACGTATTTTCGTCGGATAGGGCGGCGCGCAGTATAGCGGTGCGCGGCAGTGAGGAACTGCTTATTGCAATATCCAATAAGCTTCGGCCTACGACGCAAAGCGGAACTGTGGCGTACACGACGTACCGTGCGGCAAAGACCGTACTTTTGCGCATAATCGGCAAAGACTATACTCAAGAGCAAAAAGTTCACGCCATATACGACTGGCTGCAGTGGGTAACCGTCAACGCCTCTGTCGCCGCCGACGGCGCGGGTAGATTCTTGGAGGGCGTGTTCGGCAACAGCGGCACAGTGCGGTCGGAGTACGTAGTAAACAGCGAGGGCGCCGCCAAGGCGTTCGCGCTGTTGTGCGGTATGGAAGGTATAGATTGCGTGGTACGTCGGTACGACGGCTATGGGTATTATAATAAGGTAAAGCTTGACGGACTGTGGTATAACGCGGACGTATGCGGCGGTAAGATAGTCGTTGCGGGCGCGGGTACCGGTACGACCGACGTCGCGTTTACGTCGCACCGCGGCTTGCTGATAAGCGACGGAGATATGGCAAGGCTTATAGGCGCGACTATCGGCGAGGAATGCACGGTAGACGACGGTTACGACGCGTTTGACGTAACGCATTCGCGGTACATGCAAAAGTACGAATACTCCGGCGAATATACAGATAACTATATTACCGAGTCGGAAGCGGAGTATGCCGCAGTACGCGCGGTGGTGTTCAACGCGTTCGGCGCGGTTGCCGTAGGCAACACACGCATACCGTTCGTCGGCGGCGAGGTAATAATTTACAACAACACGTACGGCGTAGAGCTTGCGTGCGACGGCAGTATGACCGACGACGAGGTCGGAGAAATCGTAGGCTTCGTCAATAGGGCGATAGACGAATATGCAAGCACGGTGCTGAAAGCGACTTTTGCGAGCCGTCGCACCTTAATTGCGGACGGAATAATCAGCGCGATAGCCGTATCGCCGCGAGCGGTACAATCGGAGGGATAATGCACAAATCAGTTGGCAAAAAGATTTTGGGTTATATACGCGCGGCGGTTGTTGCGACGCTCGTTGCGGCAATGTTCGTGTTGTCGCTCGGCTGTTCGTCGCTCGGCGATATATTCAAGCCGGACGAGATACGGTTTACACAGCGCGAGCTTACCTTGGGCATTGGCGAGGATTACGATATTACGCGCGTGCTCGAAACGAATACTACCGTGTATAGACTTAAAACGTCTAACGCCGCGGTGGTGTCGGTTGCACGGGGCAGTAATACCGCCGTAAGAGCGGTGGCCGAGGGCGAGGCGCGGCTGACCGCGTACACCAGTTCGGCAAGCGCGAGCATACTTATTACCGTTACCGAAAAGGCGGCGGACTCGCTTAGCATATCGGCAAGCGGCGAACTCGTGCAAACGCTTGGCGATACTTCCGCCGTGACTTTTACGCTTAGCGCAACCGGCGAGCCGAGCAACAGCGAAAGCGCGATATGGTTTGTAAACGGTGCGCCGAGCGGTACGCTCAATCTTTCCTCGCGCTTCGAGTTTACGCCTAACACGGCGGGCGAATACGCAATAGTCGCAAAGTGCGGCGGATTTACGTCCAACGTAATAACGGTGCGCGTGTATAACACCGTCACTGCCGAAGTGTCGGTGCGCGGCGAACTGGAGCAAACCGAACCGTTTAGCGATATAGTTTTTTCGGTGGAAGCGAGCGGTTCGGACGATATTTATTTTCAGTATTACGAGGACGAAAGGGTTTTGTACGAGGGCGGCGAAAGCACTTACGTATACGTGCCGACTGCGGGGCGGCATACGCTCACAGTCAAGGTGAACGGCAAAACCGAGTATTCCCAGCAAGCGGTCTTTCGCGGCGCGGTTACGCCCATGGTAGGTGAATTCAGCTTTGATAATTTGTATCCGCACGCATACTTAAGCTACGCCGCGGTGGGCAAGGTAAAGGTGGAAGTAACCGGTCCGCAATCAACTGTCGAGTATTCCCAAACCGATTCGCGATACGCAAGCTTGTTTGACGAAAATGGGTTTGACGTCGGCGGGCTGATAGCTTTGTGCGCTACCGGCGACAATCGAGCGGAGTACAAGTTCCGAGTAAAATCGTTGGGCGACGACGACGCGCTTACCGAAAGCGAGTATTCCGATTTCGTCGCCTTTACGCAACTGCCGTCCGGCGCCAAGAGGTACGTGGAAAACGTTTTGCCGTGCGGCGATCTGTACGTGACGTCGGACGTCGAGTACGTGGATATTGCGCAGCATTATATTTACTTCCGAGATAAAAAGGCGAACGCCAAGGTGTCGTTCGATTGCTATATAGGCTACGACCGAGCGGGCAGTGCAAAGGACTTGTGGGACAGCGCATTCCCTTTGGCGGCGACCAGCGGCAACTACA
>JAIDCZ010000012.1 GCA_029055565.1 Clostridiales bacterium
GTCCTACACCGTTGGTTTCCACGGTAGCTGGGGCAACGTTGACAATGAAGAAGGCACTGGCAAAGTTTGGAACACCATTGATTTTGGCACCGCTACGTTCGACAAGGACCATTTGACCGCTACTGCCGATATCGAGCTTGATGTAGCCGAAGGTTTTGGCATCAAGACCGTTAAGGCCGGCGAGCAAGTTGGCTGGTTCAATTCCGACGTTATCGAGCTTGGCGCAGGCGTTACCGGCATCACGAAGAATACGGGCAACAATGCTGCGTGCACTGCTGCCGGCACCTACAACGTTACCGTTACGTTCAACGCCGACGGCCAAATCACCAAGGTGTTGTTCAACACTTTCACGGCCGCTGCCGACGCGGAATAATTCATTCGATTGAATTAACTTAACAATTATTTAATATATCAAAACAGATTTTGCCCGACGGAAACCGTCGGGCTTTTTCGTTGGCGGTTTTTATTTGAGAGTAGGCGAGTATAATAGCAAGTATATTTAATTATAAAATATTTTTAATATTTTTAAAAAATAACGCTATATTTCATTTGACATCTTTGACAATCGATGATATAATACGAAAATGCCTTATTGTGCAGTTTTGCACCCTTAGGGCGTAATAAAACATTAAAGAGAGCGGCGATTGGCAATCATAGTTCCTTTACTGAAATAACTTTTTTGCGGTGTAGACTGAGTTCTACTCCGCTTTTGTGCGCTTTTTTGCAGATCGTATTATCTTATATAAAGCGCAATCAATTAGGAAATAACCTTTTTAGGAGTTTGTATGGCTGAAAGAAAAATTTCAAAGGTTAAATACGGCAATACCGAACGCATGAGCTTTGCGCAAATCCACGAAGCTATCGATATGCCGGATTTGGTCGAAGTGCAAAAGAAGTCCTACTACGATTTTGTCGACAACGGCATTCGTGAGGTTTTGCGCGACGTTTCGCCCATTACCGATTATTCGGGCCGCGTAGCTTTGTACTTCGAGGATTATTCGCTTGGCTACCGCGACGGCGGCAACCAAAAGCGCAATTACACCGAAAAAGAGTGCAAGGACCGCGACGCTACTTTTGCGGTGCCGCTGTACGTTAAAGTTCGGTTGCACAATATCGAAACGGACGAAAGCACGCGCTCCGAAGTGTACATGGGCGACGTGCCGCGCATGACGCCTACCGGCTCGTTTATTATTAACGGTGCCGAGCGCGTCGTTATAAGCCAGCTCGTTCGTTCGCCGGGCGCATACTTCTCTTACCAAAAGGACGTCAAAACCGGACAAGCCCATTACAGCGCGACAAACATTCCGTCGCGCGGCGCTTGGCTGGAATTCGACGAGGATCAGTCGGGCGTGCTGTGGGTGCGCGTGGATAGGCAAAAGAAGGTGCTTGCTACCGTGCTTCTCAGCTGCTTGTCCGCCGTTACGGAAGGCGGCTTCGGCACTGAGGACGCGCTCAAAAAGATATTCAACAACGATCCTATGATGGAGGTCACTTGCGCGCGTTACGGCGACAAGGACGACAAGCACGAGCTTACCGAGGAGCGTGCTTTGCTCGAACTTAACCACAAGCTTCGCAGCGGCGAAACGCCCACTATCGACTCCATCAAGTCGTTTATTTCCGGTATGTTCTTCGACCGTCGCAAGTACGACTTGTCGCGCGTCGGCAGATACAAGTACAACAAAAAGATGGCGTTGCGCTACCGCGCGGCCGGAAAGCGCGTTGCGCGTGATATTATCGACGAGGACGGCGTAGTTTACGCCCGCGCCGAAAACAAGCAGACGCACACCTCGGCGGACGTACTTACCGAGGAGCTTGCGGTTCAAATCCAAAACGCCGGTATCAACGAGATTTGGGTTATTGCAGACGACGGTAAAGAGTTTAACATTATCGGCAACAACCATGTTGATTTGGCCGGATATATCGACGTAGATCCGCTGTCCATAGGCATCAACGAGATGGTGTACTATCCCATGCTCAAACAGCTTATGGAGGAGGCGGGCGGCAACCGCGAAAAACTTGCCGAGCTTTGCTCCAAGCACGTTGACGACCTTATAGTAAAGCACTTGGTGGTAGAGGACGTTATTTCCACCGTCAACTACATTATGGGCTTGCACCGCGGCTTCGGCTCGTGCGACAACATCGACCACCTTGGCAATCGTCGCGTGCGTAGCGTGGGCGAGCTGCTTCAAAACCAGTTCCGCATCGGTATGTCGCGTTTGGAGCGTGTAGTGCGCGAGCGCATGCAGATCCAAACGGAATCCGAGCTTTCGGCGCAAACGCTTATCAACATTCGACCGGTATCCAGCGCAATCAAGGAGTTTTTCGGTTCGTCCCAGCTGTCGCAGTTCATGGACGAAACCAACCCTATAGCCGAGCTTACGCACCGCCGCAAGCTGTCCGCGCTCGGCCCCGGCGGTCTTAACCGTGAACACGTTACCTTTGAGGTTCGTGACGTTCACTACACGCACTACTCGCGTATGTGCCCGATAGAAACGCCCGAAGGTCAAAACATAGGTCTTATTTCCTCGCTTTCGTCGTACGCGCGTATCAATCAGTACGGCTACATCGAGGCGCCTTACCGCAGAGTGGACAAGACCACGCACCAAGTAACCGATATAGTCGACTACTTGCCGGCGGACGAGGAAGACCGTTATATGATCGCTCAAGCCAGCGAGCCGCTGGACGAGAACAATCACTTCGTCAAGGAGCGCGTAATGATGCGCTACCGCGACCAGATAGGCGAGGTTTCGCGCGACCGTATCGACTATATAGACGTGTCGCCCCGCCAGATGGTTTCGGTTGCAACCGCGCTTATACCTTTCCTTGAAAACGACGACTCGCACCGTGCGTTGATGGCGTCCAACATGCAGCGCCAAGCGGTGCCTCTACTTCGTACCGAAGCGCCTATCGTAGGCACCGGTATCGAGCACAAAATAGCGTACGACTCGGGCGTTATGGTTATTGCGCGCAAGGCCGGCGTGGTTGACTACGTTGACGCCGAACGCATAATCGTCAACGAGGACGACGGCAACCGTCAAATGTACTTGCTCAAAAAGTTCGTAGGCTCCAACCAAGGCACTTGCATTAACCAGCGCGCCATAATCAACAAGGGCGACCGCGTTAAGGCCGGTCAAGTTCTTGCCGACGGTCATTCCACCTCGCAAGCGGAGCTTGCACTCGGCAAAAACGTGCTCGTCGGCTTTATGGGCTGGGAAGGCTACAATTACGAGGACGCTATACTTATAAGCGAGCGCATCGCCAAAGACGACGTGTTCACTTCCATACACATCAACAAGCACGAAACCGAAGCGCGCGACACCAAGCTCGGCGCCGAGGAGATTACTCGCGATATACCCAACGTCAGCCCCGAGGCGCTTAAAAACCTCGACGAGGACGGCATTATCCGCGTAGGTGCGGAGGTCGATTCGGGCGACATACTGGTAGGTAAGGTTACGCCCAAGGGTGAAACCGATCTTACGCCCGAGGAACGCTTGCTTCGCGCCATATTCGGCGACAAAGCGAGAGAGGTGCGCGACACCTCGCTTAAGGTTCCGCACGGCGAGGGCGGTATAGTAGTTGACGTTAAGGTATTTACCAGAGCCAACCGCGACGAAATGAAGCCGGGCGTAAACAAGCTCGTCCGCGTGTACATTGCGCAAAAGCGCAAGATTTCGGTAGGCGACAAGATGGCCGGCCGTCACGGCAACAAGGGCGTTATTTCCCGTGTTCTGCCCGAGGCGGATATGCCGTTTATGGCAGACGGCACGCCGTTGCAGATAGTGCTTAACCCGCTCGGCGTTCCCAGCCGTATGAACATCGGTCAGGTGCTCGAGGTTCACTTAGGGTTGGTTGCCAAGGCGTTGGGCTGGAAGGTTGCCACGCCGGTATTCGACGGCGCAATCGAGTCCGATATTGAAAAACTGCTTCAAGACAACGGCTACGTTTCGCCCGACGGCGAGGTAGACGGCAAGATCCAAATGTACGACGGCAGAACTGGCGAACCGTTTGAAAACCGTTCTACGGTCGGATATATGTATATGCTTAAGCTTATCCACCTTGTCGACGACAAGATGCACGCGCGTTCCACCGGTCCGTACTCGCTGGTTACCCAGCAACCGCTCGGCGGCAAAGCGCAAAACGGCGGTCAGCGTTTCGGTGAGATGGAGGTTTGGGCGTTGTACGCGTACGGTGCGGCAAACGTACTGCAAGAGATTATGACAGTTAAGTCGGACGACATTGCGGGCAGATCCAAAACGTACGACAGCATTATTCGCGGCATGGACGTGTCCGAGCCGGGCATACCGGAATCGTTCAAGGTTCTTATCAAGGAATTGCAAGCCTTGGCGCTCGACGTAAAGGTGCTCACCGAGGACAAAGAGGAAATAGGCATAAAAGAGCTTATGGACGACGATCCGGTGCTTTACGACGCCGAGCCTACGCCTAAGCATTTTGACAGCAGCGTATTCGGCGAGGACGACGATATGTCCATGGAATCGGATATTCTCGGCGGACTTGACGATTACGACGAGGACGACGACGAGGATATTGCCGAGGACGGCAGCTTGTTCGGCGAGGAGGTCGAGCTTGCGGATCCGTTTGCGGACGGTAGCTTCGACGACGATAAGGAAGACTAAAGGAGAGCGGCGATATGTTTGAACTTAACAATTTCGATTCGATGCAAATTCAACTTGCCAGTCCCGACAAGATTCGGGAATGGTCGTACGGCGAAGTTACCAAGCCGGAAACGATAAACTATCGCACCCAAAAGCCCGAAAAGGACGGCTTGTTCTCCGAACGCATATTCGGACCGACCAAGGATTGGGAATGCTACTGCGGCAAGTACAAGCGCATACGCTACAAAGGCGTTATCTGCGACAAGTGCGGTGTAGAAGTTACCACCAGCAAGGTGCGGCGCGAGCGCATGGGCCACATAGAGCTGGCCGCGCCGGTTACGCACATCTGGTACTTCCGCGGCGTACCCAGCCGTATCGGCCTTATACTCGGCTTGCAGCTTAAACAGCTCGAGCAAGTGGTGTACTTCGTCAACTATATAGTGCTCGATCCCGGCGTCGTGCCCGGTCTGCACTACAAGGATATACTCACCGACGACGAGGTTCGTCAGTATCAAATGATACACGGCCCCAAGGCGTTCAAGGTCGGCATGGGCGCGGAAGCTATCCGTCAGCTTTTGAAGGACATCAACGTCAAGGAAGAGTACGAAAAAACGCGCGAGATCGTGGAGAAGTCCTCCGGTCAAAAGAAGCTGCGCGAGATTAAGCGCTTGGACATTCTGGACGCGTTTATGAAGTCGGGCGCCGAGCCGAGCTGGATGGTACTTGACGTACTGCCGGTACTTCCGCCCGAGCTTCGTCCCATGGTTCCGCTGGACGGCGGTCGGTTTGCTACCAGCGACCTTAACGATTTGTACCGCAGAGTTATCAACCGCAACAACCGTTTGCGCCGCTTGATAGACCTCGGCGCACCCGATATAATTATTCGCAACGAAAAGCGTATGCTCCAAGAAGCGGTTGACTCGCTTATAGACAACGGCAGACGCGGCAAGGCGATTAACGGCGCAAGCAATCGCGAGCTTAAAAGCTTGTCCGGCTTGCTTCGCGGTAAGCAAGGCCGTTTCCGTCAAAACCTACTCGGCAAGCGCGTAGACTATTCCGGTCGTTCGGTTATAGTCGTAGGCCCCGAGCTTAAGTTCTATCAGTGCGGCGTGCCTAAAGAAATGGCGCTGGAATTGTTCAAGCCGTTCGTAATTAAGGAGCTGGTCGCGCAGGGCAAAACGCACAACGCCAAAACGGCAAAGCGCATAGCCGAGCGTGCCGACGCCGACGTTTGGAACGTACTGGAAAAGGTTATTAAGGACCACCCCGTGCTTTTGAACCGCGCACCCACGCTGCACAGATTGGGTATTCAAGCGTTCGAGCCGGTGTTGGTTGACGGCAGAGCAATAAAGCTCCACCCGCTTGCTTGCGGCGCGTTCAACGCGGACTTCGACGGCGACCAGATGGCTATACACGTACCGCTGTCGGTAGAAGCGCAAGTGGAAGCGCGCGTACTCATGCTCGCGCCCAACAACATTCTCAAGCTTTCGTCCGGTTCGCCGGTATGTACGCCCTCGCAAGACATGGTCATGGGTAGCTACTACTTGACTATGGATAAGCCCGGTTCCAAGGGCGAGGGCATGGTCTTTGCCGACGCCGACGAAGCCAAAATGGCATACTTCAACCACCGTATCGAACTGCAAACGCAGATCAAGGTGCGCGTGGAACGTCCCGAGGAGTTGATTAAAAACAGCGGCGTAAAGATTCCCGCCAATGCGGTTTTGCGCGACGGCAAGTACCGTCAGACCGTAACGACCACCGTCGGCAGAATTATCTTTAACGAGCCTATTCCGCAAGACCTCGGTTTTGCCGTGCGCGACACTTACGAAAGAATGTTCGAGCCGGAAATCAACTTTACCGTCGACAAAAAGATAATCGAAAGCATAATCAACACCACCTTCAAAAAGAAGGGTGCGTCGGTGACCGTAGAGGTTCTGGACGCAATCAAGGATATGGGCTTTAAGTATGCGACTATCGGCTCGATTACGACCTCGGTATTCGACATGCACATTCCTCAAGAAAAGTTCAAGATTCTCGACGACGCGGAAGCGGAGGTCGTTAAAATCGACAAGCTTTACGACCGTGGCTTCGTCACCGAGGACGAGCGCTACAACGCAGTTATCAAAATCTGGAGCAAGGCTAACGAGCAAGTTACCGCCGAGCTTCAGCGCACGCTGGACGCGTACAACCCCATCAACCTTATGGCGGCTTCCGGTGCGCGTGGTAGCATGAAGCAGATTGCTCAGCTTTCCGGTATGCGCGGTCTAATGATCAACCCGCAAGGTAAAACGCTGGACGTTCCCATTCGTAGCTCCTTCCGCGAAGGCATGACCGTTTTGGAATACTTCATTTCCACCCACGGCGGCCGTAAAGGTCTTGCCGATACCGCGTTAAAGACGGCCGACTCCGGTTACCTTACTCGTAGGCTTGTCGACGTCGCTCAAGACGTTATCGTGCGCGAGGAGGACTGCTGTCCGGACGGCGAGCCTAAGGGTATCGACACCTACGCCATAACCGAGGGCGACGGCAAAAAGGTTATCGAAAAGCTCGAGGACCGCTTGGTAGGCAGATACAGTGCCGAAAAGGTAGTAAACCCCAACAACCCCAAGGAAGTGCTTTGCGAAGTGAACGAGCTTATCAGCGAGCAAACTGCAAAGAAGATCGTTGCGGCGGGCATTACTCACGTGAAAATAAGAACGGTGCTTACTTGCAAGAGCAAGCATGGCGTTTGCGCCAAGTGCTACGGCCGCGATATGGCCGCTTCCACGCCGGTACGCATAGGCGAGGCCGTCGGTATTATAGCCGCGCAAAGTATAGGCGAGCCGGGTACCCAGCTTACGCTCCGTACCTTCCACATGGGCGGTGTTGCTTCGGCGGACGATATTACGCAAGGTTTGCCGCGCGTAGAGGAGTTGTTCGAGGCGCGTAAACCCAAGGGATGTGCCGTACTTGCAGAGCACGGCGGCAAAGTCAAGCTGGTGGAAAAGGACGGCAAGCGCGACGTTATAGTCAAGCGCGACGACGGCGACGAAACGTCGTATTCCATTCCGCACGGCGCAAGGCTCAAGCCGTACGTCAGCACCGGCGCTACCATCAAGGCCGGCGACGCTATTACCGAAGGTCCGTTGAACCCCGGCGACATACTTCGCACCAAGGGCAGAAACGACGTTCAAGAATATATCGTTAAGGAAGTTCAGTCCGTTTACCGTTCGCAAGGCGTTGCCATAAACGATAAACATATAGAGGTTATCGTTCGGCAAATGCTCAAAAAGGTCCGCGTCGAAAACAGCGGCGACACCGATTTGATCCCCGGCGAAATGGTCGATCTTGCCGTGTTTGACGAGGCGTCCAGCAAGGCGCGCGAAAACTACGGCAGACCGGGTATTGCCAAGCACACGTTGCTCGGCATTACGCGCGCGGCGCTTGCCACCGACAGCTTCTTGTCCGCGGCGTCCTTCCAAGAAACTGCAAGGGTTCTTACCGAAGCCGCTATCAAGAGCAAGGTAGATCCGTTGATCGGTCTTAAGGAAAACGTTATTATCGGTAAGCTCATTCCCGCCGGTACCGGCGTGCGCAAGTACCGCAACGTTTACCCGATAGAGCGCGCCGTCGCTCCCGACGGCGACACCGCGTACTCGGCAGATTCTGACGGCGAAGCGGTGTAATGTAAAATAATAATAAACTGCTACGATTCAGTTCGTGGCAGTTTTTATTTGTAACGGTATTAAATATATGCAGTGCGCTTGACACAACGGCATTAGCAATATATAATACAAATAGCATAGACAATCGGAGGAGAATATGAAAATTTGCCCGCATTGCGGAGCGCAAATAGAGGAAACCGCAAAATTTTGCAGTGAGTGCGGATATAACGTTAACGGTAGCGCATACTCCGCACAAGTTCAATCTAATAGTTTTTGGATTAAGCTTTTACCTAACGTATTGTTTTTGGTGTTTGCCGTGGCGTTGTTTGGCGTATTGGCCGAGCCTGTTATGGCTGGATTGATTGGCGCAAACGTATACTCGCTGTGCGATAGCACGATTGTAAATCTTTCGTCGTTTACAGCATTGTCCGTTGTGCTTGTTATATTTGCGGGATTGACTGTGGTCACCGCTATTTGTACCACAGTGGTTAAGTGCTTGGAATGTAAGGGCGGCAAGCTGATAAATAGCAAACTTGACTGGATTTCGTTCGGTTGCTACGTTCTGTTTTTTGTTTTGGGTATTGTATTACTTGCCGTTGTTGCAAGCGAGAAGCACGTGTTGGTTGGCGCTTGCTCTATATGGCTTATAGTATTGCCTATCATATTTGCGGGCTTGTTTGGCGCGTATTGTGCGTATAATAAGTTTGGCGATAGCGTAGTGGCCGGCAATAACAATGAGCAATCTATTGAGGATAGTGCGCCTATACAGCAAGAACAAAAAATAGAGGAAGGCGAAACACCGACAAAAAAGCAAACTGATAGTATCGAGGTTGCTCAACGCAAAAAAAAGATTAAGGCATTGTTGCCGTCTATATTGTTGTTGGTCGCTTCCGCGATAATGTGGGTGCTATATGCTACTCCGGCTATTAGGTACGCCGGTTATGAAGATTATTATATTTATCATATAAGTGTGTTTGATTTGAACTTTGCAAATATCGGCAGCGCTACAAAATTATTTGGCAATATTTTTCAGTATACGCATATCGTGTATTTGGCGATAGTTACGGTGGTGGCTATTTTGTTATTGGCGATTGGTGTGTCACGAATTAAAAAAGACGATAACATGCATGCAAAGATATGTAACAGAGCGCTTATAGTAACGCTAATTCTATATATTATTTTTGTATTGATTTCATCGGCAATGCTGTTGTTTACAGTGATGACGCTTGGTACATGGTTTGAATTTGGTTGTGTTGCGATTATAGCGGTTGCGGCTATCGGCTTAATCGGCACGATTATAGCAATGGTTAAATTAAAGAAAAAGCTTAAACAACAAGCAACAAATACTTTAGAGTAAAACAAAACTTTCTTACTTACAAAAGCCCGATATACCGTCGGGCTTTTGCTGTTGACATTTTTTGCGTAATAAGCTATAATCATTTTGTGAACGATTTACTGCAAAAGGTAGCCGAGGCGTTGGCGCAATATTCGGGAAAAAAGCTCGCGATTGGCGTGTCCGGCGGGCGCGATTCAATGTGCCTTTTGCACGCAGTTCTGCATTGCGGCGCAGTGCAAAAATCAAATATAATCGTAGTGCACGTCAATCATTGCTTGCGCAAAACCGCGGACGGCGACCAGGCGTTCGTGCGCGAATATTGTAAGCAAAATGAGGTGGATTTTACGGCTAAGCGTATAGACGTGAACGCCTACGCCGCCGCAAACGGCCTTACGATTGAGCAAGCGGCACGCGACTTGCGGTACGAGGTATTTTTCGACTTGGTTAAGTCGGGCAAGGCTGACGTCGTTTTAACGGCTCACCACGCGCTGGATAACGCCGAATCGGTGCTTATGCATTTGTTTCGCGGCACCGGTCTTGACGGCGTGCGCGGTATGGGTGAGCGTGAAAAAACGGTGCGCCCACTGCTCGGCGTTTACCCCGACGAGCTGGACGAATACGTGCATAAAAACGGAATCAAGTTCGTAGTTGACGAAACTAATCTGATAGACGACGCGGACAGAAATTTTATCCGGATCAACGTCATTCCGCTTATAGAGCGGCGCTACCGCGGCGCGGTGCGTGCCGTAAACGCGTTTGCCAAGGAATGCGACGGCGTGTGCGACTATTTGGATAGTGTGCTCGATTCATCTTGCATAACGCATGACGATGGGGCGGTGCTGATAGCCGAGCGCGCGTTAAACGGCGCGTTGGCCGCGCGGTACGTGCGGCGCGCGTTGGAATACTTTTCATTGGTGGATATTACCCGCGAGCAGACCGAGCGAGTGACTAAACTTGCGCATATGCGCACCGGTGCAGTCGTGCAGTTGACCGGCGGAATAGAGGCGGCAAAGGAATACGGTGCCGTTGCGCTGTATATCCCGCGAATTACGTACGACGGCGAAGCACCGATTGCAATGGGCGCTAACTTTATAGACGGACTTGCAGTGGATATAGAACGCAGTGCCGTGGCGCCGCATAGCGCAGTAGGCCGGTGCGTGGACTTGGACAAGCTGGACGGTGCGGTACTGCGGTTTAGGCGGGACGGCGATACGTTTACGCCGTTCGGCGGTGGGCGAAAAAAGCTGAAGCAGTATTTTATAGACAACAAGGTGCCGAGCCGAAAGCGCGACAGAATTCCGCTTATCTGTCGCGGCAACGATGTGCTGGTTATAGTCGGAATGCAGATTGCGGATAGCGTTAAGCAAACGGTGCAAACGGTGAACAAAGGCGTAGTCACGCCGAGGTGGTAGTTAGTATGACGGACGAAAGATTTACGCAGTTCGTCAAGGAAGGCGAAAAGGCTGAACCTCTGGGCGACGGCTACTATATTATTCAGAGCGAAAGCGGGTATAGGTTCGGCAGTGACGCCGTAGCGCTGGCGCATTACGCAAGCGCGTTCGTAAGCAAAAACAGCCGCGTATTCGATTTGTGCTCGGGCTGTGGCGTAATAGGTATTATGCTTGCTATAGCGCGTGGTTGCGCTGTGAACGGTGCGGAAATAGACGACGCGCTTTGTGATATTAGCAACCGCGCCGTTGCGCTAAACGGCCTTGACGGCGTGCGTTTTTTCAATGTCGATATAATGAGCGCGGATACGTTCACGGCCGCGCAGTACGATTTGGTAGTGTGCAACCCACCGTACTACAAGTCGGACTCCAAACCGTCAACGGTCGCGCCGCAAGCAAACAGCGAGCTAACAGTCACGCTTGCCGGCGTAGTCGTTGCCGCAAAAAGACTGCTTAAGGTTGGCGGGGCGCTGTGCATGGTGCACGTATCGTCGCGACTGGACGAGGTGATAGTCGAGTGCGATCGCCACGGCCTTACGCCCAAGGAATTGATTGTCAATCCCAACGGTAAGACTTTTATGATTAAGGCCGTGCGCGGCGGCAAGCAAGGAATGACGGTAAAAGTAGAGGACTTTAAATAATGCTGTATATCGTAGCAACGCCTATAGGCAATCTTGACGAAATAACTCTGCGTGCGCTGGACGTGCTAAAGAGCGTACACTTAATTGCGGCCGAGGACACTCGGCACACCGCTATACTGCTTAACAAGTACGGCATAAAAACGCGTACCGTTGCCTACCACAAGTTCAACGAAAAAAGCGCGGTAGACGGACTGATAGAGCTACTGCAATCGGGCAAGGATATAGCGGTAGTGTCCGACGCGGGCACGCCCACTGTGTCCGACCCCGGTCACGTACTAATCGACGCGGTTATAGAAAAGAATATTCCGTTCACTGTGGTCAGCGGCGCGTGCGCCGGAATTGACGCGCTGGTGCTTTCCGGCCTCGATACGCGCGCGTTTACTCTGCTCGGCTTTTTGCCGGAAAAGAATATAGACCGAGTGCGCTACGTCGAGCCGTACAAAAATCTGCCGTGCACGCTTATATTTTACAGTGCCGTGCACGATATAAAGAAGGACTTGCAATTTTTGTACGAGCAGCTGGGCGCGCGCAAGGTGGCCGTGTGCCGCGAAATGACCAAGCTGTACGAAACGGTTACGCGCGGCGTTTTGGGCGACGACTTGGACATAACGGAAAAAGGCGAGTTCGTAATAGTGGTAGAGGGCGTAACGAGTAATCCGCTTTGCAATCTCACCGTAGAACAGCATATCCGTCACTATTTGGATAGCGGCGAGCAAATGAAGGACGCCGTAAAAAAGGTCGCGCAAGACCGCCACGTCGCCAAAAGCGAAATCTATAAAGCGTCTTTGACAATTAAGAATTCGGAATTCGGAATTAAGAATTAAAGGCTTGATTTTGTACTTGATTTACTGTATAATTATAGCAGAGGACAGCGAATGAAAGATATAAACGCCGTTTGGCAAGAAATGCTTACCATAATGCAAGTCGAAACCCATTCCTTGGGCTTTGACGTTTGGATTCAACCATTGCGCCCCATCAAGGTGGAGGGCGATATTTTGACGCTTTGCGCGCCGAGCGCGGCGGCAAAAAGCGAGGTTGCGGCGCGGTATTTGCCGCTACTTAAACGCGCGTTGCGCGAGATAGAGGAAGCTCCGTCCGAGCTCGTGTTGGTGTCGGACGACGAGGTGCCGGAGCCGGTTGCGGAATCGGTGCATGTGGACAGACAGCAAGAAACCGCTGCCGTTCGGCCGGAAATAAACAAACTCAATCCGCGGTACAACTTTGCCGAGTTCGTAGTTGGCGATTCCAACAAGCTGGCGTACCACAGCGCGTTTGCGGTGGCGGAAGCCGAGCTTGGCACCAAGTTCAACCCGCTGTTCATTTACGGCGACGTCGGCTTGGGCAAAACGCATATTATGCAAGCCATAGGCAACGACTTGCGCGTATCCCGCCCGCATACCAAAATGTTGTACGTGTCTATGGATACGTTTATCAACGAGTTTATAGCGTCCATACGCGGTTTGCATGGAATCAACAGCCAAGCGTTCCGCGACAAGTACCGCAATTTGGATTTGCTGATGATAGACGACGTTCAGTTTTTGAGCGGCAAGCCGAGCACGCAAGAGGAGCTGTTCCACACCTTCGAGGCGTTAAAGAACGCGGGCAAGCAAATGGTGTTCACTTCCGACCGCCGCCCGCAAGACATTCCCGACCTCGACGACCGCGTGCGTTCGCGGTTCTCGTCCAGTATGATAGTGGACATTCAGCCGCCGGCGTTGGAAACGCGCATTGCCATTCTTCAAAACAAATCGCAAGCGGAAAAGAAAAACATAGCGCTCGAGCCGCTTACCTATATTGCCGAACGCGTAACCGGCAGTGTGCGCGACATGGAAGGCGTGCTTACCAAGGTGCTGTTCCTTTCGTCGCTGTACGACCGCAAGGTCGACCTCGAAATGTGCAAGGAAGCGTTAAAGGACTACCTTGCGCAAGAGAGCGAGGATATATCGGTGGACGAGATTATAGACTGCACGTGCAAGTATTACGACGTGCAAAAGTCGGACGTTGTTGGAAAGCGCAAAAACAAGGACGTAGTCATTCCGCGCCAAATCGCCATATATCTGATAAACGAAATGACCAATATCCCGCTCAGCTCGATAGGCAAATACTTCGGCGGCAAGGAACACACTACTATAATGTATTCGCGGGACAAGGTTGCCTCGCTAATGAACACCGACAGCAAAATAAAAACCGCCGTGGGCGACATAAAAGCCATGGTGCTTAGGAAGTAACGCGGTATGGATATAATAGGCGAAAACATTCCGGTGACCGTAACGGTTGCAACCGAAACCGAACCGACGACCGTAAGCGGCGTATACGTAAAAACAGACGACGGCTTTATGCTCCGATTCTCTATAGGCACGGACGAGTTTGTAATAACGCACGGCGAGGCTCAAACCGAAGTTAAGGCCGAGGGCGTAATGTCGTACGACATAGTGCTGGGCGAGGGCAATACCACGACTACGCTTGCCACGCCGTTCGGCTTGGTCAAGTTCAACGTCAAACCCGAAATGCGCCACGTATGCGTTACGGAACGAATAATCCGAATGCTGTTAAGCTACGTGCTTTCCGCCGACGGCGTAGGCGACATGATGCGCAAGGTCGACGTTACGGTCGAATTCGGGATTAGGAATTAAGAATTAGGAATTATAAATAAGGTTGACGTTCCTTGCGTTGCTCGGAATATCAACCTTTTCTTTTTTAATAATCACGCTAAAACGCTTGCAAATGATTGGCGTTAATGTTATAATATCAGTCGTGGCTAAATCTACTATGGTCACAATCCTTACTCACCGGTAGGTGGGTCATAGACCGCAAGGAGGGTATATGAACAATTACGAAATCCTTTATATTCTGTCCGACAAGCAGGATGCCGACGCAAAAACCGCGTTGGTGGAGCGTTTCAAGGCTTTGGTCGCGCCGTACGGCGAGGTCACGGCAGAGGAATGGGGCGGCGGCTCGCGCAAGCTCGAATATCCCATTCAGACCAAAATTTCCGGTAAGCATTCTACCGGCTACTACGTGCTTATGAAGTTTACCGCACCGCCCGAAATTCCCGCGGAGATCGAGCGCCAAATGCGTATCAGCGACGACGTTTTGCGCTGGATGATCGAAAGGGTATAGGAGCGGTTAAATGAACAAAATCATTCTTATAGGCAACCTTACCCGCGACCCCGAATCGGGCAGCACTCAAGGCGGCGTAAACTTTACTCGGTTTACCATAGCCGTCAACCGTCCGTTCACCAACAGTGCGGGCGAGCGTGTAGCTGACTACTTTGACATAATCTGCTGGCGTCAGCTGGCCGAGCGTTGTGCCAAGTATCTGTTCAAGGGCAGCAAGGTTGGCATCAACGGCTACGTTCAGCGCAGACAGTATGAGGACCGCGACGGCATTAAGCGCACGTCCTTCGACGTCGTTGCCGACGAAGTCGAGTTTTTGACCCCGCGCAACACCACCGGCGGCACCGGCCGCGACCAAATGCAAGGCGGATATACGCCCGAGGAGCCGCATCCGATTTCGGATATGCAGCCCGTCGATAACGACGACCTTCCGTTCTAAGGTCGTATCCGTTTGCGGCTACAGCCTTAGAATACAACTCGTATAGACCGTACGGTCAAAAAGAATTTTCTAGGAGATAATTGTCATGGACAAGAACAAGAATAGAGTTAAACCCAATGACGGCGACGATAAGGTTCGCAGAACCCGCCGTCCCGCCAAAAAGCGCGTGTGCGAGTATTGCCAAGGACATATGGACCACGTGGACTACAAGGACGTAGAGCGCCTTAAAAAGTATATTGCCGAAAACGGCAAAATCTTGCCGCGCCGTGCTACCGGACTTTGCGCCGAACATCAACGCGACGTTACCACCGCTATCAAGCGCGCCCGCGTTATGGCGTTGTTGCCTTTCCGCGGCGAATAATTCCTTTTACGGCATATGCATCGCGCCTACGCCGTAAAAGTCCGTTCCAAACAATCGTTACTATAATAATTATAAAAGACCTTGCAATATTGCAAGGTCTTTTTAGTGTTCTAATCCTAAAAGATAGTCTGTCGTTGTATCCAGCGCTACGGCTAAGTTTGCCAAGACGTCAATGCTCGTTCGGGATTTACCGCTTTCGTACTGAGAAACGGTATTTGCCGCGGCACCTATCTTGTCGGCTAACTGCTTTTGGGATAGTCCGAGTTCAGTCCGTAAATCCTTTATTCTTTCACCAAGTTCTTTGATATTGATTTCTATCATACAGATATTTTATCGGTTTTTATTGGAAAAGTCTTGACATATCTGTGCCATAGATTTATAATGCAACTAATCTGTGATATAGATATATGGAGGGCGATTTAATGGTCGATTCCGTTGTAGCCAAATTATTGCTGAATAACGAAAGATTGGGTAAGCAAATCGTATTCAGCGAAGAGTATAAGAAAAAATCCGACGAGGCGTATAAATTGTATATGCAACTGCTCGATATATTAAACAACGAGCAAATAAAGATTTTTAAGAATTACGTTGATACGGAGGCTGCGGCTTGCGCCGAAGCGGATATTGCGCATTTTAAAGAGGGGCTTAGGATAGGGTTGCTTTTGGCGATGGAGTGTTTGGCGCAATAGTGATTTGGGCGGTTTGAGTTTGCAATTATTGCCGTTAAAACAGTGTACTTTTGTCATTGAACATGCTATAATACATACGTTAATAACTTAATAGGAAACAGATTTAATGATTAACGTATCTAACGTAAAGCTTCAGTTCGGCGCGCGCGTGCTGTTCGAGAACGTCAGTATCAAGTTTACCGGCGGCAACTGCTACGGTATTATAGGCGCCAACGGCGCGGGCAAGTCGACCTTTCTCAAACTGTTGTCCGGCAAAATAGAGCCGAGCAAGGGAGAGATAACCATTGGCAAGGGCGAGCGCATGTCGGTGCTGGAACAGAACCAGAATGCCTACGACGATTATACCGTGCGAGAGGCAGTTATTTGCGGGCACAAACAGCTTAGCGAAATTAGGCGCAAGCGCGAAATCCTTTACGCCAAAGAGGATTTTTCCGAGGAGGACGGCAATATTGCCGCCGAGCTGGAAACCAAGTACGGCGAGCTGGGCGGGTACGAATGCGAAATAGACGCCGAAACGCTTTTGAACAGCATCGGTATACCGCAAGATCTGTTCGACGTGGATATGCGCGACATCGAACCGAAAATAAAGGTTAAGGTGCTTATTGCGCAATGCCTTTTCGGTCGGCCGGACATTTTGCTTTTGGATGAGCCTACCAACAACCTCGATATAAAAACGGTTAGGTGGTTGCAAGAGTACATTAAGTCGCTGGAGCAAGCGACAGTGCTCGTGGTATCGCACAACCGTCACTTCCTTAACCAAGTATGCACGCACATTTGCGACGTGGACTATTCGGCCATAAATATGTTCGTGGGCAACTACGACTTTTGGTACGAGTCGTCACAGCTTATTCTGCGCCAGCAAAAGGAAGCCAACAAAAAGGCCGAACAGCGCATTAAGGAGCTGCGCGAATTTATAGCGCGGTTCTCGGCAAACGCCAGTAAGTCCAAGCAAGCGACGAGCCGTAAGCGCGAGCTTGACAAGATAGTGGTGGAGGATATTAAGCCGTCATCGCGCAAGTATCCGTATATTGATTACAAGTTCGAGCGCGACCCCGGCAACGATATTCTGCGCGTGGAAAAGCTGACTAAAAAAGGCTTTTTCGAGAACGTTACATTTTCCGTTTCGCGCGACGACAAGATAGGCTTTTTGACCGACAACAGCCGGTCGGTAGCCGAGCTATTCGACTGCATATTCGGCGAGAGCAAGCCCGATTCCGGCAGAGTGATTTGGGGCAAAAACATTAAGCCCGCGTACATGCCGCAAAACTACGACAAGTATTTCGAGGGCTGTGCCATGTCGCTGGTCAAGTGGATAGATCAGTGGTCGGAAAACCACGAGCAAGAGTATTTGCGGTCGTGGCTGGGCAGACTGTTGTTCTCGGGCGACGAGGCGCTTAAGCCGGCCAACGTGCTTTCCGGCGGCGAAAAGGCGCGGTGTATGCTTGCGCGAATGATGCTTCTTTCGCCCAACTTCCTTATGTTTGACGAGCCTACCAACCATCTCGACTTGGAGAGCATAACTTCGCTTAACAAGGGTATGATTAACTTTAAAGCGCCCATACTGTTTATAACGGCGGACGAGGAAATTATGTCGTCCGTCGCCAACCGCATTATCATAATAGAAAACGGCGTCAAGGCGTACGACCGTCCGGTGACGTACGACGAGTATATCGCTACGCTGTAATAGTCGCCGTATTGCGGTTGAGCACGCAGCCAAAACGGGTATATTGTCGGGCTGTTTAGTCCCTTGCGTCGCTTGACGTAGCGCTGCTACGACTGCGCTCCGTAAGTGCCGAAACAGCCTCGACCTCTACCACGTTTTGGACATTGCGCGTCAGCCTTATACGGCTAAAACCAATCTATCTTGTTGACAATTTCATTAAAAAGAGTATAATTTAAGTATGGTTAATATCGGAATAAACGGAGTTATTCTCCGCGTAAAGAACAACAATCTCGGCGATTTGTGCAATCTGCCCATTCTCGGCAAAACGATGGAGGAATGGGTGGCCGGCACGCTTAACGTTAAGTGCCAGACCATAGAATCGTCCACGGTGATTAACATTGCGGAAAAGCTTAGGCCGCTTATCGATCGGGCCAAGCCGATAACAGTCGTGTTGTACTGCGACACGCCGCTTATCACCGCCAAGACGGTGGAGAACGCCGTTAAGCAACTGACTACGCAGAACGCGAACGTGGTTAAGCTTCCGCGCGGTTCGGTGTTCAAGACCGATTACCTTTACGGTACTGAAACGCTTTTCCCGCAACCGCCGACCGGCAGCGGTGAATTCGAGGCCGTTACCGACTGCGAAAGTCTTTCGCGCATAACCGACTCGTTGCGCCGCAGAATACTCAACTTCCACGCGGGCAACGGCGTGCTTATTACCGATTACGCCAACGTGCATATAGACAGCGACGTCGTTATCGAGCGCGGCGCGGTTATAGAATCGTACAACTTTATCAAGGGCAAAACGATTATCAAGGCCGACGCGCATATCATGCCCAACAACTATATAGAGGACTGCATAATCGGCCGAGACGCGCGCGTGGATAGCTCGCGGCTGTATTCGAGCATAGTGGGCGAGGGGACGCGCGTAGGTCCGTTTGCGTATATTCGACCCAACAGCGTTATCGGCGCGCACTGCCGCATAGGCGACTTCGTGGAGCTTAAAAGCTGCGTAATAGGCGACGGCTGTAAAGTAAGCCATCTTACGTATATCGGCGACGCCGAGCTGGGCGCAGAATGCAACGTCGGTTGCGGCGTAGTGTTTGCCAACTACGACGGCAAGGATAAGTTCAAATCTATAGTGGGCAACCGCGTATTTATAGGCTCCAATTCTAACGTAATATCGCCGGTGCATATTGCCGACCATGCGTTTATCGCGGCCGGTTCCACCGTTACCGACGAGGTGCCGGCGGAGGCTTTGGCAATAGCTCGCGCACGGCAACGCAATATTCCGCACTGGGCGGGCAACAAGTACGCGCCGCCGGCTGGTAACGCCAATCCTTCGACGTACAGACTCGTTCAAGATTCGGAAGGGATTATAGACGGCGCGGCAAGCGAAACGGAAAATACTCCGGAGCAAGCTCCGCTCGCAGATAACGATGACAACGGCTACAACGGCTAAGCGCCGCAGTAAACATATTTCCTTTGGAGGCAGCAAATGATAGCGCACGGCAATAAGGTTAAGCTGTTTTGCGGCAACGCCAGCAAACGACTTGCGCAAGCCATTGCGGACAGCATGTGCTTGAAGCTTTCGGAAGCGGAAGTGGGGCAGTTTAGCGACGGAGAAACGTCGGTATCGATAGGCGAAACCGTCCGCGGTTGCGACGTGTTTGTAATACAATCTACGTCGATTCCTACCAATGACAACCTTATGGAGCTGCTCGTTATGATCGACGCGCTTAAGCGCGCTTCGGCTGGCAGAATTACGGCGGTCATTCCGTACTTCGGTTATGCGCGGCAAGACAGAAAGGCGCGCGCACGCGACCCTATTACCGCCAAGCTGGTGGCCGATCTTATTACGACGGCGGGCGCGGATAGAGTGCTTACTATGGACTTGCACGCGCCGCAAATCCAAGGCTTTTTCAATATTCCGGTAGACCACCTTTTGGGCGCGCCCATACTCGCCAAGGCAATCGCCAACGAGGACTTTATTAAGGAAGCGGGTGATGACCTCGTGGTAGTATCGCCCGACGTCGGCTCGGTAGGCCGCGCGCGGCAAATGGCGCAAAAGCTGAATAAGATGCTTGCTATCGTAGATAAGCGCCGGCCCAAAGCCAACGTTATGGAGGTTATGAATATAGTCGGCGACGTAAAGGGTAAGCGCTGTCTTATACTCGACGATATGATAGATACCGCCGGCACTATAGTCCAAGGCGCGCAAGCGCTGGTGGAGGTTGGCGGCGCAACCGACGTGTACGCATGCTGCACGCACTCCGTGCTTTCCGGCCCCGCAATAGAACGACTGCAAAACTCCGTGCTGAAAAAGGTGTTTATGCTCGACACGATAGAGCTTCCGCCCGATAAGAAGCTGGACAAATTTATCACCGTTTCGGTTGCGCCCATATTCGCGTCCGCAATATCGTACATCTACGCCGATATGCCGGTATCCAACCTATACGACTAAAAATAATAGCATAATAAAAACTGTCGCAAGCAAGGCGTTGCGGCAGTTTTTTGGTGTGCGCAATTTTGTCGCATACCGTCGTAATAGGCGAGTATTGTAATGGAATCGACAAAGTGCATTAAGTCGTAGTCTTGTGCGCGCATTTTTGCTTGGTTGCTTCGCCGCCGCGCAGATGTCGTACGCTTAGGTTGTAGTCCAGTATTTTGCGCACGCGCTCGGACAGCTCCGGCTCGAGTGCGGGCAGTCTTTCCGTTACGTATTTGTGTACAGTGGACTTGCCCATACCGAATTGCTTTGCCGCGTCGCGCACCGTGCATTCGGTCTTTGCTATATATTTGCCAAGCTCTACCGCTTTGACGTTCTTGCTGTCGTTGTTCGTCATGCTTCACTCCGATTTTTAGTGGTTGTATAGCATATGACCGTTTTCGACAGAATATGACAAATGTAATTCGGAATTATGAATTCGGAATTCGGAATTATTGATTGTTACGTAATCACTTGACTAATTTTAACTAATTGTCTATAATGTATCTTGAATAAATAGGCAAGGAGTTTATTATGCCCAAAGAATATATTATGACCGCGCAAGGCAAGCGCGAACTGGAAGAGCGGCTCGAACAGATTAAGAACGTCGAGATGCCCGCTATTATCGACGAAATTGCCTCGGCGCGTGCGCAAGGCGACCTTTCGGAAAACGCCGAGTATCATATAGCGCGCGAAAACCAAGCAAAGCTCCAAAACGAGATGGATTCCATCAACGAGAAGCTGGCCGGCGCAAAGGTTTTGGACGAAAAGTCCATCAACGACGACGTGGTTTCCATCGGCTGTGCGGTGGAAGTGATTGAGGCCGACGTCGAGGACGGACTTGCCGCGTTGGAAAAGTGCGGTTTTACGCACACCGATATTATTGCCGGATTTTTGACCCGCTTGTCCGTAAACGATATGCGCGCGTCGCGCTACCGTCACGGCATACTTGAACAGCTTACCGACGAGGATTTTCGCATTGCAGGTTGCGAGCTGTTGACATCCAAGCGCTACAAACGCGAGTATCTTTTGGACAAGGGCTTTACCGAGGCCGAACTTGCCGAAAAGATTAAGCCGACCAAGCTGGACAAGTCCAAATGCACCGGTATTCAAACGTATACCATAGTCGGTTCGCACGAGGCGGACGCTTTGGCGGGCAGAATTTCCAACGAGTCGCGCGTAGGCTCGGCGCTCCTTGGCAAAGCCGAAAACGACGTCGTTATGGTAGGCGATTTGCTGTTTAAAATTGTAGATATAGTAGTCGACAAGAAAGCAGTAAAAAAGTAATAGACGAGTAATAAGTGCTTTATATTTAACAACAAAAGGCAAAGGATTATGGCAGAACAAAACAATAATCAAAACAACGTCGGCGCGGAAGTCGAGCAAGACGTAGACGCGCTTAAGGCGGTTAGGCTTGCCAAACTGCAAGCGCTGTGCGAGGCTGACGCAGACCCTTTTAAGATTACGGAATTTCCGGTAGACTCGCACGCCGCAGACGTGACGAGCGCCCCGCAAGAGGGCAAGACCGTCACCATTGCCGGCAGACTTATGAGCAAGCGCATTATGGGCAAGGCGAGCTTTGGGCACGTTCTCGATAGGTCGGGTCAAATCCAGATTTACGTTAAGTCGGACAACCTCGGCCCAGAAGCGTACGACGGGTTCAAAAAGCAGATAGATATAGGCGACATTATAGGCGTTACCGGCGAGGTGTTCGTTACGCACCGCGGCGAGGTTTCGGTTGCCGCTAAGCAGCTTACGCTTCTATCCAAATCGCTTACGCCGTTGCCCGAAAAGTGGCACGGACTTAAGGACAACGACATTCGTTACCGCAAGCGTTACCTCGACCTTATAGTAAACACCGAGGTCAAGGACACGTTTATCAAGCGCAGTAAGATAATTTCCGCAATCCGTAGCTATCTTGACGCCGACGGATTTTTGGAGGTGGAAACCCCCATACTCAACACCGTTGCGGGCGGCGCGGCGGCGCGTCCGTTCATTACGCACCACAACACGCTCGACCTCGATATGTACATGCGCATTGCGCCAGAGCTCTATCTTAAGCGGCTCATAGTAGGCGGTTTGGAGCGTGTATACGAGCTTGGCCGTAACTTCCGCAACGAGGGCATGGACATTAAGCACAACCCCGAATTCACCATGATCGAGCTGTACCAAGCGTACGGCAACTACGAGGACATGATGAAGCGCACCGAGGACATTTACCGCGCGGCGGCGCACGCTATCGGGCTGGGCGACAAGATAACCTACCAAGGCAAGGAGATCGATATTTCCACGCCGTGGCGGCGCGTTACCATGCGCGATATAGTTAAGGAAACGGTGGGCGTGGACTTTATGTCGCTTACCAAGGCGCAAGCTCAAGCCGAGCTTAAACGCCTTGGACTCGATCCCGAGGGCGACAAGAACGCCGCCGAGTGCATGTACGTCGCGTTCGACAAGCTTGTGGAAAGCACGCTTATTCAGCCGACCTTCGTCACCGGCTATCCCATCGAAATTTCGCCGCTTGCCAAAAAGGACGGTAACGGCCTTACTTACCGCTTCGAGTTCTTTATCAACGGCTGGGAGGGCGGCAACGCGTACTCCGAGCTTAACGATCCCATCGACCAAGCCAAGCGCTTCGAAACCCAACGCGCAATGCAAAAGAAGGGCGACGAGGAAGCACAAGCCGCCGACGACGACTTTGTGGAGGCGCTGGAATACGGCATGCCGCCCACCGGCGGACTCGGTATCGGCATTGACCGTATGATTATGCTTTTGACCGACAGCGCGTCGATTAGGGACGTAATACTGTTCCCGACGATGAAACCGAAAAAATAAATAAGAGATAATAGATAAGAAATAAGAGATAATAATTGCGGACAAGATTTTAGTAGTGATAGACCTTCCCCGTGGGGGAAGGTGCCCGAAGGGCAGATGAGGGGCGACCTTATTTATCGGAGAATTAAATTGAGTTTGGCGGATGAATTGATAAGAGCTTCGGAGCGCGACAAGCTACGGCTGCACACCCCCGGGCATAAGGGCGGGGTATGTAAGCTCGATTTGACCGAGCTGTCGGATGGGAGCTTTCCCGCCGATTCCGTAGTGCAGGCAGAAAAGCGAGCCGCCGGTATTTACGGCGCGAAGCATGCGCACTATCTGTGCGGCGGCAGTTCGCAAGGCGTAAAGGCTTCGATATTCTATTCGAGCGCAAACGCCGTAGTGGATATAAATTCGCACCGCTCGGTGTTCGACGGCTTTAAGCTTAGCGGCAAGCGTTGCGTTACTGCGGGCGAGAGCGGCGGCGTTCGGCCGATTACCATAAAGCAAATAGACGGCGCCATAACCAAGGACGTGCAAGCGGTGGTGATTACCACGCCGACGTACTTCGGGTTTTGCGCCGACGTGGACGGCATTGCCGATTACTGCAAAAAGCGTGGACTGTTGTTTATAGCGGACAGCGCGCACGGCGCGCACTTCGGGTTTTCGCCAAGGCTTCCGAAAAGCGTTGCGCCCATAGCCGATATATGCAACGCGTCTACGCACAAAACGCTACGCGCGCTTACGCAAAGTGCATTGCTGTTTGACAATCTTTCGGACGATAACAGCGCGCGCTTGCGCGACTGCGTGGACGTTATGGGTTCTACCAGTCCGTCGTATCTGCTGTACGCTTCGATAGACGACGCGGTAAGCCGCGTTGCGGATAAGGCCGCCACCGCGGCGTACGAGCGGCTGTTCGGTGCGGTAGAGGATATTAAGGCGGACTTTCCGTTTTTGCAAAACGACGATTTTTCGCGGCTCGTGCTGGACTGCGCGAGGCTCGGCGTAGAGCCGTCAAGGCTCAACAACGCGCTTAGCTTGCGCGGCGTGTATTCCGAATTGGTTACCGACAAATACGTAGTATTCATACTTACGGCCGAGGACGCTCCGGAGCAAGTTTGCTTGCTCGGCAAGGCTTTGCACGACTGTATAGGGGAGATAAAATAACATGGCTAACGGCAAGTTTATAGTTGTAGAGGGTGTAGAAGGCGCGGGCAAAAGCAAGCAGTGCGCTATGCTTACCGACGCGCTTAACGCGGCGGGGCGTCCCGCCATACTCACGCGCGAACCGGGTGGCGCCAAGCTTGCCGAGTCTATACGCGGCTTGCTGTTGGATCCTACGTTTTCGCCCGACGCGGTTACCGAGCTGTACTTGTATTCGGCGGCGCGGCGCGATCACTTGAACAAGGTTATTTTCCCCGCGCTGGACAGCGGCAAGATAGTCGTGTGCGATAGGTTTATATATTCGTCGCTGGCCTACCAGGGCTACGCGCGCGGGCTTGATTTGAGCTTCGTGCGCCGCGTCAATCAAATAACGATAGAACCGCTCAAAATAGACTTGGGCTTGTTTTTAGATATAACGCCCGAGGACGGATTTAAGCGCAAGGGCGGCGCCGACAAGGGCGACCGGTTGGAGCGCGAAAGCTTGGCGTTCTTTAACCGCGTGTACGACGGCTTTAAGCAGATGTGCGCCGACGGCGAGCTTACGGCAATAGACGTGTCCGGCACCAAGGAGCAGTCTGCCGCTAAGATTTGGCAAGCGGTGAGCGCCGTACTATGAGCGAACTCGTACTTAAAAAATATTCGTACCTTTACGCGGGGCTGGATTGCGTAAAGAGCGTGAGCGCAGACGCTTCCGCAATACTGTTGAGCGGCGAGGACGACGAGGGACTTAAAGTCCTATCGCGCATAGTCGCGGCGCGGCTGTGCGGAATAAGCGACGATAAAGCGTTCGACGAGCATGCGGATATAATAGTCTATCCGCGCCCCGACGACGAAAAAAAGAGCAAGTCCAAGTCGGGCGGGGAAAAGAGCAAGCGCTACGCAATATCGGTGGACGATATAAAGGAAATTTTGGACTCGCTGTATCTGACTCCGTTCGAGCTGAAAAACAAGGCGTATATTATAGAAAACGCCGAAAGCATGAGCGAGATTTGCCAAAACAAACTGCTCAAGTCCTTGGAGGAACCGCCGCAAAGCGTGTGCTTTATCCTATGCTCGAGCGGCAAGCTTTTGCCTACGGTAGAGTCGCGCTGTAACAAGATAGAACTGCCGCCCTTCGATATAGCGGTGGTGGAGCGCGAGCTGGGCAAGTTCCACAAGGCCGGTGGGACGGCTATCAAGCTGGCCGCGCAAGCGAGCCGCGGCAGTCTTGGTACTGCCGAGCGCATACTTGCCGACGCTAGCTTTGCCGATACCTACGCCGCCGCAAAAAAGCTGTTGCTTCTATCTACCGGCAGTAAAGCGTTTGCGCATGCGGCCGCCGTTTACGAAAAGCTGTCGCGCGACAAGGTGGACGCACTGCTCGGCGTAGCCGAGTATTTGCTCAACGATATTGCGCGTTACTGCATAGGCGTAGATACTGTTTTTGACGGCAAAGATATTGCGGAAATTTCCGGTGGGTACACGCCGCATTCCGCCGCGCTCGCCGCAGAGGCCGTGCGCGAAGCAAAAAAACACAACGCCGCCAACTGTATGCCTCAAGCGGTTATGGACACACTTATATTAAAGATTATGGAGGTAAAAGCACAATGCCGAAAGTGATAGGGGTTAGGTTTCGCACTTCGCCCAGAATGTACTACTTTGCGCCGACCGAGGGCGAGGAGTACGCCAAGGGTACCAAAATAGTTGTGGAAACCCAACGCGGCGTGGAGCTTGCCACGGTTATACTGCCGGTCACCGAAGTGCCTGACGAAAAGATCGTTGCGCCGCTTAAAGGTGTTTTGCGCATTGCTACCGACGGCGACCTCGAAGCGGCTACCGCAGACGACAAGCAAAAGCAAGAGATTATAGCCACCGCCAAGCAAAAGGTGGCGGCGCGCGGACTGGACATGAAAATCGTGGACTGCGAATTTACCGTGGACCACGGAAAGCTGGTGCTGTATTTTACCGCCGAGCAACGCGTGGACTTTCGCGAGCTCGTGCGCGACCTCGCTTCGGCCTTTCATATGCGCATAGACTTGCGGCAGATAGGTGCGCGCGAGGAGTGCAAGCTTATCGGCTCGCTGGGCGCGTGCGGCATGCCGTGCTGCTGCGGTAGGTTCGAGTCGGACAGCGAGCACGTTTCGATCAAGATGGCAAAGAACCAAAACCTTGCGCTCACGCCAAACAAGATAAACGGTATGTGCGGTAGATTGTTGTGCTGTCTGTCGTACGAAAACAAAACGTACGAGGACGTTGCACGCCGCAGTCCCAAGGTCGGGTCGTGGATCACTTGTCCGGACGGTAGGCGCGGCACGGTGGTATCAATCACGCCGCTTACCGAAAAGGTGCGCTTGCGCGTGGGCGACGAGGACAACTTCGAGTTTGCGGAATACACGCTGGACGAGCTTAATTACAGCGGCAAGGATTCCGCAACACCGCAATCGGATATGGACGGCTTAGAGCCACCGCCCGAACGTAACCGCAACCAAAACAACGGCCAAAATGGCGGAGGGCGCAAAAACAACAAAAACAAAAATCGCGGCAACGGTCAAGGCGGCCAAGGCAACGGCAACAAACCCAACAACGGCAACAATCAAAACCAAACCCG
>JAIDCZ010000013.1 GCA_029055565.1 Clostridiales bacterium
CCCCCCCCCCCCCTCCCCCCACAACCCCGCGCCCCGCGCCACGTCTTGATATTAGTGAATAGATAAGAGTGAATAATGTAGATAAATGTCTATTTTATATTACTTTGTTCATAACTATGTAAGCAGTTTTGAGAGGCAACTATGATAGAACTGAAAAACGTAGAAAAGTACTTTAAAAAACCTGTGCGCGGCAAGGGCGTATGGGGTATGTTCAAGTCGCTGTTTTCGCGCAAGTACACCGTGGTTAAGGCTGTGGACGGCGTGTCGTTTACCGTGCACGACGGCGAGTCGGTGGGGTACATAGGCGCGAACGGCGCGGGCAAGTCCACCACCATAAAAATGATGAGCGGCATACTGACGCCTACCGGCGGTGAAATACTGATAGATGGCAAGCATCCGTACAAGTCCAAGGAGCGCAACGCCGTGCTCAAAACCATAGGCGTCGTGTTTGGGCAAAAGACCCAGCTGTGGTACGATCTTCCGCTTACCGAAACGTATGATTTGCTTAGGTATATATACGACGTGCCCGACGACGAGTACAAGCGTAGACTTGCCGAGCTTGTGGAGCTATTGGATATGAAGCCGTTTATGGACGCGCCGGTACGCACGCTGTCGCTCGGTCAGCGTATGCGCGCGGACCTTGCCGCGGCAATGCTGCACAACCCCAAAACGCTGTTTTTGGACGAGCCGACCATAGGCCTCGACGTGCTGGTAAAGCGCAATCTCGTGGACGCCATAAACAAGCTGAAAAAGGAATACAACACCACGCTTATACTTACTACGCACGCCATGAGCGATATAGAGCTACTTTGTGAGCGCGTAATTATTTTGGACGCCGGCAAGGTGTTGTTTGACGGATCGCTGGAGGAAGTTAAGCATATGTTCGGCGACACGCGCGACGTTAAGGTTACTTGCAAAAATCCCATAGACGGCGAAGGCGTAAAGTCGCACTTCGGCGAAGCGATTATCAAATACACGGCTGACGACGGCGGGCATTCCGTAACGTTTACCATAGACGGCACCAGGCTTACTACCGGCGAGCTGCTTAACTATTTGTTCAATCACTGCGAGGTGGCAGACGTCAAAATTTCCGAAACCGGCATAGAGCAAGTGGTGGAAAAGATTTACGAAAAAGACCGCGAGCGTAGCGAGGCGAGTAGCGACGGCGACGGTACCGACGCGGACGGAGACGGCGATGCGCAAAAATAGACTGAAAAAATATTTGGTGTTTATGCGGTCGGGATTCCAAACGGCCATTGCGTACCGCGGCATGCTGGTGCTGTGGTTTGTCGGCGCAATGGTTAGCGCCGTGCTGATGGGGCTGGTATGGTGGGCCATATACTCCTTTTCGCCCGAAAGCACGATAGCCGGCTACGCCTTTCCGCAAATGCTGATGTACGTAATAGTATCCGCCGTGGTAGGCGAGGTGACGTACACCGGCACTATGGGCAGCATTACCGACGACGTGCGCGCCGGCCTTATAGGCATGCGGCTGATGAAGCCGATTAACTACCGAGTACAGCTGGCATTTACCGCTATGGGCGAATTTTTGTCCCGACTTATAATTATAGGTATACCGGTGTTAGCGGTGGGAACGCTTACCGTTGTGTTCGGATTCGGGCTGACCGGAATAAAATGGTACAATATTTTGCTGTTTTTGTTCGCTTGCGTTTTGTCGTCGCTTGCGTTCGACGCAATAGACTTTTTGTTCGGACAGCTGGCGTTCCGCACGCAAGCAATGTTCGGCGTGTCGACGATGAGCAATATTATCACGTCGTTTTTGGCGGGCGGGATAGTGCCCATATCGCTGTTCCCCGCGTGGGCGCAGACCGCGCTGTCGTACACGCCCTTTCCCACGCTCGTCAGTCTGCCGGTACGCATATTTTTGGGACAAGTCGGCTGGACGGAAATGCTTATTGCATTTGCCGTGTCGATTGCGTGGATAGTCGGTATAAACTTGATTGCGCACTTTGCGTACAAATCGTCGGTTAAGCACGTAGTCGTGTTTGGAGGATAATATGTTAAAAGAACTAAAGCTATATCCCAAATATGTATCTATGAGCTTGCGGAGCGGATTGTCGTACAAGGCCGATTCGTTTATTATGATGCTCAGTTTTGCCGTGACCGAGGTTATATCGCTGGCTACCGTGTACTTAATAGTCGGGTCGGTGCCGCAGATAGGCATCTGGTCGTTCAACGCGCTGGCGTTTCTTTTCGGGTTCATACTGGTGCCCAAGGCGATAGACCATATATTCACCGACGAATTGTGGATATTGGCATACTGGGCGGTGCGGCGCGGCGAGCTGGATATTTACCTTACTCGGCCGCTAAACCCGCTGTACCAGTTCGTTGCCAAAACCTTTAAGTGGGACGGCATAGGCGAGTTCGTAGTCGGCATAGTTATAATGTGCATATTCGGGCCTATATCTGGTATAGCGTGGTCGTTCGGCTCGGTTATGGTGCTGATACTGTGCGGATTTTTGGGTATATTCGGGTTTATGGGCATTAAGCTCATTTTCGCGTCGCTGGCGTTTTGGGTCAAGACGTCGGGCATAATACTCAACACCGTGTACAACCTTAGCGGCTACGCCAAGTACCCGCTTAAGTATATGGGCAAGGCGTTTGCTTCGATAATGTTCTACGTCGTGCCGTTCGGGTTGATGCTGTACTACCCGATAGAATGCTTGATTACCGGCGCCAACGCGTGGTGGTCGGTGCTGTGGAGCGCCGTTGCGGCAACGGCGCTTATGGTTATAGGCTTTGCCGTGTGGACGATAGGCATACGCCGCTACGACAGCTCGGGAAATTAGCAGAGAGGGGGGGGAATAGTAATAACGCTATGTATATTTGTAAATTACATATATTACTATAAATCGGAAAAAGAAAATCCCCGCGTGCTTGATAGCATGCGGGGATTATTTTATAGGTTTATTTATCTGTGCTGTTTGGCGACGGCGGCGTTGATTGCTTCTATAAGCATGTTCACGTCCAGCGGCTTGTTGATGTGCGCGTCCATACCGGCTTCCAGCGAGGCGCGGCGATCACTTTCAAACGCGTTGGCAGACAGCGCGATTATGGGTACGTTGGCAAGGGGGTGACCCTTGAGCGCACGGATTTCCCTTGCGGCGGCACGGCCGTCCATAACGGGCATTTGTATATCCATCAGCACCAAGTCGTACTCGTGGCCGGTTTCGCGCGCGGCGCGGATTTTGTCCACCGCTATCTTGCCGTTGGCGGCGCTGTCCACTACGAAGCCGAGGTCCTCCAGTAATTCCGTTTCGATTTCCAGATTGATCTCGTTGTCCTCGACTATGAGTATCTTTTTGCCCGACAAGTCTATCTGCTCGTCCGTGGCTTGGATTTCGTCCTCGTGCATGTCGGGCTTGAGCGCTATGGCGACGGTAAAGGTACTGCCTCTGCCCAGCGTGCTTTTGGCGCTGATAGTCGCGTTCATAGTTTCGGCAAGCTGTTTGCATATGGTAAGGCCGAGACCGGCGCCGAACACGCCGCTTTGCGTGGTGTTGCTTTCGCGTATAAACGGCTCGAATATGCGGTTTAGCGTGTCTTGCGATATGCCTATGCCGTTGTCCTTTATGTCGATGGTATACGTGGAAATGTTGTTAAGCAGTCCCGTTTTTTCCGTTACCGTAACGTCCACCTTGCCGCCTTGCTTGTTGTACTTTATGGCGTTGTCGACTATGTTTGATATAATCTGCATCAGCTTGTCCTTGTCGCCGATTACGTCCGCGTTGGTTACGGCGGCGGTGCGCAAATGCAGTTTTACGCCATTTTCCTCGGCTACCGGCATAAGCTTGTTTATTTCGCTCTTTAGCGCTTCCTTAAGATTGAACGGTGCTTCCAACAAGGTGTCGTCGCGCGATTCGGCGTACGACAGCTCCAGCACCTTGTCCACGAGGTCGAGTATTTGGTTGCCCGCCGTTTCTATGCGGTTTAGGTATCGGCGAATATTACTGTCTTCGGGCGCCGACTTGCGCGCAAGCTTTACGTAGCCGAATATGGCGTTGAGTGGGGTTCGCATGTCGTGCGACATATTGGAAAGGAAGGTTGTTTTTGCGTTGTCAGCAATTTTGGCATTTTGCAATGCGGCCTCGAGCAACTGCTTTTGGCGCATTTCTTGCAAAACCTCCTCGTCGATATTGCGGTAACCCATTACTATCTGGCTGGGCTTGTTGTCCTCGCCGCTGACGTTGACTATGCGCAGTTGTATGTACTGCGTTTCGTCGTTTTGTATACAGCGGTAGTTGATATAGTAGGTGTCCTTTTCGGCAAGCACGGCTTGGATAAATTCCGGCGAGGTCTGTTGGCGTACCAAATCTCTATCGTCGGGGTGAACCCAAACGTCTACGTAGTCGTCCAAAAACCATCTTAACTCGCGCACCTCCAGCTTTTTGGTAAACTGGCGGACGAGTCGCGTGGAAAGGCGGTAGGGTAGGGCGACGTTTTTATCGATATCCGCATAGATAATGGAATCGTAGTTGGCGCTTAGTCCCTCTATAACCTCCAAGCGCTGCAAATGCTCTTGGCGGATAAGCTTGCGCTCCTTGTCGTACTCCTCTATTATGTTTTGCAGCCTTTGCTCGCGCTTGCTCCTATTGCCGAACATAGACGCCTTGTCGGCGAGCTGGCGGGTAAGCCGTTCGGTCGCGTCCGTTATGAACACGTAATAGCAATCGCCGGCGTTGCTCTTGAAGTAATGACCGTAGTCCTCCACCCAGCGCACTATGCCGTCCTTGCGCACTATGCGATACTCCACGTAGTCCAGCTGGTTTTCGCTGTGGGAGATCTGGTCGGTTATTTCGGCCTCAACGCGCTCGAAGTCGTCGCGGTGCACTATGCCGCGAAAGGTTCCGCCGGTCAGCTTGATAAAGTCGGCAAAGTCGTCGCACTTAAAAATGTTGATCAACGCGCTGTTGGCGTAAACGATTTTTTCGTCGCTGTCGGCGCGATAAATCAAGAATCCGCCCGGAATCTCGTCGATAAACGTGCGGATTTGTTTTGCGGCATGCATTTCCGCACTGTCGTCCACTGCGCCGTCGCTGTTGCTCGCTGCGTTAAGCAGTGGTAACAAATAGTCAATGATGCTTTTTTGAGATCGCTCTTCAGTCATAACTTGCCTTTTTTCTTATACTTGTTGCGGGGTTCTACCACCCCGCAACTTATCTATTATACTACAAAGCGGAACCTTTGTCAATGCAAAACGCCAACAATGTGTTTTGCGTATGCTTCGGCCACGTTTATGTCGGTAGCGCCCTCAAACGCGTCGAAAAACGCGTTGGAGTTTACTTCGCACAGATAGAACTCGCCGTCGCTTCCGTACAAAAAATCTATGCCGCAGTAGTCGAGCCCGAGTATATCCGCCGCTCGTACAGCGTAGTCTCGCACTATGCTCGGCACCTTTACCGCCGTGGCGTTGCCGCCCAAGCCGATATTGGATCGAAAGTCGCCGTCCGAGCGCCGTTCTATGCCGCCAAGCACCTTGCCGCCCACCACTATAACGCGCATATCCTTGCCATGTGAAGACTGTATATACTTCTGAAAAAGATGGGGCTCGCACTTGAACCGTTGCATAAGCGCAAGTAGGTCGCGGCGGTCGTCCGCCTTGAATACGCCGCTACCCATTGACCCGTACGCTTGCTTTATCACGACCGGCAAGCCCAGTGCGGCAATAACGCCGTCCACGGTGGAGTCGCCGATATCCGCGCCGTCGTCGTAGCACAAAAGTCCGGCCAAGGTAGGCGGCATTGGTATTCCGCTGTCCGACAGAAGTATGTGCGTAGTCATTTTGTCGTCGCAGGCTTCTATTGCGGCGGCGGAGTTAAACAGTCGCATGCGCTTGCTCAGCATGCGCGACGCGTACTTGTCCTTGTCCAAATAAATGCAAAAATCGTAGTCGGCCAAGCCTTGCGCGTCGTCCAAGCCGACGCGCGCAAAAAAGCGGTCGTTGCGCACTGTGTCGGTGGGCACGCCCAGCTTGCAAAGCTCCTTGCTAAGTCGCGAAACTTGGCGCGTTTCCGTCGTTTTGGCGTACGCGTTTACTACGATAAGTCCTTTCATATATAATATATATAGCTACGCGTTTTTGGCGAACGAGCAGCCGGTAAGTGTGTACGATGTCAGGCGGTACGGCGTGCTGCCGTTGTACGAGCTGTAGCTTATTTTGAGCGGAAGCTTTTTGTGCTCGGCCGCGCCCACCTTGAACGCGTCCTTGGCGTACGTAACCGCATACGACGGTCCGTGTTTTTCCGCGCTTATGGCAATGGTGGCGGTAACGCACTTTACCGGATAGGTAATCTTGCCGCCGTCTTTGCCCTCAACAGCCGGAATGCCGTAGTCCTTAACCCATTCGCCGACGTCCAGCTTGCGCTCGGAGCCGCCGGTAACCGACATGCGGTACTCGGTAATTTTGCCGAGGTTAAAGGAGTCGTAAAGGTTTATCATTTTGAAGTTGGTGGATTCTTGGCTCAACGCTTGGGCGCGCGCCAAAAAGAATACCATTTCGTTATCGCGGCAAGTGTCTTTGGGGAGCGAAAGCGTTTTTTGCTTGGCGCCCTCTTGCTCGGTGTATATAAACGTGGCCTTGTGCGTGCCGTAGTAGTCTGCGCTTATAGTATAGGAAAGATTTTTGGTATCCTTGCGAGTGGCAAGCTTTACCGTCTTTTCCATGCTCTTTGCGGAAAGGCTGTTCGGCTCGAAGTACACGGTGGAGGTAATTTCGTCCTTAAGTCCGGCGTCTGCGCCCGCGCCGCCAACGTTGCGGTAGGTGACGGCAAAGTTCATGTCGAGCTTGGTGTAGCCGGCGTCGGCGCCCTCCTCCAAGGTGAAGGTCATGGTGCCGTCGGCAATCTGTACGCGCTCGTCCTCCTTTTCGCTCTTTTTGGTGTCGTATATGGCAACCGAATATTCCAGCCGTTCGTACGACGAATCGGACACGTGCCAGGGCAACGGATTGTCGAATGACGATTCCGCAGTTTCCGCACTGCACGCCGCAAGCGGAAGCACCGTCGTAGCGGCAAGCGCCGCGGCCAAAAATCTTTTTGCATTGTTTTTCATACTTCACCTAATCGTTGTTAGTGGCGGAGCTTGAGCTCCGCGTTACGACTGTAAGTAGATTCTACCATATTCGGTTCGGTTTTGCAACCGATTGACGGTTACTACTTGCTTTTTGCCGGCCGCGAGTGTATAATGTTGCTATGGCTAAGATCGTAAGACAACTGTTTGAAAGCTATCCAGAGGCGCTTTCCGCGCTTACGCTGGCGCTTAACAAAAGGGAGTTTTCGCCCGACGAATATTACGTGGTGCTTTGCCCCGACCGCTACACCTTGGCGGTGGAGCAAGCGCTGTTTTGCGGCGAAGGCGGTAGGGGCGGGGCGCTCGATCTTGAGGTGCTTACTCTGTCCCGCTTGGCGCGCAGAGTGGCGCCCGCCGCAAAAACGCTGTCGCAAGAGGGTGGAATAATGATAACGGCGCGCGCTATAGCCGCCGTCAAGGATAAGCTTAGCTATTACGGCCGCGCGGCGGCGTTCGACGACTTTGCGCGCGAGGTGTACGCCACCATTCAGCAGATAGTTTCGTCCGACCCGCCCGAAAAGATAGAGGCGGACGGCGCCACGCAAATGAAGCTGGACGACCTTATGCTGATCAAGGCCGAGTACGACAAGATTAAAGCGCAAAGCGGAATTGCGGACGGCGAAAATCAAGACGACGGTAAATCCCGCAATGCCAAGTGCATGGACGCGTCGGACAAGCTGTATTCGCTGATTGCCGCCGCGCCCACCAGCAAGGAAAAGGTGATAGACGGCGTGCACTTTTTTGCCATAGGCTACGCCGAGCCGACCAAGCTTATAAGCCGCGTGTTTTCGGCGCTTGCCGCGCCGGCCAAGTCGTTTACGTTGTACGACGCGCCGCCCATAGCAAGGCGACGGGGCGAGCTGGATTTGTTTTGCGCGCCCGACGGCATTAGCGAGTACAAGCGCGTTGCGGTGGAAATCCGCGACTACGTGGACGGCGGCGGCGACTACGACGATATTGCCGTGGTGTGCAACAATCCGCGAGCTTTAAAGCGCATACTCGGCGAATACGAAATCCCAAGCTATACCGACGAGAGCAAGTCGCTGTACAGCACGCAACCGCTCGCCGCTATAGATAATATTTACAAGCTGTATATAGCGCTGAACAAGCGCAACGCCGTGGACTGTTCGGCGCTAGTTGCGCTTGCCAAAAATCCGTACGCCGGTTGCGACCGAATGCAAGCCGAAATGCTGGCGTTCGAGGTGGGTAGGCGTGCGCTTAGGTACGTGTCCGCCGACTTCGAGTTTACCGGCGAGGGCGGCGTTGCGGCAAAACGCGCACTCGGTATAGTGCGCGAGTTTTGCGCATGCAGTAGCTTCGGCGCCGCGGTAGGGCGGGTGCTCGACGCGTGCAAGTTTGCCGAGGTTCAGCGCGGCCAAGCCGAGCGCGGTACCGACGTCGTTACGCCCATAGTCGGCTTGGTCGAGCTTTTGGGCAGATACGGCTCGGGTGACTTCGAGGTGGACGCCCGCGCCTTCCTTTCGGCGGCGCGCGCTGTAAACGTGAACACGCTCCCGCGCGAACGCCACTGCGTTACCGTAACGGTGCCAAGCGCTCTGCGCATGACCGCCGTTAAAAAACTGTTTATTACCGACTTTAACGAGGGCGTAATGCCGTCCGCCATTGCCGATACCGGACTTATTTCGGACGCCGAGCTGGACATGCTGGGCGGGGTTATAGAACCGACCTGCGCCGTGCGCAACCGTCGCTCGCGCGACGAGCTTAGGGCGGTGGTGCTAAACGCAAAAAACGTGTTCGTTACGTATACGTCAGTCGGCGGTAAGGACGGCGGCAAGGTTAAAGGGGCGGCCGCTGTTTCGCTCGGCAGTATGTCGTTTATTCACACCGGCCGACCGGCGTACGCCAAGCGCAACCGCGAGCGCGGCGAGGCAAAGGCTATCGTTATAGACGCCGATCGCATATTCGACGGCAAGTATCTGAAAAAGAAACGGCTGGGCGGAATGGGTAAGCCGGCGACCTTTATAGTGGATTTGGCAAAAAAACTGCGAGTGTACGAAAGCGCCAAGTGCGACGACGCGCTGTTGAAAACGCACGATCCGGCCGTTATAGCTAAGTACGCGCCGGTGCCCGCCGCGGCGCGGGAGGTAGTGGCGCGCAATCTTTCGCGCTACGCTTCGTCGGTGGACGCCGCGACGGAAAAATGTAAAGCCGTTTACGCGCCGTTTGCCGACCGCATAAATATTTCGCACCGCCCCAAGCTGTCCAGCAGTGAAATCACCAACTGGTTCTACTGTCCGTACAAGCGGTTTTTGCACGATACGGTTAGGCTGGCCGACCGCAAACGCGGCTTCGAGGCCAACGACTTCGGTACCGTTTTGCACGGCTTTATGAAGAAGTTTTTGTCGACTAATCCGTACGACTATTCGGAAAGCGCGGTGGAAAAGCTGATCGACGAGGTGCTTACGGAGCTCGAATACGAGCTGGACCCGCCGACGCGTAGGCGGGTGCTTGCCAACGCCGCGGCGTTTGCGCAAAAAAATGCGTACATACTAAGCAAGGGCAAGTACGAAGTGGAGAAAATGGAGTGCCACTTTTCCGGCAAAACGCTGGGCAACAGAAGCAAGTTCGAGTTTTCCGGCGATATAGATAGGTACGATTTGTGCGGCGACCGCGCGCGAATAATCGACTACAAAACGGGCGACAAAAAGTTCGATATTAAGCAATGCTTGGACGGCCGAGATATGCAGCTCGAGCTGTACGCCTACGCACTGTCGGACGAATACGACGTTACCGGCATGTTCTACGTGCGCATGCCAAAGCGCTACTACACGGACAAGCCCGACCGCCCGATGTCCGGCACCATGATTAAGGATATAGATATAGCGTTGGAGTACGACAAAACTCTCGAGGCGGGCGGCGACTGGTCGGACATAATAACTATGAAGCTGAACAGTCCTGATAAAAAGACGGGCGTAGTCGGGTTCCGCAAGGTGCCCAAGTCGTACACGTTGCTGGACGAGGATAAGTTCAAGGCGCTACTTGCGGCGTGCAAGCTGAACGCCGACGTCGCAGCAGACGAGATTGCCGACGGCTTTATTATGCGCTCGCCGGCAGACAAAGCGTGCGAATTCTGCTCGTATATCGGCATTTGCGGCGGCGGCGTCGTGCGCGTGCCCGATATAGACCTAAAAAGCGTATTCGGCGAGGACGCGCCGGAAGTGGACGACGAGGACGAGGGGGACGACTGATATGGGAGCTTTGGATAGATTTACCGTCAACCAACGCGCCGCCGTTACCACGCAAGGCAATATAATCGTTTCGGCGGGCGCGGGCAGTGGCAAGACCACCGTCATGATAGCGCGGATTATAGAAAAGCTAAAGGCGGGCGCAAGGCTGGACGATATGCTTATAGTCACGTTTACCCGCGCTTCGGCGGCCGATATGCGTATCAAGCTTACCGAAAAATTGCTCGAGCTGAAAAACGATAAAAGCGGCGGCGAGGACTTTCGCGATACCGCCAATGCCGCGCTGGAAAAACTGCCCACTTGTAATATCGGCACTTTGCACAGCTATTGCCAAAAGCTGGTGCGCATGTACTTTTACGCCGCCGGCCTCGAGCCGTCGGCCGAGCTGTGCGACGAGGGCGAGGCGAGCGTTATGAAGGCGCGCGCGGTGTCCGACGCGGTGGAGCGTGCGCTCAAAAAACGCGACGAGCACTTTATGGTTATGTACGACATGCTGTCCTCGCGCAACGACGACGAAACGGTAAAAAAGGTTATAGGCAATATTTTGGAGTTTGCGCTTACGATGCCCGACCCCGACCTCTACTTGAGTACCGTGCGTCCGGACTGCGAAAGCGCGGCCTTGCTCGAGGATAAAGTAAACGTTCGCAAAAATACTTTGCTTGCCGACTTAAACGAAATTATACCCGAGCTTGAACGCGCGGGCATGGGCGGCGCGCCCAAAAAGGGCAAAAAAACCAAAACGCATGTCGAAACGGTTAAGGATTTGATAGCGCTACTGAACGGCGAAATTAACAAAATCGAAAACGCCGCAAGGAGCTACGACGGCTGCGATCTTGCGCTACACGATAGTTACGCCGAGCTTAAAGAGGAGTGTACTGCATTCTGCGCGTTTAAGGCAGAGGTTGAAACGGCCGCTTCGCTAAACAGCGAGCCGTACGTAAGGGCGCTCATGGCGGTTGCGGCCGACGCGCGCAATGCTTACGCCGAGCGCAAAAAGCTGTTTGGCAAAATGGACTTTTCCGACCTCGAGCACGGCGCGTACAACGTACTGCGCGACGAGGCGAGCATAGCGGAAATAGCAAAGTCGGTCAAGTACGTTTTTATAGACGAGTTTCAAGACGTCAATCCGTTGCAGTCGGCTATTGCGGAACGGTTCCGCAATGCGGGTGCGGAAATGTTCGTTGTGGGCGACGTCAAGCAGTCCATATACGGATTCCGCCGCTGTTCGCCCAAGCATTTTAAGACCGCAATAAAGAATGCAAATGCTTTGGGCGATCCAATCGCCGACGACAAGGCGTATACGCATATCCCGCTTACCGACAACTTTCGTTCGTCCGAGGCTGTTATAGATTTCGTAAACAAGGTGTTTGACGGCGTTATGACGGAGGACTTCGGCGAGGTCGATTATTCCGACCCAGCCCAGCGCCTTAAATGGGGCAATAAGGATATGATGGGAGGTAAGGCGGCGTTCTACGTAGTAGGCGACGAGGCGGTCACGCCGGAAACGGATACCGTAGTCGAGCCTACCGAAGCGGAGCGCAAGCCGTTTGCTGGATATTCCATAGCGACGAGCGCCGACAAGGCTTCGGCCGAGCACAACGAGGCCGTGCTCGTTGCCGACTACATTGCGCAGTACGTAAAAAGCGCCGGCCCGCAAGCGGGCAGTATTGCCGTGCTCGTCAGCGCTATCAAAAACAACAAGTTCGTCGCCGCGCTTACCGCCGAGCTGGATACTCGCGGTATAGGTTACGCTATCGGCAGTGATAGGGAAGCGAACACATTTCCGGAAATCGTCGCGCTTATGGATTTACTGCGTTGCGCCGACAACAGACTGGACGATATTGCGTTGTACACTGCTTTGCGGTCGAGCGTAGGCGGTTTTTCGGACGAGGAGCTTGCCGCAATAGCCGAGCGCGGAAAATGCGTTTGCGATTGTACCGGCGTTACGCCGATTATCGGCGGGGATAGACCACGCTACGCGCTGTGGCAAAAGATAGTGGCGTACGACGGCGCGCTCAAGGATAGGATTGCCGCGTTTATTTCGGCGCGCGACAGAATAGCCGAGTACGCCTATACTCACGACTGCGCGGACGTGCTCGGGTTCATAACGTCGGAGTTCGATTACTTCCAGCACGTTTACGAAACGGGCGGCAGTGCGGCGGCGGTGGACGCGCTCATTCGGTTCGCGGCCGACCGCGGTTTGGATATGCACGCGTTTATCGAGTACTACGACGACAGCGAAATAAAACTGCCGGCAAACGGCGGCGGCGACGGCGTTACCATAACCACCATTCACAAGTCCAAGGGACTGGAATACGATTGCGCAATCGTTGCCGATACGGCAAGAAAGTTTAACGAGCTGGACCAATCCCAGCGCGTGCTCATTTCGGACGACGGTGTGTTCGTCAAACTGCCTATAGACGACAGCGGCAAGCTTGCTCCGTCCGCGCCGTGGAAGGTGGAGAACATGCAGTGCAAGTCGCGCGAGCGCGCCGAGGAGCTGCGCTTGCTGTACGTTGCGCTTACTCGCGCCAAAAAACGGCTGGTAGTAACCGGCGAGGCCAAGTGGTTCAAAACCAAGGTTGCTCCGTGCGACGCTAATCGCATGATCAAATTTATGAAAAACGCACCGACGTCAGATATAGACGTTCCGCGCTATTCGGACAGCGGCCGGTCGGACGTCGAGTATCCGTTCGACGCCAATATCGCTAAGGCCGTTTCCGAGCGGCACAAGCTGGTGGAACGGCGAAACGCACAGCGCACCGAATCGGTGCTTACCATCAAAACGTGCGTAACCTCGGTCGCGCACAGAGAGTGGGACGAGGAGGATTATACCTCGTTCGCGCCGGTGCTTACGGTGGACGACCGCGACGACCGCGACGACGAGGGCGGCGTATTTGCGATAGGCGGGAATAATAAACGCGCCGGCGGCGCCGACGGTATGCTTCGCGGCACTGCATATCACCGCGCAATGGAGCTTGCCGATTTCAACGACTTGGATATGGCCGAGCTTCGCCGCACTTGCGAAAACTTTAACCTAATTACCGACGAGCGCGAAATAGAGCGGGCAGTCGAGGTTATGCGCGGTCTTACGGCGAACTGCGCGTTCGTCGCCAAGGAGCGGTACTTTATAGTCAATCTTCCCGCGAGCGAGGTGTACGGCGAGGATATTATAGGTAGCGTGCTCGTTCAAGGTGTTATCGATTTGCTTATAGTGGACGAGGCGGGCAACGCGACCATAGTGGACTACAAAACCGGCAATCCCGCGTCGCTTATTAACGCCGCTTATCGCAAACAGCTGGAGCTGTACAAGGCGGCGGTGGAGCGCACCACGCCGTACAAGGTTAAGCGCGCGGTACTGTATTCGTTTGCGTCGGGCAAGATAATCGAACCGTAGAGCAACTTTTTTAAAAAATAGTCAAATTCTTTTTTAAAACTGTGGATTTTTTTGTTTTCTTATGTTACACTATAATAGATAGTTTGTATGCGGGGGTATCGTACGCCTGCATAACGAGCGGAAAAAGGAGAGAGCAATATGCTGGATTTTCTCAGTAAGTTATTCACCGAGCAGTTAAAGCTTTCGGCCGATACGTGGCTGATGTTGCTTATGGCTGTTATTATTATCGCGTTCGCTGTCGCGCTGATTGCGGGACTCGTCGGCGGCGCGTTCAACAAGATCAAGGGCAACATGAAGCGTGCCGTGCAAAAACCCAACACGGTAGTAGTGCAAATGAAAAGCATGCCCGCGTCGGTCAAGAACTTGTACAAGACCGCGCGCGTAAGCAACGCCAAACCGTCCGCGTTCGTCACTCAACAAGTGTGCGTGGACGAGCCGTTCAAGCACTCCATCGCTTCCAAAATCTGGCTCGTAACCCTTATCGCCACGCTTATTTGCGCGCCGATTGCCGCACTCGTTCCGGCCTTTGCCGAAGCTAAAACCGCGGCGGACGCTCTGCTTAAGGCGCAAGCCATTTATCTTGGACCTATTTTCCTTTATATATTGGGCGGACTGCTCACTATTATCGGCGGAGTTATCGGCAAGGCGGTGTACGGCGGCGCGGTCAAGACCTACGGCAAGTTTGCGCCCGTAGTCGACGGCGACCAGCACGGCGGCGCGGAGCAAGAAGCGCCGGCGGCCGCACAGCAAGCTTACGCCGCACAGCAAGCCCAAGCTTACGAGCCTCAAGCCCAAACCTACGAACCTCAAGCCGCTTACGCGGAGCCTCAGGCCATGTACGCTGAGCCGCAAGCGGAGGTATATAACGAGCAACAACCCATGTACGGCGAGCCTCAAGCCGCGTACGGCAATGCCACTTACGACGAACCGGTAGTAATGGCCCAGCAAGAGAGCGACGATGAAATTCGTCGCCGTGCGCGCGAGGAAGCTATGGCCCAAGCCCGCGCCCAGCAAGCCGCGGCGCAACAGCAAGCCCAAGCTCAAGCTCAAGCACAGGCTCATGCCCAAGCTCAAGCACATGCGCAAGCTACCGCACAGCACGCGCAACCGACCGGCGGCACGTCTTCCGCTGACGACGTTATCGCTCAGATCGAAAAAATCTCCCGCGAGGGCGCCCCGCGCGAAACTATGCGCGACGTAGCAACGCTGTTGCAAAAGGAACGCGCCAAGCCGGAAAACAAAACTCCGGAACAGCAAAAGCGGCTTAACGAAGCGCTTAGTAAACTGCTCAAGGCTATGTCCGCGGCAACGAAGAAATAGTCGCATTGCGGCTTATAGTACAGTTAACTACGGCATCGAATATAACGGTGCCGTTTTCGTTTGCGGCGGATATACTTGACAATTTTTATGCGGCAGTGTAAACTTATTTCGTTATGAAGCTATTTAATAGCGGCAAGTACGCCGTGGAACGCGCGGTAATAGAGGACGCGCTTAATAACGAAAACGCCGAGGTGGTTATTGACGAGCCTACCGCCGCTGTTATTAGTATGGGCAAGTGGTACAAGTGCGTGTTTGCCGACGAACGCGACTACGCGCACTGCGCGGACAAGTACGGCTTGCGCGGTGACATGTGCATGCTGGGCGCGCCCGAGGGTTTGGCCGACAATCCGTGCTACACCTACGCGTACCTCAATCCCATGCCGCCTTTGCCGGATATTATAAGCGGCGTTGAAATTAAGCGGCTCGCGCCCAGTCTTGCTCCGACCGTGCTGGACGCCTACCACAACCCCGGCGGCGGGTACACTGTGGAACGCATTGCCGATATTATGCGCACCAAGGGCGTGTTCGGCGCTATAGCGGGCGGCAAGCTGGCCGGATTCATAGGCCGGCACAGCGACGGAAGCATGGGTATGCTGGAGGTGTTTCAGCCCTTCCGTCGGCGCGGCATTGCGGCGGCGCTCGAAAAGTTTTTAATCACGTACGTAATGACGTTTGGGCGCATACCGGTCTGCGACGTGTATACGGATAACCCCGCCAGCATGGCGTTACAGCAAAAGCTGGGAATGACGAAAGGCGTCGGTTGTACGTACTGGATTAGCAAGTAATTCGAAATTCGGAATTCGGAATTATGAATTGCCCTCATCCGCCCTTCGGGCACCTTCCCCCAAGGGAAGGTCTACATGTGAAACGGATTTATCACTGATTACCTTCCTCATGGGGGAAGGGGCCGCTTGCGGTGTCGGGGCGACCTTTGATATATAAATTTTGGAGTTGATATGGAAGTATTACAGACTATTAAGGAATTATTCGACCCGACGTTCGAGCGGGTGGGGGACAGCGACCTAAAGTACGTGCTAAAGCGCGAGCTGTTGTTCAATCTGTACTGCTTTGCTTGCGCAGTCTATCCCGATTACGCGGCCAAGCCGTGCAACACGCTTTTCGAGTACGGCATTTGCTTTTTGATAGAACCCGAACGCCACCCCGACTACGCCAAGGATAAGCCGGAGTTTGTGCACACCGCGGCGGCAAGCGACGTGCTGGCTGTGGGCGGCAGATGGTACGAGCGCGGCGGCAAGTACTTTATCAAGTACGACTACGGCTCGCCGTTGTTTGACAAGCTGGTGCTTAACGGCGTTATTCCGCCCGACGACAGACTGCCGATAGACAGCCTTTCGCTGTACGCGGCGGTGTATTGCGTGTGCAATCTGTTCAAGGACTTGCGCGCGTTGTGGTTCACCTACTACTTCTATCTGGACGCGACCAACGAGCCGGTGGACGAGGAGTACGACGACAAGCTTTTCGACATGCTTCACGACGAAAAGATTTATAAGGCGGCGTGCGAGGTGGAAGGCTCCATGCTGATAGGCGACGAGGCAGAACTCGTCGGCGCGGACAAACTGCTCAACTGGTACAAGCCGTTTATGGACTTGCGGCGCGAGTATATATTCGAGGTGTTTGAGCGGCGCATGGCCAAGGGCGATATAGACTTCGTGTGCGAATACTCTACGATACTGCTCAACTGCTATCCCGAATCGACCAACCTTATGAACTGGAACGCCGCCGCGCGTACCGAACGCGTCGTAAAAAACAAGGACGTAACCGAGCTTAAAGATTTAATCGTTGATTTGCGCGAGTTTTCCAAATACACCGATTCGCCGGTAATCAAAAAGTACCTTCAACTCGCAGAGTTAATGAAAAAAAATATCGACTCCAACGGCGGTGCAAACTGATAATAAAAAACAGCCCTCTCGGGCTGTTTTTTCGTTGGACGGTTAGTGTTCGTGCTGTAGGCACTATATAACTATTTCTTTATAAACGTTAAGCACTCGGCCGTGCCGTCGTCGGCGGTGGATACCGTTATGCCGTTGGCTATGCACTGCGCCGAGCGGTTGAATAGGCACGGCGCGTTGCACGCCACGCAAGTGTCTACCGAAAAGTCGGGCTTGCTGAATTCGGCCGAGGCTTCCGTTTTGTAGTCGCGGTCGCCCTCGCACTGCTCGTACGAGGTACAGCGCGTGCCGTCCGATACGGCTATATCCTTTGCGCAGCAGCAATAGCCGTGGTTGTGCTTGCAGTTTTTTTGTCCGCATTTAAGATCGTACATGTTTTGCTCCTATCGTTTAAAGTAATATTTATATTATTGTCAATCGGCGTTTTAATATTCATGCACGATTGATTTGTGCGGCGGTTTGTGGTATAATGTTCGTATGCAGCTCGTGGAAACGGATAAGCATAGTAGCAACCTCAATTCGCCGCCGTCGGTGTGCGAGGTTTTGCTGTACGCTATTATTCCGTTTTTGCTGATTGCGGCGGGTGCGATGCCGGCCACGGCAATAGTCATTCTGCCGATAACGCTACCGCTGTTATACCTATTATATAAACGGTTCGGGCCGTACTTGCCGCTCGGCTGTATCGCTGTTTACGGCGTTCTGGCACTTTCGCTAAACTACGATATTTTGACGGTAATATATTGCGTAACATTGTTTTTTGCGTTTTGCGGCCTTGCCGTGTGCATGCAGTTTTTGCCGGCGCAGTACTTGCTTGCCGCCGCGGTCGCGGTAGTTTTTGCCGTCGTCGGCGCGTTTGTCGGCGTTGGTATAGTGCGCGGCGCCGAGGGTGTGCCGGTGGGCGATATTGCCGCGCGGTACGTGGTGGCCGAACGCGCCGATCCCGTTATATCCTATCTTGCCCGCGATTATTACGACGGCGAAAAACCGCAACCGGACGAGGTTAAGCTAAAGCCTACCGACGTCGGTTATGCCGACGCGGCGATCAAAAGCCTATCCGAGTGGGCAAAGGACGACTTCGATACCTATACGTGGTACTACTGCATTCATTGCGGCGCGTTGCTCGGCTTGGTCGGGTTCTTTATTGCTACCGGTCTTAACGGCAAGGTGAGCGGGCGGGGCAATTCGCGGTTCACCGCCAAGATAGGCAGTATGCGGTTGCCGCGTTCCTTCCTTTGGACTATGGCGTTGCCTGCTACGGTTACCGGATTATTGCTCGGCTTTTTTGGCGGGTACGAGGCGCTGTCCGCAACCGTGATGCATGCGTTTTGCACTCTGCCGTCGGCGTTCGGGTGCTACACGCTGTTGGGTTACTTCGCTTCGCTGTTCCGCGGCAAGGCGCGCGTGGCGGCGTATATCGTTTTCGGTATAATAGGCGTCGTGGCCGTGCTGTTTCCGTTCGCGTCGTTTATCCTTTCGATATTCGGCGTTTGCGATTGCATACTCAACTTGCGGTACTGGACGGAGTATATAAGAAGTTAATTCGGAATTAGGAATGCGGAATTCGGAATTAGGGATAAGGTTGAGATTCCTCGGCGGGCAGAAAATGCTCGGAATGACAAACAGACTGTACTGCTAAAATTTCTTTTGTCATACGAAGCACCGAAGGTATTCAGAACAAGCGCGAAGCGCGCAGTGAAGAATCTCATCCTTATTTATAATTCAGAATTATAATCGACATGTTTTGCCGTAATTTAGGCTTGACAAAGGTTAATGATTTTTGTTAATATATTAGTAGGAGAATAAGGCAATGAAAGTTATACTGACAAAGGACGTAAAGGCTCAAGGCAAAAAGGGCGAGGTGGTGGACGTTTCGGACGGCTACGCCCGCAACTATTTATTCCCCAACAATCTCGCTCAGCCGGCTACGTCGTCGGCGCTTAACAGCATAAAGATTTCCAAGGAAGCGGAGGAGCGGCGGCGCAAGATAGAACACGACGAGGCTGTGGCGCTGTGCAAAAGACTGGCCGGCATAACGGTTACCGTCAAGATTAAGACCGGCGCAAACGGCAAGCTGTTCGGCGCGCTTAACACTGCGGCGGTGTCCGACGCGCTCAAGGCGATGGATATAGATCTGGACAAAAAGAAAATAGTAATATCCGAACCAATAAAAGCGCTTGGCAGATACGTAATTACGATAAAGCCGTTTGCCGAAGTTTCGGGCAAGCTTAACGTAAACGTCGTTGCCGCCGATTAACAGTCAACGCTTCCGCGCAAGCGGAAATATAACTTCGCGCAAGCGAAATATCACTATAATAGGCCGGCACAAGGTCGGACAAGGAGTATATTATGGCAAGTAAAGAAGAAACCAAAGCGGCAAACAGAAAGCTTTTGAACCGCAATCTCGCGCAAATGCTTAAGGGCGGCGTGATTATGGACGTAACCAACGCCGAGCAAGCGCAGATAGCCGAGCAAGCCGGCGCGGTGGCGGTTATGGCGCTCGAGCGCGTGCCCGCCGACATTCGCAAGGAAGGCGGCGTTGCGCGCATGTCCGATCCCAAAATGATTTCCGAAATCCAAAAGGCGGTATCCATTCCGGTCATGGCCAAGGTGCGCATCGGGCACTTTGTGGAAGCGCAGATTTTGGAAGCTATCAAAATAGACTACATAGACGAGAGCGAGGTGCTCACTCCCGCCGACGACGCTTATCACATTGACAAGACCAAGTTTGAAACGCCCTTCGTTTGCGGCGCGCGCGACTTGGGCGAAGCGCTTCGTCGTATATCCGAGGGCGCGTCCATGATCCGCACCAAGGGCGAGGCCGGCACCGGCAACGTAGTGGAGGCGGTTAAGCACATGCGCAAAATGCGCACGCAAATCGCCGAGGTGGCGGCGCTGCCCAGCGAACAGCTTGCAACCTACGCAAAGGACATCGGCGCACCGCTCGATCTCGTGCGCTACGTCGCAAAGAACAAGGCGTTACCCGTAGTCAACTTTGCCGCGGGCGGCATTGCAACCCCCGCCGACGCCGCGCTGATGATGCAGCTCGGTGCGGACGGCGTGTTCGTAGGCAGTGGTATATTCAAGTCGAGCGATCCCAAGCGCCGCGCCGAGGCTATAGTCAAGGCGGTTGCGTACTACGGCGATCCCGCTATTCTTGCCGGCGTAAGCTACGGCTTGGGCGCGGCAATGACCGGCGTTGACGTGGAGAATATGAGTGAAGCGGAACGGCTCGCAAAACGAGGCTGGTAAGAATTTAATTCAGAATGCAGAATTAAGAATTCAGAATTAAAAATAAGGTCGAGATTTTAGTAATTGCCTCATCAGTCACCTTCGGTGCCAGCTTCCCCAATGGGGAAGCTCCTCACTCGAAAAAAGCTTAATCACATGATTACCTTCCCCGTGGGGGAAGGTGCCCACGGAGTGGGCGGATGAGGGGCGACTTTAATGCGGCGTAGTCGCCACTGATTCCGAATTCCGAATTCATAATTGGAGTAACTATGACTATTGGCGTTTTGGCATTGCAAGGCTCGGTTATCGAGCATTTAAAAATGATTAAGTCGGTCAACAAAAAGATCGACGCCGTACCGGTCAAGACGATTGACGAGCTTGCCACCGTGGACGGACTGATTATCCCCGGCGGGGAAAGCACTACGTTGCGTAGACTTATGGACGAGTTCAATCTGTACACGCCCATACGCGAACGCATAGTTGCGGGCATGCCGGTTTGGGGCACGTGCGCGGGCCTTATACTTTTGGCCAACCGCATAGAGGGCGAAAACCCTTGTCTTTCGGTGCTGGACATTGACGTCAAGCGCAACGGCTACGGCCGACACAGCGACAGCTTTGTCGGCGAGGGCGACTTTGACGGCATGTACGTGAACATGGTGTTTATTCGCGCGCCGCAAATCACGCGCGTTGGCGACAACGTTACCGTGCTTGCCGAATGTAACGATCGGCCGGTGGCGGTGCGTAGCGGCAACGTTTTGGCGACGGCCTTCCATCCCGAAATGACGCGAGACAATCGCATACATAAATACTTTATCGGTATGATCGACGAAAAAGAATAACAGTCGTTCGTTCGGTCGAAAAAAAGAAAAATTAAAACCACGGTCGGGTCAATTCTCGGCGGCAACGAGCGCGCGGATTTGCAAAAGTCGGTGCGCTCGTAGCGTTTAGTCGGACTGACGTGCTTTGCGTTTTTGCGCGGCGCCGTTGCGCCTACCGAAAACCAAAGTCGCCGTTTGCGCATACTAAGGAGTAGGGTGGTATGAATAAATCAACGAAAAAAATAGCGATTATCGATCTTATAGTGCTGGTAGTGCTGGCGATAGTGCTGGGCGTTTCCATGGTCTGGTCGCGCGATATAGAGCTTAATCTCGGCTTGCTGTACTATACCGACGCCGACGGCGTTGCCGACGAGGATATAGTCACGCTAAGCGCCGGCGTTTACGCTTCGGCCGACGGCAGTGCCGAGCTTAAGGTTCACTTCGTGGACGTCGGCCAAGGCGACTGCGCTATTATCGAACTGCCCGACGGCAAGAATATGATTATTGACGCGGGTAGAGGTACGCAAAAGTCGAATGACGCTATAAACTACGTTCAAAGCTATATAAAGAATACTCTCGGTGACGGATTTAAATACTTTGACTACGCTATACTCACTCATCCCGATTCCGACCATTGTAATATACTCGACTCTGTTCTTAATAAGTATCCGGCGTACGTTTGCTATCGTCCCAACGTAGAAGCAAAGGCTACCGGTTATACCGACCAGGGCAAAAATAATTTAAAATCCGGCGCGTATACTAAGGACTCGGCGTCTTACGTAAATGCAATAAAAGCGATGTATAAGGAAATCGACGGCCAGCCTAACGTCGTGTACGTAACCGACCCGAATGACGAGTCGCAAACGATTGCGGGCGGCACCGGCGACAGTGCGTATACGTTTACTTTTTACTCGCCGCTGTCCGATAATTACGGCACCAAATCGACGCCGAGCTGGAACGATTATTCGCCCATAATGATACTCGATTATCAAGGCTACAAGTTTGCTATGTCGGGCGACGCGGAGGAAACGAATCTCGGCGAGTTTGTGGCAAGGGTGAACGCCGCCAAAACGGACGGCAAGACCGACAAGTACGACGCGTTTACCGACGACTATTGCGTAAACGTAATCAAGGCGGGACACCACGGCTCGAGAAATGCTACGACGAGCGATTACCTTAACGTGCTTACTTCGCCGAGCGGAGTGAGCAACGTTTACAGCGTTATATCGTGCGGAGCGGGTAATACCTACAAGCATCCGCACAGTGAAGCGTTGGATAGAATTAAGGCCGTCGGCATACCCGACGAAAACGTTTTGCGCACCGACCAAGTGGGCGATATTTCGTTTACCGTGCGCGTAGGCGAGGACGGCGAGTACTCCATGTATTGCGGCGATAAACAAACGCAAAATCCCGATAAGCCGGTAACCCCGAGTAACCCCGACGATCCGAACAATTCCGAAAATCCGGATAATGACACGCCGGATAACCCCGACGACGATAAAAAACCCGAAAAACCGAACCCCGATGACCACGAGGAGCAAAAAAACCAAGTTTTGGTGTATCTCGAGCTTGGCGGTATAAAGCTGACTTGGCCGGTGGTTGCATGGGCGTGCTACGCCGTAACGGTACTGGTTGCGGCGGTGCATTTGGCAGTGTATTGGTTTATGTGCGACAAACGCAAAGGGCGCGCAAAGTGACGGTAAAGCAGCTACAAGTTAAGGATTACCGCAATGCGACCGAGCGGACTATAACGCTTGCCGCGGGGCGCAACGCATTCGTCGGCGCCAACGCGCGCGGCAAAACCAATCTGTTGGAGGCCGTGTACTTTGCGGGCGTGGGCAAGTCGTTCCGTACCCCGCGCGACCGCGAGCTGATTATGCGCGACAAGGACAGAGCGTATATATTCGTCGCGGCCGATAAGGACGGAATTACCGAAACGGTAAAGATAGTTATAGATCGAAGCGTAAACAAGTCGGTATCCGTAAACGGTCTGCCCATTACGCGTATGAGCGAGCTGATGGGCGTTTGTCCGGTCGTGCTGTTCTGTCCCGACGGACTTAAAATAATCAAGGACGCGCCCGCCGACCGTAGACGGTTTATGGATATTTCGCTCTGCCAAATATCCAAGGCGTATTTTGCTGCGCTTTCGCAGTACGGCAAAATTTTGGCGAGCCGCAACAAACTGCTGAAAAGCGGCGGGGCCAACGACAGCACGCTTGCGCCGTGGGACGAGCTGCTTGCCGACGTCGGCGCAAAAATAATCAAGAGCCGGCGCGGGTTCGTGCGCGAGCTTACGCCGTTCGCCGCAGATAGGCATGCGTTTTTGTCGGGTAGTAGGGAAGTGCTTGCGCTCGACTACGACGGCGTGGTCGGCAACGACGTGGACGAGATTAAGGCCGAACTTTTGCGCGGGTTCGAGCGCGATAGGGAGAGCGACTACAGACTTAAGTACACTCACACCGGTCCGCACAAGGACGATATTATAATATCGGTGGACGGTGTGGACGTGCGTGCGTACGGATCGCAAGGCCAACAGCGCACCGCCGCGCTCAGCATGAAGCTTGCGGAAATGCAGTTACTTACCAAGGTGATAGGCACTTCGCCCATACTACTGCTCGACGACGTGTTCAGCGAGCTGGACGAACACCGCCGCAAAAAGCTTATCGAGGCGCTTAGCGGGTTCCAGTCCATAATCACCACTAACGACAAAACGGACTTTGACGAAAGCGTTAATATTATTGAAATTTAATTTAATTCGGAATTAAGAATTAGAATAAGGATGAGATTTTAGATTTGTGCGGCTGACGCCTAGATTCCTCGACTTCGCTCGGAATGATGGGGTTTGAAAGGTACTATTCTGTATAAGAAATAGTACCGTACACACCACCCATCACCCCGACCGTTTTTTGCCCTCCGGAGGGGTTTAGGCGAAGCCGCATAAATTTTTTTGTCCTACGAAGCACCGAAGGTATTCCGAGTGTAACGAGGAATCTCAACCTTATTATTTATAAGTAAGCAACTATTCGAGCGTAACGACGTACTAATTATATAGTACACACACGCGTATAAAAATTTTCTTGCCTACTGTTTTTTTACAATAGTGGCGTCGCGCAATTATTATCGTAACGCAACTATTCGGGCGAAACAAAAAACTAATCACTGCGCAAACACACGCGTATAAAAATTTTCTTGCCTACTTCTTTTTTTAAAAGAAGTAGGGGAAATTGTTGATTTTAATGCCTTTCGGTGATATACTATATATATCTAAATAATTAGATTTCCAAGGAGAAAGCATGGATAAGGAATACGTTTACGAGGACGAACAGGAAAGCGAGGGCATAACCTTTAAAAAGATAGGCAAGTTCTTTCAAAAGGGCTGGCTGCGCATGGTTATTTATATCGTGGTTGCGGCGTTGCTCGTTACTGCGATTGCGGTGCCTATCAAGGTGTACGTCAAGTCCGAGCCGATAGCGCAGACCTCTATCGAATACGTTTACGACGGCATAGAAAAGGGCCAAGACCCCAACGGCGCGCCGCTCGATACCGATAATATAATCAACCCCACGATTCTTGCGCAAGCCGTAAAGGAAGCTAACCTTACCAAGCAGATTAAGGACATATCCGCGCTTCGCGGTGCAATGCGCGTAGAGGGCGTGCTTACCGATGAATACGTACGGCTTTCGGAAGCGGCGGCCAACGGCGACCAAGCCGCTGCCAACACTCTGCGCAATTACGTTATGCGCCCCACGCAGTTTAATATTATTATATCCGAGCCGTCGGAGCTGGGCTTGTCCGACGACCAAGCCAAAATGCTGCTTAACAAGGTAGTCGCGTGCTACTACAAGGATTTTCAAAAGCGGTACTCGGTGACTAAGATGTTTGCCGACAACGCGTACGCGCTGTCGCAGAACGATAGTATGGAGTTTACCGATATTTACGACATATACTTGCAGTCGTTGGAATCGGTAAAGTCGTTTTTGCAAGAAATGGCGGAGAAAGGCTCCGGCTTCGTTTCCACCGAAAACGACACGACCTTTACCCAGCTGTTGAGCGAGCTTAACGTTTTGCGCAACAACTACACGCTGTTCAACGCATATATACTTTCCAACAACGTATGGCGGGACAAGGCTACCGCGCGCAACGCGTTGCTTTCCACGCAGACCGAAATACAAAACCGGCTCGAACCGCTCAACGGCGAAAACGGTTATATCCAGTCGCTAAAGGACCAGATAGCTTCCATCAAGCCGACCACGTCGTCCAGCGACGTCAGCGGCGTGCATACCGAAAAAACGGAGTATCCCGAAATTTACGAAACGCTCCATATCCGCTTGGACGAAGCCAATCGCCAAGTCGAGGAATATACCATTCAGCTCAAGAACATCGAAACGCGGCTCGAAAAGCTTCAAGACGAAGCGCAAGCCGACGCGGCCGCTATTGCCAAGGCAATGGCCAGCTTGAGCGGGCTGGAAGCGCAGACCGCCGAGTTTATCAAAAAGGTGAACGCTACCGTTACCGACTACTACGACACCACGTTCGTGTCGTCGTCGGTCAGCCAAGTCCGCCAGCCGGTAGTTACGCGCAAAAGCATGAGCTTCAGTCTTTTGGTTGTGTACGCAGTCGCGGTTATAGTCGCTCTGCTTGCCGCCGGCGTGGTTACCGTTATCAAAATGATGCGCGCGCCTTCCGCCAAAAAGACGGAGGAGCCTACGCCGACCGCCGACGAAAAGACGGATAAATAATTTTTACCCACACGACTTAAGCACGAAATTACTAAGAGGTTTACTATGAGCAACTGGCTGAAAACGGCAATATTTTACGAGATATATCCCAATTCGTATATGGACTCGAACAGCGACGGTTACGGCGACCTTAAGGGTATAACGAGCAAGCTCGACTACGTTAAGGAGCTGGGCGCCAATGCTATTTGGCTCAACCCGCATTACGATTCGCCGTTTATGGACGGCGGCTACGACGTGCGCGATTACTTTAAGGTTTCGCCGCGGTTCGGCACCGAGCAAGACTTTGACGACTTTATTGCCGCGGCGCACGCCAAAGGCATACGCGTAATTTTGGATTTGGTGCCGGGGCATACTTCGGAGCAGAACGCCGACTTTTTGCGCAGTGCGGAAAGCGTGCGCAACGAGATGTACGACCGCTTTATCTGGACCAATCACGAATGGCATTTCCCCGAAGGGTTTAAGGCAATATCCGGTCGGCACGACCGCAAGGGCAACTACATAGTCAACTTCTACTCCACCCAGCCGTCGCTCAACTACGGGTTTAATAAGATTACCGAACCGGACTGGCAAACGTCGTACAAGTCCGAGGCCGCCAAGGCGACGCGCGAGTGGCTAAAGTCGGTTATGCGGTTCTGGCTGGATCGTGGCGCGGATGGGTTCCGCGTGGATATGGCCGATTCGCTCGTCAAGAACGACGGCGGGTTCGGCGAAAAGACGGCCACCAGCGAGATATGGCGCGATATACGCAAAATGATGGATAACGAATATCCCGACGCCGTGCTCGTTTCCGAATGGTCCAATCCGCAAGCCATACGCGCCGGCTTCCACGCCGACTTTATGCTCGACCACCACGGCAATCCGTACAATAGACTCGTGCGGTACGAGGAAGCGGGCGAGCACAGCTACTTCGATATTCAAGGTCGCGGCGACGCGGCGGAGTTTGCCAAGGGCTTTACGGAATGGCACGACGCCGTCAAGGACAAGGGCAGTATTGCAATTATATCTTGCAACCACGACACGCCGAGGCTTGCGCCAAACTACAATACCGACCAGCTCAAGGCTATTTACACCACGCTGTTCACCCTCCCCGGCATACCCTTTATGTACTACGGTGACGAGATTGGCATGAAGTACAAAGCCGACTTGCCGTCGGTGGAATGCGGGTTTGCCCGCACCGGCTCGCGCACGCCCATGCAATGGAGCACAGCAAAGAACGCCGGATTCTCCACCGCCGAAAAAACGTTTTTGCCCACCGAAACGGACAAGGCCGTCAACGTGGAATCACAACAAAAAGATAAAAAGTCGTTGCTCAACTTCGTCAAAGCGCTGTTTGAATTCCGCAAGGCCAACAAGGAGCTTTGCTCTAACGAGCTTGAATTTGTCCACGCCGTCGGCGCCGAGCCGCTGGTGTATAAGCGCGGCGGACTGACGGTAGTAGTCAACCCGCTCAACGTCAAGCAAACCGTTACGGTGGATATTCCCGCCAAAGCGCAAGTCGTGTTCTCTACCGGCAAGGAAGCCAAGCCGAGCAAAACCGGCACCGTCGCCGTCCCGCCGGTATCGGTAACGGTGTTTAAGTAATCGGAATTAGGAAGCTCAACCTTATTTTAATAATAGTGAATAGGTAAAAAGATTTTACTTATTC
>JAIDCZ010000014.1 GCA_029055565.1 Clostridiales bacterium
CCCCCCCCCCCCCGCCCCACTACTCTGTTTATAAATCATATCGTATAGATATGAAAAATTTTACGGAGGAAGAAATGGAAGAAAACACCCCTAATCAACAACAGCCGTACGGCCAACCTAACAATCAACAGCCGTACCAACAACCTAACGGTCAGCCAAACGGACAACAACCGTATCAACCGCAACAGCCGTATCAACAACCGGCGGCCAACAGCGCGCGCCCCGCAACGCAAGGCGAGGTGGACGGATTGTTTTCGGTAGCCGGTGGCGCAATGATGCTCGTGCTTAGCATAATAGCTTCGGTCAATTTGGCCGTGTCGCTGTTCTCCAACTTTCCGCTTTCGATAATAAGCAACGTTTTGCCTATCCTAACGCTGATAGGCTTGTGGATTTGCTATTCCAACGCCAAGAAAAAGAAGCTTAACAAAACCGGCCCTACGCTTATCCGCGTTCCGTTTATAATCAGCTTTATAGTTTCCGTACTCATATACGCCGTCGTCATACTCGTTTGCCTTTTGGCTATTAGAATGGCCGGCGAGATAAAGGATTCGAGCGGCGTGGGCATGAGCGTTACTAGCATACTGGCAATCGTTTTGGTTTTCGTTGTTGCCGCGTTCGTCGTAAATATTCTGTACTTTAGGTCGATTAACAACTGCTTAAAGAACAGCTCGTTGCTTAATCAAGGCATTGGCATCAGCAAACCGTCGGGCACGCTTGCCGCGGTTATGATGATTATTAAGGCGGTTATTTCGTTTATACCCGGATTTGCCATAGCGCTCGTTTCGCTGGGCGGCGGCGCCATATTCGACCAAATTTTCGGCGGTATGGATATATCCGCGCTTGACTCTATCATTGGCATGCTCAAGGGCTTTGGCGTAATGACTATCATTTCGTCGTTTATCACGCTTGCGTACAATATACTAGCCGCAATCTTGATTTTGCAGTTCTGCAAAAAGACCGCGCAAGGCGTTTCCGTGCAGTAATGCAAAACCCGCTTAATAAGTAATTACGTATTTTAAAATGCCGAGTGTTTGCGCTCGGCATTTTTTAAATTGACAAATGCTCGGCGCGGCGTTATAATAAAAAAGAAAGGAGTTTTTATTATGGTAAAAAAGATTTCCGAGTACGAGTATAAACGCGTGGATTTGCAAAAGGCGGCGGAGTGCTACGACAAGGCTATCGAGCGCGTAAGCCGCGCGACGAGCGCGCAACAGCTGGCCGATATTCGCGCCGAGGTAAACGAGTATTTTGCAAGGTTCGTAACGCAAATCAATCTTGCGGTTATTCGTAATTCTTTGGACGTGCGCGACGAGTTTTACGCCGCCGAAAAGGACTATTACGACGAAAACCTTCCCGCGCTGTCGGCCAAGAGCACTCAGTTCAATCATGCGCTTATGTCTTCGCCGTACGCGGGCGAGCTTGACAAGGTTATCAATCCCATAATCGTGCAGAACACCAAAGCGGGCTTGCGCGTTATGGACGAGCGCATAATTTCCGACTGCATAGAGGAGAACAAGCTGGTTACCGAATACGACAAGCTGCTCGCTTCGCTTGCCTATCCGTGGGAGGGCAAAACGGTCACGCTCAGCCAAATGCACGGCTACTGCAAGGACGCGGATAGAGCGGTGCGCAAAAAGGCGTTTACCGTAATAGGCCAAACGCTTGCCTCTGTAGGCGACAAGCTGGACGATATTTACGACCGCATGGTTAAGGTTCGCACGGCTATGGCGCGCAAAATGGGTTTTGCTAACTTCGTGGAAATGGGCGATTTGCGCATAGGCCATATCGGCTACGGCCGCAAGGAGATTGCCGTTTTTCGCGAGTCGGTGCTTCATGACGTCGTGCCGGCGCTTAAAACGCTTAAGGGCGAGCTGGCTAAACGCTTGGGCTTGAAGGACGGCGTGCATCTTTACGACAACGACAACTATATAGTGGGCGGCAACATCGACCCCGCCGGCAACGCCGAGCAGTTGTTTGCGGCGGCGCAGAAAATTTACGACGATATGGATCCGGCGCTCGGCAAGTTCTTTGCCGATATGTGTGCGGCGCAAGCCATAGACTACGTGGCGCGCGAGGGCAAGATGGGCGGCGGCTACGCCGAAATGCTATACGACTTCGGCCAGCCGTTTATATTCGCCAACTTCAACGGCACTATGGACGACGTGGGCGTGCTTACTCACGAGTTCGGTCATGCGTATGCGTTTAACCGCGCCGCGGCAAACGACGTGGATATAGACCTTTTCGTAGGCGGCATGGAAACTGCCGAAACCCATTCCATGAGCATGGAAGCACTGTGCAACAACTACAACGAGTACTTTTACGGCGACCGCGCCGTGGCCGCGACCTACCAGCAGATTTTTGACGCGTTCAACTTTTTGCCGTACGGCGTGACGGTAGACTACTTCCAACAGCTCGTTTACGAAAATCCGGACATGACGCCCGCCGAGCGGCGCGCGCTGTGGCTCAAGCTGGAGTCCGAGTTCCGTCCGTACGTGGATATGAGCGATATTCCGTTCATTTGCGACGGCGGCAGATGGCAGTACCAAAAGCATATTTACGAATCGCCGTTCTATTATATAGATTACTGCTTGTCCACATGCTTGGCGTTGCAGTTTGGCGAGCTTGCTACCGTAGACTTTAAGGACGCGCTCAAACGCTACCTCAATCTGGTGGAAGCGGGCGGCACCAAGTCCATAGTCGATTTGGCACACGAGGCCGGACTTAAAAGTCCGTTCGACGAGGGTGCGCTTAAAGGCGTGTGCAAGCAGATAGTCGCGCACCTCGGTAAACTTCAAAAGGAACTTAAATAATGAAAAACACGTTGACGGTAGATAGCGAAACGTTTTTGCGCCTACCCGTAGTCGACACATCGTTGACGGTAGAAATTTACGATATTACGCCCGAAAATTTTCCGCGGGTAAAGGATAAGCTTATATCTTTGTATGGTGAACGTCCGGAGTTTTCGCGCGCCGAAAGCACCGAAACGATTATAATGCCGCCGCAAGACGATTTTCGCAAGCAACGGTACAACGCCGCCGACGCTATGCGCGTAATCGCGCGGCTTACCCGCGACGGCGACGGCTGTCCTTGGGATAGGGCGCAAACGCACGAGAGCATTCGCATAAACATGATAGAGGAAGCGTACGAGGCGGTTGACGCCATAGACAAGCACGACTTGGCGGGTATGCGCGAGGAGTTTGGCGACGTGTTTTTGCAAGCGTTGCTCCAATCGGATATGGCGCGGCGCAACGGTACGTTCGACTTTGACGACGTTTGCGACGGACTTTGCAAAAAGCTTATAAGTAGGCATACGTTTATATTCGGCGACGAAAAAGCGAGCGACGCGGACGAGGCGCACAAATTGTGGGACAAAGCCAAGGCGACCGAAAAGCATTACGATTCGGTCAAGACCATTCTCAACAAGCTGCCCGATAATTTTCCCGCGCTTTTACTCGCGCAAAAAACACACAAAAAGCTTAAAAAAGCGGGGTATCAATCCGACCCGAAAGCGGCGCTCGACGACGCCGTTAAAAACGCGGACTACGCCGGCGCAATCGCCGCGTGCGCCGCATTACTTGCCGACGACGGCAAGGACGCCGAGGTCGAAGTGAACGAGCTGGTCAAGGCTAAGATAGCCGACGTAAAGTAGCCGTATGCTGAAAATAGGAAAGTACGATATTGCCGGCGCAATACTCGCGCCGATGGCGGGGTATACCGACGTTGCGTTCCGCACGCTGTGTAGGGAATGCGGCGCGGGACTTACCGTCACGGAAATGGTTTCCGTGCGCGGACTCGTTCACGACAGTCAAAAGACCGAGCAGTTGATGCGGCTGTCAGAGATAGAGCGTCCGTCGTGCATACAGCTGTTCGGCAACGATCCGGCCGACTTTGCGACGGTAGCCAAAACGTTGAGCTGTGATATAATAGATATTAACATGGGTTGCCCAATGCCAAAGATTGTCAAAAACGGCGACGGCGCGGCGCTGTTGAACGACCCCGAGCGCGCGGGGCGAATAGTGCGCGCAATCAAGGACGTTACGGACAAGCCGGTCACAGTCAAAACGCGATTGGGCTATCATATGGACGAGCACCAAGCCGCGGCACTTATAGACAGCGTGGCGCGCGCGGGCGCGGCGGCGGTGGCGGTGCACGGTAGATACGCCGATCAACGGTATATGGGTTTTTCGGACAGCGGCGAGGTGGTGGAGCTTGCAAAAAACTCGCCGATTCCGATAATTTTAAACGGCGATATAGGCGAGGTTTTCCCTCCGAGTCGGCATATAGCCGCGCTTATGATAGGCAGACAAGCGCTATTCAATCCGCACGTATTCGACGATCAACCCGCCGAACCGTTCGGCACGGCGCGCCGGCATATAGAACTGCTTACTAAGTACTTTGACGAACGCTATACTATCAACCAAACGCGCAAGTTTTTCGTGCACTACTTTCGCAGAGTAAACGGCAGTAAGGCGCTTAGAAACGCGGTAAATATTGCGCAATCGGTAAGCGAAGTTCAACGCGCTATCGACGAGTGCGAAAAACTAAACCAATAAATATCTAAATAGGAGTTTATAAAATCATGGAAAACAAAATCTACGCAACTATCGAGTTCACCGACGGCAACGTTATCAATCTCGAGCTTTATCCCGACGAAGCGCCCATTACCGTCGCTAACTTCGTCAAGCTTTGCAACGCACACTTTTACGACGGATTGTGCTTTCACCGCGTAATCGACGGCTTTATGATTCAAGGCGGCGGATTCGTTTGGGACGAGCGCCAAGGCCTCGTGCAAAAGGAAGCGCAAACCATTAAGGGCGAGTTTAAAAGCAACGGCGTAAACAACCCCATTCAGCACGTTAAGGGCACTATATCCATGGCGCGCACCAACGTCAAGGACAGCGCGTCCAGCCAGTTCTTCATTTGCGTGGCAAACACTCCGCACCTCAACGGCGAATACGCCGCGTTCGGCAAGTGCGCCGACGAGCAGAGTATAAAAACGGCTGTCGCCTACGGCAAGGCGAGGACGGGTCGCTGGCAGTACTATTCCGACATTCCGCTCAATCCCATAGTTATCAAAACGATTACGATTAAGCAATAAGGGATATAATAACCGTGCGGGCAGTTTAGCGTTCGCACGGTTATATATTTTATCTACAGCTAAGTGAATCTACTCATGCTTGATTGGCGTCGAGAAATTTTTATCGGCACGAAGTTGATTGGGTGTAACGTAAAACTAATCACTCTGTAAACACGCAACACTAAAGTTTTCTTGCTTACTCTTTTTAGAATGGCGTCGAGAAATTTTTATCGGCACGAAGTTGATCGAGTGTAACGTAAAACTAACCACTTAGTAAACACGCAACACTAAAAGTTTTCTTGCTTACTTCTTTTTCAAAAGAAGTAAGAAAAAACATAGCAAATCATTTGATTTTTCAAGAACGATTTAGTATAATTATAGATACAGTATTCTATTCCTAGAAGTATCGGGGTAGATAACCACTCTAACGGTATAGGTGTAAACAAGTGTTAAAACGCATTTCAGTGTTAATATTGACCATTGCCCTTGCGGCTTCCATGCTTTTGGGCTGTTCGTTCTTCAGCCACGACAACGAGCGCGACATGCAACAAGAAATCGCGGTCGTCAATTCGTACGACATTACCAACGTCGTGCTCAACGCGGAGGGCGAGGGTAAGGAGTACAATTACAAAACGCAAAAGAATATTATCTACAAGCGTGATCTTGCGGAGTACGTAAACAACAACGCCAGCTCGCTGTCGTCGTCCTTTGCCGGCGACGCCGAGGGCATGTACAAGCACGCTGTGCGCATGCTTATTACCATAGAGCTCGTTACCAACGAGGTCGACGCCCTTATAGACTGCGACAAGGTAGAGTGGGGCGTTGCTCAGCAAAACGAAATCCGTCGCAGCGTGTATGCGGTAATGGACAACACGTTGCGCTCGTTGCAGAACAATATACTTTCCGAGCGCGGCCAAGAACAGATTACCGAAATCGACGGTGACGGCAATTCTACCGAAACAACCTATCCGGTCAAGCCCGAACCGACGGACGACGCCGACGACGACGAAGTAAAGGAAGTCGAGCCGGCGGTATGGGTTCCCGATCGCGTAACGTGGCCGGGCGTAAACGGCGACGGCGAACAGCGTAGCTTGGAGCGCGAAGCCATGACGAGATTTATCGCGCTTATCAAGTCCCGCGTCGAGGACGATTTCCGTCTGAACAAGCCGGCGCTTAAGTGGCTCAAAACCAAAATCGACAAAGAGATCAAGGCTATAGACAAGCTTATCGACACGCAAGGCATCGAGGCCGTGTATCCCAAGCTCGGCGAGTACTCGTATCCCATGCGCGAAAGCACGAGCGAGTTCGGCTATATTATGTATTACCTCAGCGGCGAAAACCTTGAGCGTTCGCAAAAGATTACCGCTATGCAAAGCTACTTGACGGACAGCGTTTCCGTCCAGTACGACGAGGTTGTCAAAAGCTACAACACCACGCTCAACGACCAACGCAGTCAGTACGAAGCGGATATTACGGCGTACGACAGCGCAATGGACGGCGGCAATACCACGGTGCTGTACCACGCCAACAACAACTACTTCTACGTCAAGCACATTCTGCTTCCTTTCTCGGACGAGCAGACCGCGGCGCTTACCGAATTCAAAAACAGCCCCGAAATCAAGAACTTGCACGAAACCGAGCAAAAGGAAAAGATCGAGCAGTTCCGCGAACGGTTGGTCGAATCGATTAAGTGCTACCCGCACGTCAACGGCGAAAACGACTTGAACAGCCTCATGACGGTGGACGAGGTTATGGCGCACGTGCGCTCGGTTATGACCCCGCTTGCCGGCAACGTTCAGCGCGCCAACGACGCGTTCAACGACCTTATCTACTTGTACAACACCGACCCCGGCGCGTTCGACAACGACAAGGGCTACGTGGTTAAGTATCAGCTTAACGACGGTGAAAGCGAAAAGTATATGCAAGAATTTGCCGACGCCGCGCGCGTTATGCGCGACACCTTGGAGGTGGGTCAAGTCTACGCCAAACCGGTAATCACCGATTACGGCGTGCATATTATGTACTTGTCGTCGGTAGTGCAAAAGGGCGCCGTGGGCCTTAACGACGTAACCTCGCCCGGCGGCACGCAAACGTACTACGACTTGCTGGAGCAACCCATCAAGACCAACTACGAAAACGCGGCGTACACCAACTGGTCCAACAACGTATTTTCGTACAACTACGAAAAGCATTCCAAAACTTATACCGACAATTTTAAAAACCTTTGGGAAGACTAATCTTTTACGGCGTATGCATCGCCGGATACGGACTGCAACGTTAAAGGTTCGGTCGGCAATTAACTATCATCAATCGGAATTTAATCGGAGAATATAATGGCAAGATTCGGCGGATACGGCCGCGGTGGCGGCGGCGGAATGAACATGCAGCAAATGATGCGCCAAGCGCAACAGCTGCAAGAGCAAATGGCGCAAGCCAAGGAAACCTTAGAGGAAGCGCGCGTTACCGGCAGTGCCGGCGGCGGCGCGGTGTCGGTAACCGTTTCGGGCACCAAGCGCTTTATTTCAATATCTATCAAGCCAGAGGTCGTAGACCCCGACGACGTGGAAATGCTGGAGGACCTTATCACTGCCGCGGCCAACGAGGCTTATGCGGAAGCGGACGAAATGTACAAAAACAGCCCGCTCGGCAACTTAGGCGGATTTTAATGCGCGATATTAAGTGCGTAGCCGCACTGGCAAGCAGATTTTCCATGCTCCCAGGCGTCGGCAAAAAAACCGCGTTAAGATACGCTTACGCGGTTATAGATATGCCCGAGCTTGACGTAGACGCGTTTTGCGACGCGTTAAAGGACGTTAAGCAAAACGTCAAGCTTTGCAAAGTGTGCGGCAACTTTACCGAGGACGACGTTTGCGAAATCTGCAAGGCCCGCTCGGCAAAGCAGATTTGCGTAGTGGCGTATCCCAAGGACGTAATAGCCGTAGAAAACACCGGCGCGTTTGACGGCGCGTACCACGTGCTTCACGGCACGCTCAGTCCTATGAACAACCGCACGCCCGACGATCTTAACATAAAAAGCTTGCTCGCAAGACTGAACGGTGTTGAGGAAGTGATAATAGCAACCAATCCCGACGTGGAAGGCGAAGCTACCGCGGTGTACCTTGCAAGGCTGATAAAACCTATGGGCGTAAAGGTAACGCGCATAGCGCAAGGCATATCTATGGGCTCCGAACTTGAGTACGCGGACAGCGTTACGCTGTCGCAAGCCTTGGGCAGACGAACGGCACTGTAAATTACGTGTAGTTAAATACAAAAAACGTGCCGTAAACGTTTGCAAAACAAATAAATATATGCTATAATTTTTAAGCACTCGAAAAAGTGTAAAAAACAATAGCAATGCTACTGTGGCTCAGTTGGACCGGCTGACCGTTGAACAGAGCGCAACCCTCCAAACAAGTTAATATCTTTTGCTACTGTGGCTCAGTTGGTAGAGCAGCTGATTCGTAATCAGCAGGTCGGCGGTTCGAGTCCGCCCAGTAGCTCCAATCCCCATCGGCGTTGCCGATGGGGATTTTAACTACTGGGCGGCATGACCGTGCGCTGCGGAGTAAAGCAATAACAGACGGCAACGGTATAATCAGCGCACGGTTCGCTAGGCACTCGGCTTTAGCCGAAGCCCGCCCGCGCGGTCCGCGGGCAGTCCGCCCATGATAAGTGTCAGTATCGCTTTGGCGGTTTTTTGTTTTGGAGCTACCGGACGGCTTACTGTGCTATCGTTATTATATAATTAAAGGGGAAAATATAATTGCGCCAAACGCTATGATTTTTACGGTAAACATGTTATAATGGTATTCGGTAAGCGTAAACGAAAGATAAAGGTTAAAGCTAATGAATTACTTGTACTTCGACATAGAATGCTGTGACGGCAACCATATATGTTCGTTTGGTTACGTAGTGGTAAACGACGAGTTTACCGTGCTGGAAAAGGACGATATACTTATCAATCCCGAAAAGCGGTTTCAATTAGGCCGAGCAAATTTCGATCCCGCTATTAGTTTGGCGTATAGTAAAAACGCGTTTAGGCGCAGTCCCAATTTTAGGGCGAAGTACGGCGAGATTAAGCAACTGTTGACGCGGCCAAATCAAATTATTTTGGGGCATGCCGTGGCGTCCGATTTGAACTTTTTGGACATAGCGTGTACGCGGTACGGCAAAAAGCGCGTGGATATAGACGCGTACGATACTCAAAAAATTTACGCCGACAACTTTGCTTCGGGCAAATGCTGTTCGCTGGATACTATTCTAAAAGACCTCGGTATAGACATGGGGCAGTTGGTCGAACACAAAAGCTGCGACGACGCCGAGCTGACCATGCTCGCCGTCAAGCAAATGTGCGCGCGGCAAAACGTATCCGTGGCGGAACTTTTACATAACAACGCCGAATGTATCGTAAGCTATAGCGTGCTGGAGGAGAACAAAAAGCGGAGTAGGATTAGAAAGAGCATAAAGCTGTTCAACAAAAAGTACGACGGTGCAATCGGCGCGGACAAGATATATTTTTCCGCGGCCTTGGGCCTTGACGACGTGGACTGCCGCATACGTTTGATAGAAAGAATATACCGCAACGGCTATGCTGTAACGACTAATATTGCAGACTGCATTTACGTAGTTTGCGAAAACGGTATTATCGACGACAAGGAACGCAATTCGCTTGCCGCGTCAGACAAAAAAGAACCTCAATTCATTTCGGTTGACCGTTTGCATACCGTATTGCCCCAAAAATAGGAGAGTGCGTTGCCGCGCAGTAGGTAAACGATATTCAGAGTATTAAAGTAAATACGTTAGTCCTATAAGTATAATAGAAAATATGCTTGCTTTCGGCGCACTTTAATGTTAAAATACTACCAATAAATCAACGGAAGAGGGTGGCGAACTCTTATGTTTAATAATGCTTTGTGGGAAAGTCGTGTTCACACAAGTAAAAGAATGCTAAATATACTTTGCGGAATAGAGATTTTGTGTATAGTGGCAACGGTTATTTCCATTATGTATGCCGAATTGTACGCTCTTATCCCCGGCGGGGTAATGTTAGCCGGTTTGGTAGTACTGTTGTTGTTCTACAAGGACAGTAAATGGCTAAGCGATAAACTGATTTTTGCGTTAGATGATGACGGTTTATATTTTACCTCTCAATCGGGCGACGGGTCGTATTTTTCGGCGGAATACGGTAATATCTCTTGTTTTACTGCGAAAAAGAGCGGACAATATCATACGGTGACTGTATATTTCAAATTACCCGAAAACGCCGGAATACGCGGTGATCTTAAATCTCTCAAGATGATCAAAATAGAACGCTTCGACGATCTTAAAGAAATACTGTTATCACACGGCATTAAGTACGGAAAAAACTGATTTGTATTCCTTGCCACCGAAAAGACGTAAACAAGCCAATAAAAACCCCATTGCGGTGTATGCGATTCTCTATCGCATACACCGCAATGGGGTTTTTGTTTTGTGTTCGTTTAAAGTAAAGGTTTTAGCGGTGGTGTATCGTTATTTTCGGGCGGTGCGCCGTATTTTGCATTGGATATATCGGAGCTTGCGGCGGCGGCGAACGCGGCGTAATCGTACGGCGCGTAGGCGTAGGGGTTGCGCTTTTTGGCGGAGCTTGCGGCGTTGACGTCCGCAAATCCGTCAAGCGGAAGGTCGCCGCCGTCGGACATTATTGCCAGTACGATTATTGCGATAATCAGTCCGGCAAAGGAGAAGTACGCAACCGTCTTTACGTGTTCCTTGGCGCAACGCGCGTTGTCGGCAAGCGGAATAAAGAACGCGACGAATATTATCAGATACAGTATTGTCAGCACCGACATTGCTTTTGTCGCGCCGGTCGCAAGCCCGCACCACGTCGATACCGCGCCTATAACTATAAGTGCGTAAATCGTCATGCTTATTATATAGTGCTTGCGCGCAAACGGTATATAAGTTATAGCCAAGTACAACGCGTACGCGGCTATAAGTCCCGCCGCGGCCAGCGCGGTCTGCCAAATTTCGGGGAACGTGCCCAAGTGCATAAACAAACTGCTTATGGCCATTCCGTCGGCAATCGCGTTTACGGCAAGCGTAATGCACTGCGCAACCGTAGTGTACTTTTCGATCACTTTGTTTATAACCAAAAGCACGATGGTTGCTAATACGAAAGTTGGTATTGCGACGGAAACGCCCACCCATTTGTCCGACGTAATCAGCGGCATTATATGTACCGTCGCAAAGCTCAACACGGTCGTTGCGGCGAACAGCAGTAACGATAACAAGCTCTTTTTGTTCATACTTGCATTATAGCACAAAGTATTGATTATGCAACGAATAAATATAAATTTAATGAAATTTTAACATGCCGTTAATATTTTGCGGTTGATTTGTCGGCTGGGCAATGGTATAATATGCGTGTGAAAGATATGACGGTTGAACAATTTGAAATAGCGTTAAAGGCGGGGCAAGGTAGGTGCATACGATTCCTCGAAAGCTGTGCGGACAAGGAACCTTACCGCACGGCGGTGCTCGGTGCGTGCCTTAACGGCTACGCCTACGACGGCCGGTGCGAGGGCACGCGAGCAGAGTATACCTATAAGCTGTTGTCGTGCTTTAACGACGACGAATACTTTTTTTCGCGTATTCGGCATGTGCTGTACGAGGCGTTGGCTTGGAAAAACGGTAGCAGTATATACGAGTACCTTTTCGATTTAATATTGGAGTTTGCTAAGGCCGGCCACGCGCCCGCCAAGAAATTTGTTGACGAAATTTCCAATCAGTTGTCGGACTTGCGCCGAAAAGATAATTAAGAATTGCCCTCATCCGTCGCTTGCGCGACACCTTCCCCCAAGGGAAGGTAATTCACTTTTGTCATTCCGAGCATTTTTTGCCAGCCGAGGAATCTCAACCGAATTAAATTCAGTAAATACAGTAATAGTGGCGTTGATAAATATGTATCGACACGCTACTATTCGGGTGTAACCAAAAACTAATTATTCGGCAAACACACGAAAGTAAAAAGACTTGCATTTTTATCTACCTTGTGATATACTGTAATTGTGGAATTATGGTCGATATAGAACAAATTTTAACTAAACATAAGTTCAAGTACAAAAAGGCGTTGGGACAAAACTTTATTTTTGACGACGACCTACTTGACGAGATTGCCGAGGCGGGCGGCGCCGACGGCAAATGCGTCGTGGAAATCGGCGCGGGCAGCGGCAGTCTTTCGCGTGCCATTGCAAAGCGTGCTTCCGCACTATGCGCGTTCGAGATTGACGAAACGCTGTTCCCCATACTTGGCGAAACGCTGGATGGGTTTGAAAACGTGCGGTTGTTCAGCAATAACGTGCTGGAGCTTGGTATAGAAACGGTGGATATGCTGATAGGCGAGCCGTATATCGTTATAGCCAATCTGCCGTACTATATAACTACGCCGCTTATATTTTTGTTTTTAAAGTCTACGCTGTGCGGGTCTATAACTTGCCTCGTGCAAAAGGAAGTTGCGGATAGGATTTGCGCGACGGACGGCAGTGACTTCGGCGCGCTTTCGGCGTCCGTTCAAGCCGTAGCTGTTCCGAGCAAAATTCGGGATATTAAGTCGTGGGATTTTACGCCTATGCCCGACGTGGACAGCACGCTTATTCGGCTCGACCGCATACAAGGCGCGGCGCTCACCGACGAGCTGGACGCGTTTATAAAAATTTGTTTTGCGCAAAAACGCAAAACGCTTGTAAACAATCTTACGACGGCCGGCATAAATAAACAAGACGTCGTAGACGCGCTTGCTAAGCTCGGCTTTGCCGCCACGGCGCGCGCGGAGGAGTTGGGCGCGGTAAACGTTCGATTGCTCGGCGAGGCACTTGGGCGTGTTCCGCAACCGACGACGGACGGCCTATAATCCGACGAACACGGTCAACAATTTATGCGCGGTCAGCGCAAAGGAGTATATATGCAAACCTACGGAATTGAAAAGTATGGGATTAAAAACCCTAAAAAAGTCGATCGCAATCTTGCTCCCGCGGTTCTTACCGAGGAGGCGCTTGCCACCGAACCTTGCAAGTTGATGGATACCGGCGCGTTGCTTGTGGAAACGGGCGCGTACACCGGTCGTTCGCCCAAGGACCGCTTTATAGTCGACGAGGCTGGCGTATCCGAAAAAATCGGCTGGGGCACCGAAAACAAAAAGTTCCCGCTTGATAAATTCGAGCTTATTTACAAAAAGGTGGGCGAGTACTTGTCCGGCAAGAACGTTTACTTGTTCGACGGCTTTGCCGGCGCCGACCCCAAGTACCGCGTGGCGGTACGCGTAATCAACGAGTACGCGTCCGAAAATCTGTTTATGAACAACATGCTCATTCGCCCGACGGATAAGGAGCTTAAGAGCTTTAAAGAGGACTACACGCTTATTGCCGTCCCCGGGTTGAAGCTCGATCCCAAGGAGTGCGGCACCAACAGCGAGGCGGCAATACTGCTTTGCCTCAACAAAAAGATTATTCTCGTGGTCGGCTCCAAGTACGCCGGTGAAATGAAAAAGTCGGTGTTCAGTCTTATGAACTACTTGTTGCCGCAAAAGGGCGTGCTCGGCATGCATTGCTCGGCCAACATGGCGCTTGACGGAAGCGGCGATACCGCGTTGTTTTTCGGCCTTTCCGGCACCGGCAAGACAACGCTGTCCGCGGACCCTAAGCGCGGCCTTATAGGCGACGACGAGCACGGCTGGTCTGACGACGGCATATTCAATATCGAAGGCGGCTGCTACGCAAAGTGCATAGACCTCAGCAAGGAGCACGAACCCGAAATTTACGGCGCTATCCGTCATGGCGCGCTCGTGGAAAACGTGGTCGTAGATCCCGAAACGCGCAAGCCCGACTACACCGACCGTTCGCTTACCGAAAACACGCGCGTGTCCTACCCGATAGACTTTATTCCCAACAAGGTGGTGCCGTCGGTTGGCAAGCACCCCAAGACGGTTATATTCCTTACGGCCGACGCGTTCGGCGTTCTGCCGCCGGTTGCTAAGCTCACCAAGGAGCAAGCCATGTTCTACTTCGTGTCCGGCTACACCAGCAAGGTCGCCGGCACCGAGCGCGGCATAACCGATCCGGTCAGCACCTTCTCCACTTGCTTCGGTGCACCGTTTATGCCGTTGCCTTCGTCCGAGTACGCAAAGCTGTTGGGCGAAAAGATAGAAAAGCACGGTTCCGACGTGTACCTTATCAACACCGGCTGGACGGGCGGCGCTTACGGCGTTGGCAAGCGCATGAGCTTGCCCGCAACTCGCGCGATAGTCACCGCCGCGCTTGACGGCACGCTCGCCGACGTCGAGTACGAGGTAGAGCCTTTCTTCGGCCTTGCAATACCCAAAACTTGCCCGAACGTGGAAAGCAATATCCTCAATCCCAAAAACGTGTGGAAGGACAAAGCCGAGTACGACCGCCTTGCCAAAAAGCTGGCGCACGACTTTGCCGAGAACATCAAAAAATACGACCTTGACGCGACCATCGTCGCGGCCGGACCCAAGGCGTAACTGTAAAATAAAACCCCGCCGTTTGCGGGGTTTTTTGTTGTCGAATGAAATATACGGTTGGGAATTATTGCATGTTATTTTAATTATCAAACAGACTCGTTGAGTAATATCTATCGGCGGAGTCGGGGAGGATTGTGACTATATTTTTGCCGATATTTTGTTTGCGTTGTGCAATAACCGTTGCGGCGTGCAAGGCCGCGCCGCTCGATATGCCGCACAGTACGCCCTCGGTTCTTGCTAAGCTTTTTGCGGCGCAAAACGCGTCGTCGTCGGTTACCGTTACCACTTCGTCGATAATCGACGCGTCGAGCGTGCTGGGAATAAACCCCGCGCCGATGCCTTGTATCCTATGCGCGCCGCTTTTGCCTTGCGACAGCATTGGGGAATTGCTCGGTTCGACGGCGACTATTCGTATATTCGCGTTGCGTTCCTTTAGGTATTTGCCTACGCCGGTAATCGTTCCGCCGGTGCCTACGCCGGTGACGAATATATCCACCTTGCCGTCCATGTCACGCCAAATTTCGGGACCGGTCGTGCGGTAGTGCGCAAGCGGGTTTTGCGGGTTGTCGAACTGTCCGGCTATTATCGCGTCGTCTACTTTCTGCGCAAGCTCCTCGGCCTTTTGGATAGCGCCTTTCATTCCTTGCTTGCCGTCGGTAAGCACCACTTGCGCGCCGTACGCCTTGATTATATTGCGGCGTTCTACGCTCATGCTGTCCGGCATGACCACTATCATATTGTATCCGCGCGCGGCGGCAACTGCGGCAAGCGCTATGCCGGTGTTGCCCGACGTCGGTTCTATAACCGTGCCGCCCGCCTTTAGTCTGCCGCTTGCTTCGGCGTGGTCTATTATTGCAGCGGCAATTCTGTCCTTGACCGATCCGCACGGATTTAGGTATTCGAGCTTAGCAAAAACAGCCGCGCATAAACCGTTTGCGCGACTGTAATTTACCACTTGCAAAAGAGGCGTGTTGCCTATTAACGTATTGATTGATTTATGTATTGTCATAGCATAATATGTTTATGCTTTTATCGTATCGTATGTGCGTGCGAATTGCGCTTGGTATAGTGAAGCATACGCGCCGTTCTTTTTGAGCAGTTCGGTATGCGTGCCGCGCTCGATAATTTTGCCCTTGTCCATAACGAGTATTACGTCGGCGTGGACTATGGTGGACAGTCGGTGCGCTACCACGAAGCCGGTCTTTTTGTTGCCGTTTTCGGGGCGGAGCAGTCTGTCGAACGCCGCTTGCACGCGCTTTTCGGTGCGGGTATCGATGTTGCTGGTTGCTTCGTCCAATATCAGCATAGGCGGGTCGACGAGCATTATTCGCGCGATATTGATAAGCTGTTTTTGGCCTTGGGAAATGCCGTCGCCGTCGTCGATAACTGTGTCGTAGCCGTTGGGCAAGCGCTCGATAAATCCGTCTATATCGGCGGCGCGCGCGGCGGCGCGGACTTCCTCGTCGGTGGCGTTCGGCTTGCCGTAGGCTATGTTGTCGCGCACGGTGCCCTTGAATATCCAGCTGTCCTGAAGGACCATTCCGAAATTTTTGCGCACGCTACTGCGGCTGAACTCCTCGGCGGGTGTGCCGTCGAAAAGTATTTGGCCGCTTACCGGATCGTAAAAGCGCATTAGTAGGTTGATAAGCGTGGTCTTGCCGCAACCGGTGCGGCCGACTATGGCGACGAGCGTGCCTTTGTTTACTGCGATATTCATGTCTTGTATGAGCGGGCGGTCTTGCACGTACGAAAAGTCGAGGCCTTGCACGGATATATTTCCGTCCGATTTAAGCTCGGCGCCGTCGTCGTTTTGCGGTGCGACTTCGGTCAAGTCGAGTATGCGTTGCGCCGCGGCGAGCGAGGTTTGGAATTCGGTTATTACGCCGGTTATCTCGTTGAGCGGGCGGGCGAACTGGTTGGCGTACAGCAATAGTTGCGTTATGCCGCCGACGGTGACTTGACCGTTGATTGCGAACACCGTGCCCATAACCGCCGCTACGGCGTACACCAGCGAGTTGATAAGCCTTGTTGACGGATTGACGAGCGACGAAAAGCACAGCGCCTTGAACCCGCATTTTTTAAGCTCGGTATTGGTCGAATCGAAGTCGCGCTCGGCGCGTTCGGCATAGCCGTATGCGGACACCAACGCGCGACTGCGCACCGTTTCTTCTGTGTGGGCGTACAGCTCGCCGCGCACCGCCGTTTGCTGGGTAAAGTACTTGTGCGAGCCGCGTGCCACGAAGTACGACACGAGCAGCGACAGCGGTGTAAGCGCCGCCACGGCAAGCGCTATCCACGGACTGATGCGTATCATAAACACGAGCGTGCCGATTATGGTTACCACGCCGGTAAATATTTGGGTCGCGCCTTGGACTATTCCGTCAGCTATCTGGTCGGCGTCGACCGATATACGCGCGGTAATATCGCCGGGGGATTGGGTATCGACGTAGGACAGCGGCGCGTCGACTACGGCGGCGAATCCCGCCTTGCGTGCGTCGGCAACGGCAAGATGCGCGGCGCGGTTGGCGCAAAGGTTCATAAGCCACTGGAACAACAGTACTGCGGCAATCAGTCCGGCAAGCACGCATAGGTAGACGGCAAGCTTGCCGAAGTTGACGTTGCCCTTGCCGACTATGCAGTCCACGGCGTCGCCTATAATCACCGGCGTAAACAGCATTGCCGCCGCGGTGATTACCGCGCAGATAAACGCGAGTGCAAGCAGACCGCCGTGTGGTTTGAGATACTTCATGAGTCGGCGCAAGGTCGACCGTTTTTTTGCAGTTTGTTTTTTCATAGCAATCACGATTGAGAGGAACAGAATTCCGCGTAGAGAGGGCAGTCGGATTTTAGCTGCTCGTGCGTGCCGACGCCCACTATTTTGCCGCCGTCGAGTACGATAATATTATCGCAACCGGACACGGCGCTTATGCGTTGCGATACGAACACTTTGGCGCCGTCAATCTGTTTGACCGCGTTGATAAAGTCGCGCTCTGTGCGGTAGTCGAGCGCTGAGGTGACGTCGTCGAACAAGTACAGAACGTTGTCGCGGCAGAGCGACCGAGCTATTGATACGCGCTGTTTTTGCCCGCCCGACAAGTTTTTGCCGTCGTTTTCTATAACGCCGTCCAGTCCTATCGACTGCACGAGCTCGGCGGCTTGCGCTACATTCAGCGCTTGAATCAGCCGCTCGTCGGTGGCGGACTCGTCGGCCACGCGGAGGTTGGACGACAGCGAGCCGCGCAACAGAGCTGCGCGTTGCGGCACGTAACCTATTGCGCGGCGCACTGCGGTAATATCATATTCGTTTAACGGCTTGCCGCAGAACGATATTTCGCCCTTGGCGGGAATATAGAACTTTTCGGCAAGCGCGATTACGGTGGACTTGCCGCTGCCGGTGCCGCCGATAATGCCCAGCGTTTGCCCGCGCTTGAGCGTGAACGATACGTCGCGTACGTCGTAGTCGCCGTCGTAGGCGAAGTACACGCCGTCAAAGCGCAGTACTTCGTCGCAGTCGCTCGGAATATCGGTAAGCGTGCCGTTGGGTTGCTCGGGCGCGTCCAGCACTTCGTTTACGCGCGCGGCGCACGCCGACGAGCGGGTGAAGGTGGAAAACACGTTGCCGATGTTGACTATTACGAAAAACGCTTGCTGTAGGTAGTTGATCAGCGCGAACGTTTCGCCTTGGGTAAGCGTGCCGATATTAACCTTTACGCTGCCGAACCACAGCACTGCGATTATCGCAAGGTTGACCACCGCAAAGGTGAGCGGGGTGAGCAGAGTGGAAATTCGCGCCGCGCCGATGTTGGTCTTGGCGGTAGTATCGGCCACGCCGTCGAAGTCGGCTTTGGTGTCCGCTTGCTTGGAAAACGCGCGGATTACGCGCGAGCCGGTAATGCTCTGCGCGGTGGTGCGCGAAATCTCGTCAAGGTTTTTCTGCGCCCGCTTTACGCGCGGCATAGTGAGCCGAAGCACCAACCATATAGTGCAAGACAGCACCACCGTCATGGCAAGGAACATAAGCGACAGAATGGGGTCGATAATCATGCTCATGACGAATGCGCCTATCACCACGAACGGCATGCGCAGTACCAGCCGCAAGCACAGATTGACCGCGTTTTGACAGCCGGTTACGTCGCCGGTGATTCTTGTGACGAGCGACGCGTTGCCTATCTTATCGGTGGTGGAAATAGGCAGCTTGTTTATGCGCTTGAACGTCGCTTGCCTAAGCTTAGTGCCGAAGCCCATAGCCACCTTGGCGGCGAGAATCTGGCCGGTAACCGAAATTAAAAATCCCGCTATTGCCAGCCCGCCTATAAGCAAGCAGTACTTGATTACGTACGACTTGTCGCCGTTTGCTATACCTACGTCGATCACGCTCGCAATTATCATTGGCACCGCAAGCTCGAAAATAGCCTCTATCAGCTTGCACAGCGGCGCCGCAATCGTGGCGGGGATCATTCCTTTTAGAAATCGCAAAAGTTTAAACATACGACACTATTATATTATAGTGATAAATGGAATGTCAAGGTAATTCGGAATTCGGAATTATGAATTCGGAATTAAGAATTATAAAAAGGATGTGATTCTTCGCGGCGCGCTTCGCGCTTGCTCTGAATAAGCCCAAGGGCTTGCTTCGTAGGACAAAAAGAGATTGGCGCATACGCGGCAATAAGGATGAGATTCCTCGGCGGGCATAAAATGCTCGGAATACCTTCGGTGCTACGTAGGACAAAAGAGAGAGAATTACCCATTCAGAATTCCGCGTTATCGCGCTCGCTTGACAATATGCAAATATTGGCGTATACTTAAATAGTATTATATAATAGGGTAGTATCGGTTTGGAAGTCTTTACGAGTATTCTCACTTTAATAGCCGGACTGGGCGTGCTCATGATTGGTATGAAAATGCTCAGCGAGGGTTTGGAACGAAGCGCGGGCAAGGGCATGCGCAAGATGTTCGGCAAAATAAGCAACAATCGCTTTGCCGGCATCGGCGTGGGCGCCGTTGCTACTGTGCTGGTAAACTCGTCCGCCGCTACCACCGTTATGGTTATCGGTTTCGTAAACGCCGGACTTATGACGCTGTTCCAAGCCACGTCCATTATTATGGGCGCCAATATCGGCACGACGCTTACCGGCGTTATTATAGCGCTGTCCGGCTTCGATATAGGCGTGTACATGGCTATACTAGCGTTTATCGGCGTGGCAATGACTATGTTCGCCAAGCACGATACCGTAAAGAAAATCGGCTCGGCCATAGCCGGTTTGGGACTGATGTTCGTCGGTCTGTCGTTTATGAGCCAAGCGCTTAAAAGCTCGGCTGTTATGTCCGACGCACTGCAGAAATTGTTCGTGGCCGTTGACTTTCCGCTACTGCTTATACTTATAGGCCTAGTATGCACGGCGCTGTTTCAGTCGTCCACGGCTATGACCGCACTGGTCGTAACCATGGCGGCGCCGGTTGCCGGCGGCGCGCCCATAATACCCATGCAGAGCGCGCTGTTCATTATACTCGGTACAAATATCGGCACGTGCGTTACCGCCATAATCGCGTCGTTCGGCGCGAGCACCAACGCCAAGCGCACGGCCGTCATTCACTTGCTGTTCAACGCCATAGGCACTATCGTGTTCACCACCTTTATTTGGATATTCCAAGACGGCGTGGTGTGGCTGTTCGGGCAAATGACGAGCAGCACGCAAATGCAAGTCGCGCTGTTCCACGTGTTCTTTAACGTTATAACAACGCTTATGCTCGTTCCGTTTATCAAGCCGCTTACCAAGTTGGCGACGGCGTTCGTAAAGGAACGTCGGGGCGGGGACGACGAAGCGCCGCACATGTACTACATTGACGACAGATTTTTGCAGACCCCGCCCATAGCCGTCGCGCAAGTAAAGCGCGAGGTCGATAACATGGCGACTATGGCAAAGACCAATCTTAAGCGCGCAATGATAGCCGTGTTTACGCAAGATTTGTCCGACCGCGACAAGGTGGAAAAGGACGAGCAACGCATCAACTTTATCAACAAGGGCGTGAGCAAGTATTTGATCAAGCTGTCGTCGCTGGCGCTTCTTAGGTCGGACGAAAAGTTCGTCGGCTCGTTGCACCATGTGGTAAGCGATATAGAGCGTATTGCCGACCACGCCGAAAACTTTATGGAAATAGCAACGGCCATGCGCGAGAACGATTGCGTGTTTACGCAAGAGGCGCTGGACGAGCTGGAGGATATGTACGACAAGGTTACGGCAATGTTCGACGAGGCAATGTACATTTTTACCAACAACGCCGTGGATAGGCTCAAAGGCTTTTCCGAGCGCGAGGAGGAAGTGGATATTACCAAGCGCTTGCTCGGCAACAATCACATAGCGCGGCTTAACGCCGGCGGGTGCTCGGTGGAAAGCGGCACGTACTTCTATTCCATTATCAGCGCGCTCGAGCGTATTGCCGACCACTTAACCAACATAGCGTTTTCCATTAAGTCGCCGTCCGGCTCTCAACGCGAGGCAATGGAAAAAATAGCGTACGAACAGCGCCGCCGTACGCACGAGCGCAAGCACGGCGGCAAAACGCTTGTCGAAGGTCGACGCGACAAGCCGGACGGACAAAGTCAAGGAGATAACGAATGATTTACGTTCTGGGTAGTATTAACAACGATATATCGCTCGACGTCGAACGCATACCCAAAAAAGGCGAAACGATGATTGCCGACGGCTGTCAAACCGGCTTGGGCGGCAAGGGCGCCAATCAAGCCGTTGCCATAGCGCGGCTGGCGCGCAAGTACGCCGACGGACGAAAGTCCGTGCATATGATAGGCAAGGTGGGTACGGACGCCGTGGGCGCCGAGCTTATTGCCAAGCTTAACGAATATAACGTAGGCACGGAGTACGTGCGGCAAGTGAACAGATCTACCGGCACCGCGGTGTGTATGGTCGGCGGCAAGGATAACCGTATAATAGTATACGGCGGCGCAAACCTCGGCATAAGCAAGTCGGACGTTGACGAAGCGTTGCAAAACGCCACAAGCTCCGATACTCTGCTTTGTCAGCTGGAGGTGCCCACGTATATAGTGGGCTACGCTTTGCGCCAAGCGCGTGCGTACGGTATGACTACCATACTCAACCCCGCGCCCGCCAAGGAGCTGCCCGACGACTTTTACTGCAATACCGATATTATTACTCCCAACCAAACGGAAACGCAAATACTGACCGGCATAAACCCCAAGGACTGGGATTCCCAGCTTGCGGCAATGAAGGAATTTCACCGTCGCGGCGTGCGGTACGTAGTGCTTACGCTTGGCGAAAACGGCTGTGCCATATCGGACGGCGGCAAGCTGGTTGCGCATATACCGGCGCGAAAGGTGCCGGTTGTAGACACGACCGGCGCGGGCGATACATTCGTCGGCGCAATGGCGCTTACCTATCCGCACGTAGGTATGTACTCGTTTAAGGAAGCGTGTTTGTTTGCCACGCGCGCGGCGTCGCTTACCGTATCGCGGCACGGCGCGGCGGAGAGCATACCGGAGTTCGACGAGGTGTGCGAGCTGTATAGCAATAAAATCGGTGATAAGTAATCACCGATTTTTTTAGTGAATAGATAATAGTGAATAGTGAATAGTGAATAGTGAATAATGTCGGACCCGCGGCTTTGCCGCGCCTTATTTAATTTAATAAAATTTTTTTCCTACATTTTTATTTATTCAATCTTATCTCTTATTTATTCTATTAGGCGCTTGCGCCGCTCAGCTTTTCCCCGCGTCTACTCCGCCGTCGGGATTTATCATTCGGTAGTCGGGGTTGGTGGGGCGGGTGCGCTTGGATAACGGCTTGCTCGCGCCGTCGGTTTTTGTAGTCGACTTTTTGGCGGTCGTTTTAGCCTTTGCTTTTGCGGGCTTGGGAAACACTTCCTTTTTTACCACCTCGTCTGCACCCAGCTCGCTGTCGTTCGCTTTGCCCATTAAATGCTTCCACGCCGATTTAATTCTTTGTTTGATGTCCATACTATTCTCCGTTATTTGTATTGTGCGGATATAGTATTTGTAGCGCAACGGTATAATATTCGGGCATAAAAAATCGACACTCGTTAAAGTGTCGATTTAATCTTTTTACAGTGCGAGCTGGATTAGAAGTAACCATGCAAGTCCGTAGTAGGTGACTACCGCCACGAGGTCGTTGATAGTGGTTATGAACGGACCGGAAGCGACGGCGGGGTCGATTTTCATTTTTTTGAACAGAAGCGGAATGGTGGTGCCGAATAGGCTGGACAGCGTCATTGCCAAGAACAGCGCAAGGCCGATACAGCCCGACATGGTGAACGCGTAGCCGGCGGTGCAGCCGGTGGTGACGAGCACGAATATTCCGGCGACGAGGCAAGACAGCGAACCTAAAATAATACCGTTTACCACGCCGACGCGTAGTTCCTTGAATATCAGCTTTAGCACGCGTTTGCCTTTTAGCTGTTCGTCGCTAAGCACTCGGATTGTTACGGCAAGGCTTTGCGTACCGCCGTTACCGGCCATATCCAGCACCAGCGACTGGAAGCTGACTATTATGGGCAGACAGCTGATAACGTGCTCGAACGACCCGACGACGGTGGAAACGCCCAGTCCCAAAAAGAACAGTATCATTAGCCACGGTATGCGTTTTTTGATCGAGCGGGGGAGCGACTCCTCCATGTCCTCGGCGGACGTAAGACCGGCGAGCTTTGCGTAGTCGTCGCCCAACTGGTCGTCCACCTCCTCCACGAGGTCGGTGGAGGTAATTACGCCCAGCACCTCGTTTTTGGCGCCGAGCACGGGAATGGAATCCTCGCCGTAATCCTTTAGACGTTCTATACATTCCTCAATGCTTTCGGTAGCGGCGACCGACGGATAGGAGGTCATTATTATATCGGTAAGCGCGGCGTCCTTGCGCGCGACTATAAGGTCGCGAAGCACTATGGCGCCGCAGTATTCGCCGTTTTCGTTTTCCACGTAAATGGTGGAAACGTTGTCGTTGTCGGCGGCTTGCTCTACCATCGTCTTCATCGCTTGCTTAATAGTCATATCGACTTTGACGATGATAAAGTTGGTAGTCATGCGCGAGCCGACTTGGGCCTCGTCGTACGAGTTTATAAGCTTGATGTCCTCGACGGCCTCGTCGTCCATCAATTCTATAATCTCGCTACGCACGTCCTCGTTAAGCTCGTCCAGTAGGTCAACGGCGTCGTCCGCGTCCATCGATTCTATAATGTCCGCGGCGCGCTCGGCGTCCATCTTTTCGATGTATTCCTCGGCGTTGTCGAGGTAACTGAAAATATCGGAAATAACGCTTGGCGGCAGTACGTGCGCCAAGCGCTTGTGCGCGTTTTCGCTGAGCAACGGATATACGTCGGCTATATCGGCTTCGTGGTAGTCGCTTAACGCTTCTGCCAGTTCGTCGTCCGTAATATCGCTTTCGCACAGCTTTAGCAGACCTTTTAGCAGTTCGGATAATTCGCCGTCCATTTTTAACCTCATTGCAGTGTTGATTTTTCCTTTATATTATATAATAAAACTCGATTTTCCGCAACAATAAATATAAGGCAATATTAAAGTTATTTTTCCGTTTTGCTTATATTGCTAACGCGCGGCGCATAGTATGTTGGTATGAAAGACGAAAAAATAATCAACGGCAATAAATTTACCTCCCATTCGGTGAACATGACCGACAGAAAAAAGGCGGTTATGACCGGCATAGCCAAGGTGGACGGCGCTACCGAAACGCAAGTGGATTTGACCACTGCGCTGGGCAGACTGATAGTGACCGGCTCGGCGCTTAAGATCGCCAAATTTGACGATACCGACGGCAACCTTACGTTGCAAGGCAATATAGACGGAATAAAGTACGCCGCCGCGCGCGTGCCGCTGCTCAAACGGATTTTCAAATGAGCGAAACGTACGCATTTTTGTTTTGCTTGGGGCTGGGCATCATAGGGCGGTTTTTGTACATGGGCGAAAGTCTGCTTGCAAAGCGCACCGATATTTTGCCGGTAACCGTAATACTGGACATGCTCGTCGTCATAGTAGTGGGCGGGGCGTTTACGTTGTACGTAATACTTACCGGCAGCGTGCTTGCGCCGTATATGTTTGCGGCGTTGTTCGGCGGGTACTATATTACGTACAAGCTGACGGCGCGTAGCGCAATTAAGAATTAAGAACCTACTTCTTTGAAAAGAAGTAGGCAAGAAACTTTTACGCGTATTGTTGGCATGTAATCACTGCTTAACATGCGTGCGGCGGTTCGCCTAAATAAGGTTGAGATTCTTCACTGCGTTCGGAATGACAAAAAAACTATTTTGTCATTCCGATCAACGCGAGGAATCTCATCCTTATTTTTGTGTGTAAAAATATTTGATTTTATTGATAAAATGGTGTAATATAGTATTATGAAATCGGCAAATTATGCCGACTTTTTTACGAGGAGTTTATGGACGTAAAGAAACAACTTGCCGAGGAATTCGGACTGAAACAAGAACACTGCTCTAACATCGTCGATCTTTTGGATCAAGGCGATACCGTACCGTTTATCGCGCGCTACCGCAAGGAGATGCACGGCGCGACCGACGACCAAGTTATACGCGAGCTGTCCGAGCGCTACGATTACCTTAAGGGTCTGGAAAAGCGCAAGGAGGAGATTCAAGCGTCCATAGAGTCGCAAGGTAAGTGGACGGACGAACTGGCGTCCGCGCTGTCCGCCGCAAAAACGCTTACCGAGGCGGAGGACATTTACCGTCCGTACAAGCAAAAGAAAAAGACTCGCGCGTCCGTCGCTATTGCGCGCGGGCTGGAGCCGCTTGCCGATATTATAGAGGCGCAAGAACTGCAAAGCTACGACGAGGCCGAGCTTACCGCGCCGTATATCGACGCCGAAAAGGAAGTGCCGGACAGCAAGGCCGCTATCGACGGCGCGTGCGACATTATTGCCGAACGCATATCGGACGACGCGGCTATCCGCAAGACCTTGCGCGAAAACGCGCTCGGCAACGGTCGGCTTACCGCCGCACTTGACGAAAGCTGCACCGATGACGAAAAGAAAAAGGTATACGAAACCTACTTTAAGTTTGACGAAGCGGTATCTACCGTACCCAGCCACCGCGTGCTTGCCGTTACCCGCGGCGAAAAGGAAGGCTGCCTTAAGGTGTCGGTGGTTGTGGACGAGGTCGTCGCGCGCAACGTTATTGCCGCGGCCAAAAAGAAGTCGTCCGCATTCGACGCGCTTATGGACAGAACGATAGAGGACAGCTACAAGCGCCTTATTGCGCCGAGCATAGAGCGCGAGGTGCGCAACGAACTGTTCGATCGCGCGTCCGAGCAAGCTATCAAGACCTTCGAGCGCAACCTTAAACCGCTGCTCCTGCAGCCGCCGCTCAAGGGCAAGGTTATTCTCGGCCTCGACCCCGCGTACAGAACGGGCTGCAAGATTGCCGTTATCGACGCGTCGGGCAAGTTTTTGGCAAGCTCGGTAGTGTACCCCACGCCGCCGCAAAAGAAAATAGAGCAAGCCAAGGAAACCTTGAAAGAGCTTATTTACAAATACAACGTAGACTGCATTTCCATAGGCAACGGCACGGCCTCCAAGGAATCGGAGATATTCGTGGCCGAGCTTATAAAAGAACTGGACAGACCGGTGCAGTACGCCGTGGTGTCCGAATCGGGCGCGTCGGTGTACAGCGGCAGTAAGCTGGGCGCGGAAGAGTTCCCCGAGCTCGATCTTACTATCCGCAGTGCGATTTCCATTGCGCGTAGACTGCTCGACCCGCTGGCAGAGCTGATTAAGGTTGACGTGCGCTCGCTTGGCGTTGGTCAGTACCAGCACGACATGCCGCAAAAGCGGCTCACTTCGTCGCTGGAAGCGGCGGTTGAGGACTGCGTAAACAGCGTTGGCGTGGACCTTAACACCGCCTCGCACACTCTGCTGTCGTACGTGTCCGGCCTTAACGCAACCACCGCAAAGAACATTGTTGAATACCGTTCCAACAAGCCGTTCGGTTCGCGCAAGCAACTGCTGGAGGTGCCCAAGCTGGGCGCCAAGGCGTTTGAGCAGTGCGCCGGCTTCCTTCGCATAGTCGGCGGCGAAAACGTTTTGGACAACACCGCCGTTCACCCCGAATCGTACGAGGCGGCGCAAAAGCTTATACAAAAGTTCGGCTACACCAACGCCGACGTAGTGGAGTGCAAGCTGGGCGATTTGCCGCAAAAGGTTAAGGCCGCCGGCGAGGAAGCCGTCGCCGCCGATATAGGCGTGGGCGTGCCTACGCTCAACGACATAGTTACCGAGCTTATCAAGCCCGGCCGCGACGTGCGCGACGAACTGCCTCAGCCTATACTTCGTTCCGACCTTATGGACATTAACGACCTTAAAGAGGGTATGCAGATAGTCGGCGTAGTGCGCAACGTTACCGACTTCGGCGCATTCGTGGACATATCCGTTCACCAAGACGGATTGTTGCACATATCCGAAATTTCGGACGGTTTCGTTCGTCATCCGTCGGACGTGCTCAAGGTGGGCGACAAGATTAACGTGTGGGTGCTTAGCGTGGATCGCGAAAAACACCGCATAGCGCTGACTATGCTCGACCCCGCAACCCGCGACCAACGCAAGGCCGACTACGACAAGCAAAAGCAAGACCGCGCCGAGCAAAAGGCCGAACGCCAAAAGAAGCACCAAGAGTACTTGGAGCGCAAAGCCGAGCGCGAAAAGAAGCATCAAGAATACTTGGAACGCCAAGCCCGCCGCGAAGCGCGTGCGGCCGAGGGTTCCGACCGTAGAGAGAAGTTCGACAACCGTAACGGCGAACGTAGGTTCGAACGCAACGGCGAGCATGGCGGCAGAAAGTTCGACCGTGAGCGCCAAAGCGGTTACCGCGACCGCGACCGCGAGGAGCGCGCGCCGTCCACCGAAAACATGACGATGGAAGAAAAGCTTGCCGCGCTCGCGAAAATGTTCAATAGAAAATAACAAAAAACCGCCCGAGGGCGGTTTTTTTGTTAGTGAATAAATAATAGTGAATAGTGAATAGTGTCGGACTAAGCTTCGCTTCCTTATTTAATTTAATAAAATTTTTTTCCTTCATTCTTATCTATTAAATCTTATCTCTTATCTATTCTATTAGGCGTCGGCCGCTATAATATTGAATTCGACAATAATTCCTAATTCATAATTCTCAAATCCGAATTATATGCGGCATAATTGCTTAGCGTCGAGAATATCATACAGTGATATCTAATTCAAGGAGTGCATTATGCCCGAAAACATCAATATTAAGAGCGACGAAATTGCGTGGGTTGCGCGCGGCCAAGCGGTGGTTGAGGCGCGTCAGCCTATAAACGACGATTGCAAGGTGTTGTCTGCGTCCGCAACGGCCGTTACTACGCCCAGCGAGGTATTTGCGGGCGAGGCGCGGTACGTCGGCAAAACGACCTTCGTCGTGTTCGTGCTTGTGGACGGCGCGGTGCAGTGCGTAACCGCCGTTGCCGAGTTTTCCGATAAAATAACTTCGCCGCAGATTGCGGCGGGCACGGCCGTTACGCTGTTGCCCGAAATCGTCAACGTGGAGGCGACTGTGGAAAACGGCACGCTCAAGGCTGTTGCCGTAGTTGATACCGCGGCTATTGCCGTAGCGGGCGACGAGTACGCGTGCATAGCTCAGCCCGACGACGGCGTTTACGCCGAAAAGCGCACGGTTGCGTACAGCACCGCTTGCGCCGACGTCAGCGAAATCGTTTACGTAACGGACAGCGTGGGCGCGCCCAAAATAACGGACGTGTTGTATTCCACGAGCCGCGCCGTAGTTACCGGTGCGGAAGCTGCCGACGGCGAGATAAAGGTTTCGGGCGCGGTATACACCTTTGCCGCAGTGCGCACGGACGACGGAACGGTATCGTCCATGCGCATAGTCACGCCCTTCGTCAAGAGCGTGGCGGCGCCGGTGCACGACGGTGATGCGGCGTTTGCGTTTGCGCATATTACAGACGGCTCGGCAACGCTCACTGCCGACGGGCGCATAGAGGTTGCCGCCACCGTGCGGCTCAGCGCCACCGCGCTCACCTTGGCTACCGCCGAGGTGGTTACCGACGTGTTCTGCGCCGATAACGAATTACAGACCACCGTGCAAACGCTTAAGTGCGTAGCTGTCGAGCCGCTTACCACCGTTATCGACACGGTGGACGGCCAAGTGCCTATCGACGCGGACAGACTGGCCGCGGACAACGTTTTGTGCGTTACCGGCACGTTCTGCACCCTCACTTCGGCCAAGATAGAAAACGAGCGCGTCAACGTGGAAGGATTGGTAGGCGGGGATATAATATACTACAATGCGGAAAAGAACGCCGTGGATTCGCTCGCTTTCCGCTTGCCGTTTGCAATGCCGCTCGCCAACCATACCGAAGCAACCGCCGTAACCGCAACCGCCACCGTAACCGACGTGAACGTAAAAATTCGGCGCGAGTCGGTGTTCGACATCAAGGCCGAGGTCGCATTTACGCTTATGCTGTCCTCGGCGACGGAATGCGAGTGCATAGCCACTGTGGAAAAAGGCGAGGCGCTGGCCCGTCCCGACGCGTCGGTTATCATTCACATAGCCAAGGCCGGCGAAACGCTGTGGCAAGCGGCCAAGGCGCTGTGCTGTTCGCCCGAACGCGTACAGCAACAAAACGCCGCTACCGCGCCGTATTCCGGCGGGGAAAGGTTGATTAACTTTTGTAATAAGTAAATCAAATGCAGAATTAAAAATATAGAATGCAGAATTATAAATAAGGTTGAGATTCCTCGCGGCGCGCTTCGCGTTTGCTCGGAATGACAAAACATTGTTTGCATGTATAATTGTTTGTCATTCCGAACGTAGTGAAGGATCTCAACCTTTTTATTTGATTGACAAATATTTTTTGCGCGGTGTATAATCGTGGTATGAGTAATACCGTTAAACTGAAAGCGTTTGCAAAGGTCAATCTTTCGCTTAATATAACCGGCCGCGACGAGGCGCGCGGCATGCACGTGCTGGATAGCGTTATGATGTCCGTAGATTTGTTCGATACCGTTACGGTAGCCGAGCGCGACGACGAACGGATTAACGTTAAGTTTATCGGCGCGGACTCCGTGTCGGCGCAGAATAACACCGCGTACAAGGCGGCAAAGGCGGTGCAAGATATAATCGGTTGCAACGGCTTTGATATAACCGTAGAAAAGCGCATACCCATAGGCGCCGGACTCGGCGGACCGTCTGCCGACGGCGCGGCGGTGTTGCGCGCGCTGGACGTGCTGTACAAGCTTCCGTCGCGCGGCGTGGATATGCGCGCCGTCGCGCTGTCCGTAGGGTCCGACGTACCGTTTATGCTGACCGGCGGGTTGGCGCGCGTGCAAGGCTTGGGCGAGGAGCTGTTCTTTATAGAAAACAAGCTTAAGCTGTTTATGGTGGGATTGCCGGCGGCGCCGGTATCTACCGCCGCGGCGTACAAAAAATTCGACGAGCTTCACACCGATTGCAAGCTTTGTCCGACCGATACGGACGAGCTGTGCAATCTTTTGCTGGACGGAGATAGCAAGGCGATAGAGCGACTGGGCAACGCATTGTACGAGCCGGCGGTGAGTCTTTCACCCGAAATTGCCAAGAACGCCGAGCTGTTGCGCTCGTACGGCGGGACTGTGAACCTTACCGGTTCGGGCGGAATGACTATTGGGTATTTTACCGATATTCAGCGGTTTTACGAGTGCTATACTGCGCTTAAGGACGAGGGTGCGCGCGTTTTTGCGCCCGCGCCGACCGGAGTTCTGCACGAGCGCGTTTAACGTTCCGTTTAGTGCGATTGCGCGTCGTTTGCGCCCCGAATATTTCTTTCGCAAAATACTCTTAAAAATGGCGGTTTTTTGGATATTTTAGGTTTGTAAATACAAAAAACGCGTTAATTCACTTGCAATTTATTTTGCATGTTGTTATAATGAGAGTATGAAAAGTGTCGATTTAAACACGAATTGGAGTGTGGTAGTCGGGGACGAAAGCTATACTTGCGATCTTCCGCACGACGTAACCGCGCACGCCGCGCGCGACTATACTTGCGCGTTTGGCGAGCTTAACGGATACGTGCCCACCGCGCGGGCTACGTTTACCCGCGCTTTGCCGCAAGTGAAAAACGGCAACGGTTTGGTCGACGTAAAAATTACCGGTGTTTGCGGCTACGGCGAGGTATTTGTTAACGACAAAAGCGTCGGTCTGCTCAACAACGGCTACGCACCGTACGTGTTTACCGTAAACCTTGCGGGCGCGCACAATACTATAAAAATAGTGCTTATGACTTCGCCCGAAATGTCGGACAAGTATTTGGGCCTCGGCATTGCCGGCGGCGTAGAAATAGTGCATGCCGAAAACGCAACGCCCTACGGCATAGATTATCCGTTTGTAAAAACCGCGGTCGTCGGCGACAGAGTTTACGCCGATACCGAAGTGACTATATTCAACGACGGGGACAAGCCGCACAAGTTTGTGCTGGACTGCACCGTGTTCAACGCGCGCGGCAAACGCGCGGGCAAAAAGCAACGCAAAATTTTTCTCAGATCGGGCCAGCAAAAAACGCTTAGCGTGCGCGTGCGCATAAACAACGCATACGAGTGGTCGCCGTCCGATCCGTATATGTATTCCATGACGGCCAAGCTTACCTCGGACACCGAGCCTAACGCGGAGCCGTGCGCCGTTTCGACGCGGTTCGGCGTGGTGTCGCGCTCGCTGTCGCAGACGCGCGGGCTGTATATTAACAACCGCCAAACGCTGCTTATGGGTGCGTACCTATCGCACGCGGATATTGCGCTCGGCGCCGTTTCGCTGTACTGCAACGAAAGGCGCAAGCTGGAAGCGCTTAAGGCAATCGGCTACAACGCCGTGCATTACGTAGGCTGTCCCACTGCCGCTACGCTGGACGCGTGCGACGACGTGGGTATGTACGTATTCGTAGACCTTTTTCCTTGCCTTAACGAGCCTAAATCGCCGCTGGGCGGCGTGCTGGGCGACCGCAGATATTACTCGGTTTTCACCAAGATAGTCGAGCTTCGCAACCATCCGTCAGTTACCGTGTACGGCGTTGCGGACGACGTTGCCGAATGCTACAACCGCTACGACGGTCACGAGCTTATCAAGGCCATAACGGGCAGAATTAAGGAGATTGACGACACTCGGCCGGTAACGGTATCCACGCGCGAGCAAGTACCTACGCGCAACGAGCTGGAGCAAGCCGGTTGTCGCAAAACGATTTTCGATACCGATTCTGCGGCAATCAACGCGGGCAGAGAAAAGAACTTGTTTGACGAACTGACCGCCGGTGCGTTCGACGCGGTGGACGTTTGCGGGTTCAACTACTTGTATCCGCTGTACGAAACCGAGCGCGTCAAGCGCAACAGACCGGTTATCGGCGCGCGCACGGACAGCGCGCACGCGTTCGACAGCCTTGACGCGACCGAAAAGAACGACCGCGTAATAGGCGACTTTAACGAATGCGGTATGGATTACCCCGGCGGCGGCAAGCTTAACGAGAATATTACCACGATAGGCGACCTCGACGCCATAGGCTGTGACAAGCCGCAAAGCGTGTACAAGCGCGTATTGCTCGGCGAGCGCGGCATTGCGTACATCGTAGTGCGCGACCCCGACGGCGACGAGCCGGTGCATATGTGGAACTGGCCGCGCTACCTCGGGCAAAAGGTGAACGTGGAAGTTTACACGTCGGGCGACGTAGTTGCGCTGTACCTTGACGGAAAGATAGTCGGTCGCAAGCTGGCCGGCAAGGTGAACAAGCATATAGCGTCGTTCAGTATAGATTATTACCCCGGCACGCTGGAGGCCGTTGCGTACTTTAAGGGTACTGAGTGCGCCAGATCCCAGCTTAAATCCGCCGGTTCGCCTAAAATGATTAAGCTTACGCCGTACGCCAAAAACTTGTCGGTGGAGCGCAAGGACGTCGGGTTCGTGTACGTAGACGTTTGCGACCGCGACGGCGTGCTGGTGCCGTACGCAATGCGCGAGCTTAACGTAACCGTGACCGGCGGCGAGCTGATAGGCTTCGTCAACGCCGACCCGATGTTGCGTAAAAATTCGTTTGACAGCTGTCCCGCCTACGGAGGTAGGGCGCTGGCTGTAATCAAACCCGACCCCGCCGAAAACAAGGCGGTAGTCAAGGTTGCCGGCGACGGACTGCTGGCCGCGCGCGTATCGTTCAAAATCAAAAACTAATCCATTGCCGCTTGCGGATTAACCGCAGTCAAAAACGGCAATAATTTATTCGGTCAACATTTTATTTGGAGTAAACATGAAAAAAACTCAACTTGCCACTTCTATAGCGCTTGCCGCGGTGCTTGCGGCAACGCCCGCCGCAATGATAGGTTGCAGCGGCGACCACTACTCGGAAATTAAATTTTCGGCGCAAGACACCGGCTATGCCGTAACAAGTCAAGGCGGCTCGACGGTGGCGTACGGCAACAATATCTACTTCGTCAACGGCTACCGCGGTTACGCCGATTCGGACGGCAAGGCCAACATTTGGGACGACGTCGTAAAGGGCGGACTTTACCGCGCTCAGCTTAACGGCGCGCGCGACGAAAACGACAAGCTCAGCTTCGTGGCTACCGCCGACGACGAGGGTATTGCGTTCAAGTACGAAAAGGGCAAGGACTACTTCGACAACGAAATCAATATCGTAGGCACCACCAAGATAGCGCCCAAAACGATAGGTACCGAAGGCTACGCCAACGGCGGCTTGTTTATTTACGATAACTACGCGTACTTTGCTTCGCCCAACAACGAAAAGAACAAGGCGGGCACCGTTCAGACTACGCGCACCGACTTCTTTATGATGCCGCTCAGCGGCGGCAAGCCGACCAAAATTTACACCACTACCGAAAAGATAGATACCTCGTCGTCCGCGTACGCGTTCTACAAGTACGGCGGCAGCGTGTATCTGGTAGTCAAGGAAGACGGCAATATCGTGTCGGTAAAAATCAATACCGCCAAGGCTAAGGCCGACGACCCGATTATATTTAAGGTAAACGCGACCAGTGTGTACTTCCCCGTAAAGGACACTTACTACAAGGGTATAAGCACCAACGACCTCGAGGACTTTATCTACTTCGTGCGCGAGGTTAAGGACAGTGACACGCAAAAGGCGGGCACCGTTATCGAGGCTATGCGCCCCGACGGCAAGGAGAACTTCGTTGTGTCCATGAACGGCAAGTCCGAAACTATAGAGGCAGTGCGCGACGGCATTCTGTTCTACCGCACGACCGAAGTAAGCGATACCAAAATCCACTACACCAATCTGCACAACATGCTTATGGAGCATTCCAAAAGCTACAAAAAGGCGCCGTCCGCAACCGACCATATTGACGGTACCTTCCCGATAGCAATATCAAGCTCCATAACGTCCACCTACGCATTCCGCGCGGACAAAACGAGCAACGAAGTGTTTTTCGTTGGCGTTACGAGTAGTGGCATGACTTTGTATCAAAACGATGAAAACGAGCCGGTAAAGGTGCAAACGCTTTGCACCAACAGCGGCACGCCACAGTTCGTCAAGGACGGATATTTGTACTTTGCTGGCAGCAGCTCGGACTACTACCGCGTTCCGCTGTTCACTAATATGGAAGGCTTCGGCACCGCGCAGCTGCTTGCCGAAAACACTTCCTCGGCCACATTCGGTTGCGACTACGCGGCGGGGTACTTCACTTACTACGCCGAGGTCGATCAGTGGGCGAGCGGGTACTCGTACTTCGTTGACTTGACCCACGAGGGCGCCGAACCCATATTCGTCGGTCAGCGCGCCAAGAGCGATATTCCGACAAAGAAGCAGATTGAAGAAGCTAAGGGAGAAACGGAGTAATTCAGAATTAAGAATGCAGAATTAAGAATTAAAAAGGTTGAGGCTACAGTAATCGTAACCTCAACCTTTTTGGTTTGAATAGTTGTGCGGCTAACGCCTAGATTTCTCCGCTGCGCGCTATTGCGCTTCGGTCGAAATGATGGGGATTGGTATCGCTACTTTTATGTGGTATTGTCTACATGCCATCAATTCCGAATTCTGAATTCCGAATTAACTATAGGTCTGCCAAGGCGTGGTATTCCGCTCGGCCGAGCGATATTTCCAGATTGCCGTTGCGTACGCGCAGATCGTCGATAAACGCTTTTTCTTGCGCGGGGTCCTTTAGCGTAAGGTTGTACGTAAGGCGGAACACGCTGCCGAGGTCGGCGCTTTTGGCTTGTATAAGCTCGTGGTTTACGGTGTACTTATTGAACAGCTCGTCAAACACCGTGGTGTAGTCAAGGTCCTCGGGGATCGTTATGCGTAAGGTTTTCTCTTTGGCGTTAGGCTTTCTTTCCCACAGCCTAAAGTGTGTGCACAGCATAAGGCATGCGCCCGCCACTACCGAGAATATCGCGCCGTAGGCGAGGTAGCCCATGCCGTAGGCGAGGCCGGCGACCATGGCGACGAATATTATGCATATCTCCTTGGCCGTGCCTTGCGCCGAGCGGAAGCGCACCAGCGTGAACGCGCCCGCTACCGTTATGCCCGCGCCGATGTTGCCGTTGATAAGTATTATTATCGTGGCGACGGCGGCGGGGAGCAGAGCCGTGGTTATAAAAAAGCTTTTGGACGAGCGCGAGCGGTAGTAGGTCATAAACGCCAGCATTACGCCGGTCGCTATCGCAACGCCAAGACACAAAAAGAAGGTGCCGGCGTCCAGCTTGTCGGTTAGTACCGTGTCGAAAAATTTATCCAACTTGTTTTACCTCCGTATGTAAGTTGTCGTGTTCTATAGCGTACGCGGTGCCGTACTTGGAAAAGGACGCTTTGCGTATGCCGAGCGAGCTGACAAGTCTGCACAGCCACAGTGGTATTGACGCGCCCGCCTTAATTTCCATAAGTATTTTGCCGTCGTTGCGCACCGGCTTGCCGTCCGTGCCGCCGCATAGGTTGAGCCTATCCGTTCTGTACCGAATGTTGGTATCAAAGGTTACGCGCAAGCCGTCGTCCTCGGCCTTGCCGAAGTACGCCGTGCGGTCGTACAACAGCAGTATTCGCGGCGCGAGCGTTTTGTACATGTCTATTGCGTACGCGATTTCCTTGGCTATCTGGTCGGGCAGAGTGCGCACGTAGTCGAACAGTCCGCGCTCGGCTTGCGCCGCCGTCAGCTGGATTCGCCGCTTAAACACCACGCCGTCGTACTTCTTTTTCAGCTCCAAAAACACTTCGTCGTCGCCATTGGCTTGGCAATAGCTGCGCATTCGCAGTTTTTCCTTGTAGTTTGGCTTATCCAGCGAGCGTTGAGCCAGCAAATAATCGTCGGTGTCGTAGTACAGACTTTGTATTGTGGACTTGCCGTACTTGTCGGTAGCCATGCGTTTTTCTATTTCTTTTAGCACGGCAAAATACTGCTCGGCAGTGAGCAGATACTTGTATTCGTACCGTTTGAAAACGCAAATGCTCCCCATCAAAATCCTCTGCGCGTTAGTGTTCGACAATCAGTTTAGCACAGTTTTGCGCGAAAATCAAGGGCCTTGCAACAAATTTTGCCGTGGCGTGGCGTAATCGCGCAGTATTGCTTGACAACTTTTGCGTGGTTGGAATATAATGTTTTTAGCACGAGGACGTCATACGCGTATGGCGTCCTTGTGCTTATGGAACTGCTGAATAAGTTCGTGCGGCAATCTTGCCACGTCACTTAATCGGCAGTTCCTTGACGGAGGTTTTTATGATTGACGTATCCGAATTGTTTGGATCTATGGTTTTTAACGAACGCGTAATGCGCGAGCGGCTGGCTAAGGATGTGTTTAAGGCCTTGCAAAAAACCATTAGGACGGGCAAACCCATATCGTCAGACGTCGCCGACGAGGTGGCTACCGCAATGAAGGACTGGGCTATAGAAAAGGGCGCTACCCACTACACGCACTGGTTCCAGCCAATGACCGGCGTTACTGCGGAAAAGCACGACAGCTTTATCCAGCCGGTAGACGGCGGCGCGGTGATTATGAAGTTTTCCGGCAAACAACTGATAAAGGGCGAGCCGGACGCGTCCAGCTTTCCGTCGGGCGGACTGCGCTCCACCTTCGAGGCGCGCGGGTACACGGCGTGGGACCCCACGAGCTACGCGTTCGTCAAGGACAGCGTGCTGTATATTCCCACTGCGTTCATCAGTTATTCCGGCCAAGTACTCGACAAAAAAACGCCGTTGTTGCGGTCTATGGACGCGTTGAGCAAGGCGGCAAAGCGCGTGCTTAAGCTGTTTGGCAAAACGCCGGACAGCGTAACTCCGTCGGTCGGCCCCGAGCAAGAATACTTTTTGATCCCGCGCGAGCTGTACAAAAAACGGCCCGATCTTATTATAACCGGCCGCACTCTGTTCGGCGCCAAGCCGCCCAAGGGTCAAGAGCTGGACGACCATTACTTCGGCAGTATTAAGACGCGCGTGCTTAGGTATATGGAGGATTTGGATACAGAGCTGTGGAAGCTGGGCGTAAACGCCAAAACCCGCCACAACGAGGTGGCGCCCGCACAGCACGAGCTGGCGCCCATATATTCCACCGTCAATATTGCGACCGACCATAACCAGCTGACTATGGCTATTATGAAGCAAGTCGCGGAAAAACACGACCTCGTTTGCCTTTTGCACGAAAAGCCGTTTGCGGGCGTAAACGGATCGGGCAAGCACAACAACTGGTCCATATCCACCGGCGACGGCGAAAACCTTTTGGAGCCGGGCAAGGACCTAAAAAACAACTTGCAATTTATGGTGTTTTTGACCGCGGTTATCAAGGCCGTAGACGAGCACCAAGACCTATTGCGGCTGTCCGTCGCGTCGGCGGGCAACGATCACCGCTTGGGCGCTAACGAGGCGCCGCCCGCAATAATTTCCATGTTCTTGGGCGATGAGATAACCGACCTATTGGAAACGCTCGCGTCGGGCAAGGAGTACAGCAACCGCGTTGGCAATAGGCTAAGCACCGGCGTGCAGTCTGTGCCGGAGATATACGAGGATACGACCGACCGCAACCGCACTTCGCCGTTTGCGTTTACCGGCAACAAGTTCGAGTTCCGCTCGCTGGGCAGTGCGCTCAATATAGCTTGCCCCAACATAATGATAAACGCCGCGGTGGCCGACGTGCTTAACGGCTTTGCCGACGAGCTGGAAAAGGCTAAGCCCGCCGAATTTAAGGCGGCGGCGTTGGCTCTGATTAAGCGCGAGTATATAGCGCACAAACGGATAGTGTTCAACGGCGACAACTACTCCGACGCGTGGGTGGAGGAGGCGAAAAGCCGCGGACTGTTGAACCTTAAAAGCACGCCCGAGGCGCTGTCGTACTACGACCTTCCCAAAAACGTCGAGCTGTTTGACAGACTTAAAATCTACACCGACGAGGAAGTGCATGCGCGTAAAGACATTCTGCTGGAAAATTACTGCAAGGTGATAAACATAGAAGCGGGCACTATGTCCGAGCTGGTGCTTAAGCAAATACTGCCCGCCGCCGTCAAGTTTTCCACCATGCTTGCGGATAATATAACCAAGCTTACCGCGCTCCACGCCGAAGCGACTATGCAGACCCAAATGCTGACCACGGTGTGCGAGCTGATACAAAACGCGTACGCCGCCGTGCAACGGCTTGCCGACGCTCAAGCCGCTGTCAAGGCCGCGGTAGGGCTTCAAGCCGAGGCTGATATAAGCTACGCCCAAGTAGTGGCGGTTATGCAGGAGCTTAGGGAATACTGCGATCGGCTTGAAACTATCACTCCCAAAGACCTTTGGCCGTTCCCGTCGTATTCGGACTTGTTGCTGTATATATAATAATCAATTCGGAATTCGGAATTAGGAATTCGGAATTGTGGCCGCTTACGCGGCATTAAGGTTGAGATTCCTCACTGCGTTCGGAATGACAAAAGAAAATTAACTTTTTTGTCATTTCGAGCAACGCGAAGAATCTCAACCTTTTTATTTTGCATAGCTCGTTTTCTTTACAAACCACAACAAAAAGTGTATAATTATACCACACCGTTGAATATACCGATATGAGGTTTTTTATGTTAGAGCTTAGAAACATTACCAAGGATTACAAGGTGGCCGACGACAAGGTTCACGCGCTTAAGGGCGTGTCGTTGACCTTCCGCGAAAGCGAGTTCGTATCCATACTCGGCCCGTCGGGTTGTGGCAAGACCACTATGCTTAACATTATAGGCGGACTCGATCATTACACCTCGGGCGATTTGCAAATCGACGGCGTTAGCACCGAAAACTATAACGACCGCGACTGGGACACCTACCGCAATCACCGCATAGGCTTCGTATTCCAGTCGTACAACCTTATACCGCACCAGACCATTCAAGCCAACGTCGAGCTGGCGCTTAATATATCGGGCGTGGAAAAGTCCGAACGCGTGCGCCGTGCGCGCGAAGCGTTGGACAAAGTAGGGCTTGCCGGTCTGTACAACAAAAAGCCCAATCAGCTTTCCGGCGGGCAAATGCAACGCGTGGCTATTGCGCGCGCTCTCGTGAACGAACCGGAAATTTTGCTTGCCGACGAGCCGACCGGCGCACTGGACAGCGAAACGTCCGTGCAGATTATGGACCTTATCCAAGAGATTGCTACGCACTGCTTGGTAATTATGGTAACGCACAATCCCGAGCTTGCCGAAAAGTATTCCACGCGTATTATCCGTTTGCTGGACGGCGAGGTCCAGTCGGACTCAAATCCGTACGTGCCGACCGAAAACTCCGAGCAAACTGAAAACGCGAATAGTGCCGAACACGTAGAACAAGCCGAGGACGCAGATTTAGGCGATAGCAAGGGCGGCAAAAAGCCGCGCGCCAAAAAGTCGCGTTTATCGCTATGGAGCGCGTTTATGCTTTCGGCAAAGAACTTGCTTTCCAAGCTGAAGCGCACCATACTGGTATGCTTTGCCGGCTCCATAGGCATAATAGGCGTTGCCACCGTGCTTGCCGTATCGAGCGGCGTTCAAGACTACATAGAGAACATGCAAGACGATATGCTGTCCGGCAACCCCGTGACGATAAGCACGTCGTCCTTCGATTTCGGCTCGATTATGAAGAGCATGAGCGGGGTGGACGCGGGCAGCGCGTTGCATCAATCCGCAAAAAACGGTTACGTCAACGTCGATCAAATGATACAGTTTTTGGCCGATCGCGGCAAGGATATGGAAAGCGCCATGATCAGCAATAACATAACCGAGGAATACGTTGCGTACGTTAAGGCTATGCCCAAAAAGTACTACGCGGATATTACTACCGATTTCGGCATAAACCTTTCCAACAATCTTTACACCGACTTCGAGCTGGAGGGCTTGGGTAAAACGAGAATGTCGCTTACCGCGGCGCTCGATATGTACACCGTGCTTCTTAGCAAAACCAAGTTTGCGCAATACTCGTCGTACATTGCCATGGTTACCGAAAGCTTTAAGCAAGCGCCGAGCAACGTCGACTTTATTCTGTCGCAGTACGAGTACGTGTCCAACCCCAAAACGAGCAAGGTGGCTACGGCGGCCGACGAGATTATGATAGTAGTCGACGACGACGTATCGCTTACCGATCTACTGCTTGCGCAGTTCGGCTACTTTTCGCAAGACGAGTTTTTGAACCTTGCGTACAAGGCCGTGGACGACGAGGGCTACAACGAGGCGCTGTGGAAGGATAAGTTCACGTACGACGAGCTTTTGGGCAAGGAATTCGTGTGGTATCCCAACGACACCGTGTTCACGCCGGTAGAGGTGGCCGAGCTTGCAAAGACCAATCCGTTTACCTACAACGCGGTTGCGGACGGAAGCTGGACTACCGGTATCAAGCTTAAGATAACCGCCATACTCAAGCCTAAGGAGAACGTTTCCTACGGCAGTCTTACACGCGGCTTCTTTTACACGAGCGCGCTTACCGACAAGATTTTGGCGGACGGCGCTAACTCGCAGATAGTAAAGTACTTTAACGATACCCAATCGGATAGCATAGTCGGCATGCCGAAAAGCGCAATGTCGCCCGTTGATACCGGCGTTACCTACAGCTACGAGTATCAGCTTAACGGCGAAAAGGAAACGCGCAACGCCATACTGGGCAGTTCGTCGTCGCTTGGCGCGCTGGCGAGCATTATACCCAATCTACCGCCTATGCCCACTATGTACTCGCTGTCCAAGCAAGCCGTGGGCGGGGTAGCCACGCCGCAAAAAATATCCATATATCCCACCAACTTCGAGATTAAGGACAGCGTTTGCGCCTACCTTGACAAGTGGAACGGCGACAAGGACGTAACCGTCGACGGCAAGGTGATTGCGGCGGCGGATAGGGAGGATATAACCTATACCGACAACCTTGCTATAGTCATAGAAATGATAAGCAGCTTTATAGATATTATCACCGTCGCGCTGGTGGCGTTCACGTCGCTGTCGTTAGTCGTTTCCACCGTTATGATAGCTATAATCACTTACGTGTCCGTAATAGAGCGCATAAAGGAGATAGGCGTCATTCGCTCGCTTGGCGGACGGAAACGCGACGTATCTGCGCTGTTCAACGCCGAAACGTTTATTATCGGCGCGGTGTCGGGCATAATCGGTATTGCGGTAACCTATATCATTCAAGGCATACTCAACCTTATAGTCGGCAATGCGGTCGGCATATACGGCATTGCCGCACTGCCCATACCGACGGCGCTTATTATGATTGCACTGTCCATAGTGCTCACGCTTATTTCCGGTCTTATACCCGCAAGGCTTGCGGCTAAAAAAGACCCCGTAGTGGCGCTTAGAAGTGAATAAGTAATAGTGAATAGTGAATAATGTCGGACTGCGCTTCGCGCCCTTATTTAATAAAAATTTTTTCCTACATTCTTATCTATTCAATCTTATCTCTTATCTATTCTATTAGGCGCTTGCGCCGCTCGATAATTCGGAATTAAAAGAGGATTAAATCATGGCAAAGACAAAGAAAAAAACGTTTTATATTACTACGCCCATATATTACGCGAGCGGGAGCTTGCACATAGGGCATTGCTATACCACCGTTGCAAGCGACGCCATAGCGCGGTTCAAGCGCATGGACGGCTACGACGTTTACTACCTTACCGGCACCGACGAGCATGGGCAAAAGGTGCAAAAGGCGGCGGAGGAGCGCGGGCTGTCACCGCAAGCGTTTGTGGACGGACTTGCCGACAAGATTAAAAAGCTGTGGGAGCTTATGGATATTAGCAACGACGGCTTTATCCGCACCACCGATAAGGCGCACGAAAAGGCTGTTGCCGATATGTTTACCCGCCTTTACGAAAAGGGTGATATATACAAGTCGGAATACACCGGCAAGTACTGCGAGCCGTGCGAATCGTTTTGGACGGCGTCGCAGCTGGTGGACGGCAAGTGTCCCGACTGCGGCAGACCGGTGCGCGACGAAAAGCAGGAGTGCTACTTTTTTAGGCTTAGCAAGTACGCCGACCGCGTGCGCAAGCTGCTTACCGAAACGGACTTTTTGCAACCCGATTCGCGCGTAAAGGAGATGGTAAACAACTTTATAGACAAGGGCCTTACCGACTTTGCGGTAACGCGCACTTCGTTCGACTGGGGCGTAAAGGTTCCATTCGATCCCAAGCACGTAATTTACGTGTGGATTGACGCGTTGCCCAACTACCTTACCGCGCTCGGCTATCTGCAAAAGGACGACAGCCTTTACAAAAAGTACTGGCCGTGCGATATTCACATGATGGCCAAGGAGATAGTGCGTTTCCATTCCATAGTGTGGCCGGCAATCCTTATGGCGTTGGACGTGCCTCTGCCCAAGCGCGTGTACGGACACGGCTGGATCATGTTCGACGGCGACAAAATGAGCAAGAGCAAGGGTAACGTCGTGGATCCGTTTATTCTTTCCGACCGCTACGGCGTGGACGCACTGCGCTACTACTTGCTGGCCTCTATGCCCTTTGGCGACGACAGTAACTACACCAACGAGCTTTTGCTGACTAGCATTAACAACAACCTCGTAAACGACCTAGGCAACCTCGTGCGCCGCACGTTTGCCATGAACCGTCAGTACTTTGACGGCAAGCTTACCCGCCCCGCAAAGGCCGACAAGCGCGACGCGGAATATATCGCATTGGTAGACGGTCTGCTCGGCGAGGTACGTCCGCTTATGGACAAGCCCGAACTGCACCTTGCGCTTAGCAAGATATTCGGCGTGATAGACGCGTCCAACAAGTACATCGACGCCAACAAGCCGTGGGAGCTTAACAAGGCGGGCGACATGGATAGGCTTAACGCCGTAATGTACAATCTGACCGAGGCGATACGAGTAGTAAGCGGACTGCTGTTGCCCTTCCTTACAAAGTACCCCAAACGCATATTCGACGGCCTCGGTTTGCCGGTGCCCACAGACTTCGATACGATGAAGTTCGGCGTGCAAGCCGAGTACGCCACGACCGAGATAGAACCGATACTTAACAGACTGGATATAAAAAAGGAGCTTAAGGAATTGGAGGAGCTTGCCGAAAAAATGAATAAGGCCGAGCAAAAGCCGACCGAAAAAACCGCGCCCGCAAAAAGCGAAACGCATAACTGTGCCGCGCCAGAGCAAATAGCGATCGACGACTTCTTTAAAACGCAGTTGTTGGTGGGCAAGATAGAGGAATGCGAAAAGATAGAAAAAGCCAAAAAGCTGTTGAAGCTGACGGTATTTGACGGTACACGCCGCCGCACCATAGTTTCCGGCATTGCTATGGCGTACACGCCGGAAAGCCTCGTCGGCAAAAAGGTTGCGCTGGTAGCCAACCTCAAGCCGGCCAAGCTGTGCGGCGTAACCTCCGAGGGCATGCTGTTGTGCTCGGTAGGCGAGGACGGCTTGCCGCGGCTCGTTCACCCCGACGGCGAGGCGGGAGATAAAATATGCTAATCGACTCGCACGCGCACATCTACGACGAGCAGTACGGCGAGGGCGGCGCGGACAAGATTATATCCGCAATGGAAGGCGACGGACTGGAGTATATAGTGTGCGTAGGCTGTGATATGCCGTCCTCGGCAGTTTGCGTGGATATTGCAAACGCCAACCCGCGCATATACGCGACGGTAGGCGTTCACCCCTACGACGCCGATACGGTAACCGAGGACAATATTCAAAAGCTGTACGACATGGCAATGGGCTGCGACAAGGTTGTTGCCGTAGGCGAAATCGGTCTGGACTATCACTATCCGGACGCGGACAAAAAGCTACAGCTTGCCGCTATGCAAAAGCAGTACGATTTGGCGCGCGAGCTAAAGCTGCCCATAGTGTTTCACCAGCGCGACTCGTACGGCGACTTCGTGGAGTTTAGCAAAACGCGCGACTATCCGGACGGGGCGATACTGCACTGCTTTTCCGGCTCCAAGGAGCTTGCCGAGCAGTTTGTAAAAAAGAACTTTTACATCTCTTTTTCGGGCACCGTCACGTACAACAACGCGGTAAATATAGCGCGGGCGGCGGAGGCAGTGCCGCTCGACCGTTTGCTTGTGGAAACGGACAGTCCGTACCTTACGCCCAACCCCAAGCGCCACGGACTTAACTACCCGAAAAACGTAGCGCTCATAGCCAAACGGATTGCGGAAATTAAGGGCGTGCCGTACGATCAGATAGTAAAAATTACCACCGAAAACGCAAAGCGAATATTTGGGATTAAATAATGAACAACTACGCATATATGCTGGACGGAAAGGCATATATAAACTTGACCAATAAGTGTTGCAACGCTTGCACCTTTTGCATACGCAACACCGGCGACGGAGTTAAGGACGTGCCGCTGTGGCTGGACGACGAGCCTACGAGTGCGGGCGAGGTGCTTGCCGCGTTCGATAAGCTTAACTACCAAAGCGGCGAGGTGGTGTTTTGCGGCTACGGCGAGCCGACCGAAAACCTTGACGTGCTTACCGCCGTCGCGCGGGAGCTTAAGGCGCGCGGGTATATGCTTAGGCTTAACACCAACGGCTTGGGCAATCTGGTGCACGGCAAGGATATTGCGCCCGAGCTTGATTGTATGGACGTCGTGTCGGTGTCGCTTAACAACTGTACCTCGGACAAGTACCTATCTGTTACGCGTTCTGCGTTCGGCGCTAAGGCGTTTGACGGCGTGCTGGACTTTGCGCGTTGCTGTAAGGCGGCGGGACTGAACGTTGTTTTTACCGTCGTTGACGTAATAGGCGAAAAAGATATTGCAAATTGCAAAAAACTGTGCGATAATATGGAAATACCGTTGCGCGTGCGGCAGTACGTTGCGGACAACTATAACGGATAGCATGTAGGAGTTTATCGTGAATTTGGACTGGTTGATTTATATCGGATATATAGCTATGGTGGCGATTATCGTTACGCTGTCCATCAAGCTGGGTAAGTACGTCGATATTATAGACGCCAAAAGCAATATTTCGGGCGCGTTTATAGGCGGCGTTATGCTCGCCGCCGTAACGAGCTTGCCCGAGCTTTTTACCTCGCTTTCGGCCGTGTGGATAGTCAAGGAAAACTCCATGATTATCGGCAATATTTTAGGCTCCGATCTTATTAACCTCGCGTTTTTCGGCGTGATACTTTTAATATACTGGCGCGGCATGAAAAAGGCCGAGTTCAGCAAGTTCTACTACACGGCGCTTGCCGTGGCGTGCGGAATGTACGCGCTGACCGCAATAGGTCTGTACCTTGCCGAATACATGCAGTTTACTTGGTTTTCGGTAATATCGCCGGCAATACTGTTGTTGTACGTGCTGTTCGTCAGCCGCATGCCCAAAACGTCGGAGTCCGACGACGACAAGCCCGACGATGGCATTACGCTAAAGCAAGCGGTTATTCGGTTTATAATCTGCGCGGTAGTGCTGATTGGCGCGTCCATAGCCATGACCTATCTTACCGATATGATAGCGGGCGAAAAAATGCTCAACCTCGGCAAGACCTTTGCGGGCGCGCTGTTCCTTGGTGTTGCTACCAGCTTGCCCGAACTTATATCGTCGGTCACGCTTTGCCATCGCGGCAACTTTAACGCCGCCGCCGGCAACATTATAGGCTCCAACGTATTCAACTTTGCAATACTGTTTGTGGCGGACGTGTTCTCGTTTATGCCCAATGGCTCGGGTATATATATACTTAACACCGACTCCAAATGGTTGCTTATATTCGGCGTAATAGCCACCGTTACCACGCTGTGCATGATGGCGGTCAAAAACAAGTGCCGCCAAAAGTACGCGCTGTTCGGCGTGCAAGCGTTCAACGCAGTGCCACCGGTGCTGTACGTCATTTATCTGCTTATCACCACCGGAATTATAGTAGGGTAGAGCTATGACCGAAATAACCAATGACGAAAAGCAAATCCTTGCCGAGCTGGGCGTGACCGATACTTCGCCCGCGCCCGAAAAGGAGGAAATCAAGTTCCAGCGCATAATGCAGTACAAGGCGTACCGCCGCGGTATGATTATGCTTAGGCTGGGCGTTGCGACAGTTCTTGCCGCCGCGTTGGCGTTCACCGCGTTTATATCTATATTTTTCGGCATAGTGTTGCCGGTAATCGTGTACATTTTTGCCGTTATATCCATTCTGTTTTCGGTAAACAACGAGCAGTCGTACAACGTTTACACGGCGCGCGTGGTGCTTAAGCGGCGCGGCGACTACGGCCGCAAATCGGTGCCGCTGGATAGCGTGGAATCGGTAACTTATAGAAGTGCGTTTTACGAAAAGCGCGGTTGCACGGCTACCATAACCATCAAGGCCAAGAACGAAAAGGGCAAGACCAAAAAGTACAAAATGAAGCATATACTGGACTATAAGCCCATAGTGGCGTATATCAACGAAAGCATTGACCGGAGAAAAACAAATGGCAGTCAAGATTGAAAATAAAACGCTGGACGAGGAGCGCGCGCTGTACGGCTTGGAATACGTGCAAGTGGAAAACTGCAAGTTTCAAGGCCCCGCGGACGGCGAAAGCGCGCTAAAGGAATGCGGCGTGGTCGAAGCCAAGGACAGCTACTTCGACTTGCGCTACCCGCTTTGGCACGACCGCGTAGTAACGCTGGAAAACTGCGAGCTAACCGAAAACTGCCGTGCCGCGCTGTGGTACAGTCAGAATATAAATATAGTCAAGTCCAAGCTCCACGGCATTAAGGCGCTTAGGGAATGCAAAAACGCCGTTATGCGCGAGTGCGATATAATATCGCCCGAGTTCGGCTGGTCGACGAGCGGCGTTAGGCTTACGGACAGCACGGCGGTCGGCGAGTACTTTATGATGCGCACAAAAAACCTCGCAATTCGTCGGCTGGAATTTAAGGGCAAGTATTCGTTCCAGTATATTAACGACGCTATAATAATGGATAGCACGCTTAACACCAAGGACGCGTTTTGGCACAGCAAAAACGTTACCGTGGAAAACTGCGTGGTTATAGGCGAGTACCTAGGCTGGTACAGCAAAAACCTTACTTTTAAAAACTGCACGATTATCGGCACGCAACCGCTGTGTTATTGCAAAAACCTAAAGCTTATCGACTGCGTTATGCAAGACACCGATCTGTCGTTTGAGCGGTCGGAGGTGTACGCCATACTTCGCGGCAAGATAGACAGCATTAAGAACCCGATAAAGGGCGTGATTAAAGTGCCCGAGGTCGGACAGATTATCCGCGACGACCCTTGCGCCAAGGGCAAGATATTTATAGATCCCAATCTTATGCGCGGGTATCGTAATGATTAGCAAAACGCCCACCGCATTCGCCGCCGCAGTGTATAAGGCGGTGACCGAAGTGCCCGAGGGCAAGGTGGCGACGTACGCGCAGATCGCGCTTATGTGCGGGCACCGCGGCGCGGCGCGCGCAGTGGGCAACGCCTTGCACGTAAATCCCTTTTTCGGTACCGTGCCGTGCCACCGCGTGGTGAACGCACAAGGTCGGCTTGCGCCCGACTTCGCATTCGGCGGCATAGACGCGCAACGACGGTTGCTGGAGGCCGAGGGCGTTGCAGTGATTGACGGCATTGTGGACTTGGATAAGTATCAGTATAGATAAAGTAATTCGGAATGCGGAATGCGGAATTAGGAATTAAAAATAAGGTTGAGATTCTTCACTGCGTTCGGAATGACAAAAAGTAGATTAGCTGAACATGTATACTACTGTTTTCTTGTCATTCCGAGCAACGCGAGGAATCTCATCCTTTTTAATTCTGAATTCATAATTCTTAATTAGATTACGTATTTTTCCAGCTTGCCGACTTGTTTTAAAAACGACAGCAATGAGTCGGCGTGGGAAACGTCGGGAGCGAGCGCGACGCACAACGGTGCGTCCGTTTTGTCTATCAGCGTTTTTAGACAATATCCGTCGTCGGGGTATAGGCGTTTAAACACTTGCCATGCCGCGCCGCGCCGCCGTACTACTCCGGTCAGCGCGCGCATAATCTCGCCGCGAAATTCCTTTATTCGGTATTCGTACAGCGTTAGCGTTTTGGGCGGGTACACCGGCGCTACGTGCACGCACGCGCGGCGCACGTCCACGCCCAAGTTTTGCGCTAAGCTGTCTATGCGCTTGTTGTTGTCGGGCGGGAACCCGAAGTCCATTGCCGACAAGCTTTTTATATAAAAATCGGTTACGTACGCGCCGAGCAACATTTCCAGCTCGCCGCGCATGCATGGCTGTCTTTGTTCGGCGGCGCACAACATTCGGTACGCTTCCGCCGCTTGCGCCGCGCCCGAGCCGTTAAGTAAATCGGGGCAGTCGGCAACTATAAGCGCGGCCGTCTTGCCGGCGTTTACTATTGCATGCTTTACCGCCGCGCCGTCCTTTTCCCCGCCCTTAAGCGTGGCGGTAAGCTCTGTTACCAGCGCTTCCACGCGCGCGCTTATATCGTTTGCTATTTGCCGTCCGTCCATGCGTGCGCCAAACTCTACGTCGAACGCCGCAAGGTCGAGCGCCACTATCTCGCCGAACAGTGACGCGTGGTTGGGGTGGACGTCACGCTCGTCAAACACCACGGCGTGCGGTGCCTTGCCGACACGGAGCGTGGCAAACGATTTAATTACCGCGCGGTAGCTTTCGCATGCCGCGGCGGGGTAGTCATGGGTGGGTTGCAGTATAAGCTTTTTGCATAGCGTGCGCCGCGCCGCGCGAAACTGCTCGTTGCCGCCGCGAGCGAGCGCCACGTCGCATTCGCCGTCGGTCAGTCGGTAACCGGCGCGCAAAATAAAATCGGTATCGTCAAACCCGACGGCGCACACCGTACTGCCCTCGGGCGCGACGGCGTTCAGCGCGGCAAGCGTATCGGCAAAAAATATCGGTTTTTCGCTCGGCGTATCGGTATGGGTATAATCGTCGCTCGTTATCATAGGTTAAGTATAACTGTTGCGGCAAGTCGAATTAAATCGGACATTAGCCGCTTTGCTACTGTTATGTCGTAATTGCGTACGGTCGGTGAAAATACGAACACAATTTTCTAATCAAATTTTAATGTTGTACTAATGGATTTTTTAATTAAAATATTGTACAATGTTAGTAGAGTTACTGCAAGCACCGTATTATGCGGTCGGCTATCTTGGCCGCCAGCGCGTACACGGTGCCCAGCCGTACTGCCGACAGCGGCGTTTTGCGCGGGTCGGTTACGGTGGCGGTAATGGACACGTCGCCGACCTTGGGCAGTTTTTTGCCGTCGGCACTGCCCGGAGCGATAGACCCGAACGCTATGCGGATTTTGCCGACGTCGGCAAGCCGCCCGACGGACGAATCTATTGCGAGCACCTTTTTATCGGAATGAGCTTTGCTTATGTGTTCGATCGCGTCCTTTAGGTTGAGCGCGGTTACGGGGCGGTCGAGCGTTCCGTACACGAACGCGTTGGCCTTGCGCTCCGTCAGCATTTGCCCGACTATCGGGCCGAGGCAGTCGCCGGTAACGCGGTCGGAGCCGATGCACAGCACTATCGGTTGTACGCCGAGCATGGCAAAAGCGCATTCAAACTCGAAGTCGCGCGAGGGCGCACCGTCGGCCTCGGCGGTAACGTTGGATATTTCGGGCATAAAAAAGTCGTTGTATGGCATAACGCAAAGTCTTGCCATTAACCGCGCCGATTATACCGAAGTAGCAAACGACAGCGGTATAAAATTTTAGGTATAGGCAATAAGTATACGGAGGTTTCGTATGTCTTGGATTGACGTAGCATTACTTGCATTGGTAGTCCTCGTTGGACTATTCGGACTGTGGCGGGGTGCCAAAAAGAGCGCGCTGTCGCTTGGCGCGTTTATAATCGCCTTCCTTTTGGCGTTTTTCCTTTCCACCGTTATTGCGGAAGCGTTGCTTGGCATAGACGGAGTTAAAAACTTCGTGCTCGGCAACGGCGTGGGCAATAACGCGCAGTGGTCGCTTGCTAACTTTATTTACAGCACCTATAAGGAGCCGGACGGCAAGTCGTATTTGTTCGTCAACTTCTACAAGCCGATTAAGGATATAGTGGCAAGCGCGGCCGACGCAAACAAGCTTATCCCCACCGAGGGCATTAACGTTGCGCAAGCCGGCTTTGCGCTGTACGGCGCGTTTATGATGTTCTCCGCACTGTGCGGCGTGGGCATATTCATCGTCGTGCGCTTACTGCTCGTTATAGTAACCGTAGTAATCAAGTCGTACATCGACAAAAAAGCCAAGAAAAAGGTTGTCAGCAGACTTGTTGGATTTTTGCTTGGCGCGGTGCGCGGCGCGTTGTGGGTGTTTGCGTTCACAATCGTGTTCAGCTGCTTCGGCGGGTATGAGAATATCGTCGGCATCGGCGCTATTCAAAACGAGTACGGCGACAAGGCCGTAATGTGCAACTACTTTAACGACGCGGCGTACGGAATGCGCAACGGCATGTTGCTTCCCGACAAGAACGGCTACGGCCGACTTGTGGAGCTGGTTTACAAAAAGAACTCCTCGGTCAACCCCAACGCCGAAAAACTGCTTGACGACGAGCTTAAGGTATTTATCAATATAAGCAACCTCAACTACGACGGCGCGCCGTGGAGCATAGACGGAAACAAAAAGCGCAAGTTTACCGAACCGGACAACGTGAACGTAAAAGCGCGCAATAGCTGGGAATTCTCCAACGTCGGCTTCGATGCCGTGGCGCGTGCCATACTCGATTACAACAAGAGCGTGGCCGATAAAATAGATTCCAAAACTACCCACATGACCCAAGGCAGCTTTACCTCGCTCAACGGTATAGTGCACAACATCGACACCGCTATGAACGACCTTTGGGCTAAGCTTAGAAAGTACACGCAAGAGTGCAGCACGAGGCCCGATACCGATGCGGACAACTGGGAATCGGTGCTGGACAGCACGCTCGTCAGCGAGTACAACGCGGTAGTGGACGCCATTAACGAGCTTAAGGCCAAGTACGAGCCGTTCTCCGTAACGGCCGCCGAGGTGTTCGGTGCGTTCCCGACCTTCGAGCTTCCCGCGCGAGTGCAAGCCGCCAACGTGCCGGTGCGTACGCCCGACCCGCAGCCCGCGGAATAATCAATATAACCACATAAAAACCTTTGGCAAACGCCAAAGGTTTTTTCGTGCGCAAAAGTTCGAGTAAACGCCGCGTAGCGGCTTGCAAGCTTGCCGACAATAATCGCGGTAAAAGGGCATAATCGTAGCGGTACGCGACATATGTTTTATAGTATACCTATATAAAACGGTGGTGACGCGTATGCTGTATGAAAAGAAAATGCTTATACTGTCGGGCGAGGGCAAGGGCGTTGTGCTCGTGGAAAAAAGCGCCAAGGGCTTGCGGTTTTCGCTTAGCACCTTCGATATGCCCACTTGCGGCGAACTGAAGGCGGGCGTAATCACACCGCGCGCCGTGTTCGTGCGCGATCTGCCCAAGCGCGACAATCCGTCGTCCGTTTTTATCGTGGAGGGGAGCGACGCCGACGATATTCACTTTGCCGTGTTCGATACCAAGCTCCGACTGTACGGCACCAACGGCAAACGCATGTGGGAGGCGAATATTATGGACTTGCTTACCAGGTCCGACCGCCGCGCGCCCGCCTTGGATAAGCCGGTGCTTGCCGCACTGCCGCCCATATCCACTCCGCCCAAGGTTTTGCCAATGCCCGACGGCACCGGCATACCGCAGTCGCGGCTGGAAATTTACGGCGACGAGCAGATTGCCGAAACCAACTTTTACACGCCCATAGATACGTCCGCGCGCATGCCGATAGTCGATAAATTTTTGGACACGCCGCGCGTGCTCGACGGCTCGTCCATACTGGACGGACTGTCGCCGTTGCTGGAAAAACCGATTGCCACCCAAGCGGAAACTACCGCCGTAGCCGACGCGCAAACCGCCGAGTCGGAAGCCGTAGACATGCCGCAAGCGGAGAGCGGTACGGATAGTATCGATTACGTAATGGGCGACGTGGGCGAGGCTACCGAACAGACGGAGCGTGTCGAATATACCGAGCAAACGGTTATGCCCGCCGCGGCGGCTACCGCAGATAATGCGGCTACTGCGGCCGTGGCGGTCGGCGCGGACGAAAGGACTGCATATTACGGCGGGTCGCGGCCGTGCGAGCTTGCGGTGCGGTGGCTGAAAACGCGGTCCACCCGCACGCTTAAGGGCGGCGCGGAAAGTACGGTAAGGCCTATAACGAGCAAGGCGCAAGTAAAGCCTATCCGCGAAATATCGTTTATAGAGCGGGCGGCTGCGGATATAGAAAAGCTGTTCGGCGCCGCCGATCGCGACGACAAGCTTTCGGCACTGTTGCCCGATATAGAGTGGGTAAAGGTACCCATAGACGGACGGATAATTTCTGTCGGGCGGGGCGGCAACGATTTTTTGTGCTATGCCGTGTCCGGCACTTACCAAAAGGATTCGCCGCTCGGCGACGAGGCGCAGTGGTTGCCCGAAAATCGGGCTATCCCCACCGGCAAGGGGTACTGGCTTATTTTTCAGAGCATGAAGGACGGAGAGATAATTAAGAATTAAGAATTAAGAATTATAATAAGGTTGAGATTCATCGCGTTGCTCGGAATGACAAGAAAAATTTTAAATTCTTTTGTCCTACGAAGCACCGAAGGTATTCTGAACAAGCGCGTCAGCGCGTTTTTTTGCCCACTGAAGAATCTCAACCTTTTTATTCATACCGCACTGTATAAATTTTCCATACGTGGCAATAATCACGTGTATGGAAAGAATATTACAAATCATTAAAAAGAGTGTATCCGTATTATTGTCCGTCGCAATATTTTTTTGCGTTTCGTCTATATTTTTGGGCTGTAAAGATAATAATACATACGACGGCGAATTGCTGCGACTGCATATTCGCGCCAACTCCAACGGCAAGGCAGACCAAGCCGTAAAGCTTAAGGTGCGCGACGCGGTGAACGATTACATTTCGGTCAACGTAAAAAAGAGCACCTTTGACGAGGCGTACCGCGATATAGGCGAAAGGCTGGATATAATATCCGCAGTTGCCGACCGCACGCTTCGCGCACACGGCTATGACTACGGCGCAAGGGCGAGGCTGGCGAACGAGTACTTTCCGTCGCGAGCGTATCACGACGTTACGGTGCCAGAGGGGTTTTACGACGCGCTTATAATCGAGCTTGGTACCGGCACCGGCGACAACTGGTGGTGCGTAATCTACCCGCCGCTGTGCTACGGCGAGGACTTTAAGTACAAGTCGATTTTTGCGGAGATTTTCGGTTAGCAATCCGTCAATTCATTACTAAGGAAATTATTATGACACAAACACGAATACGCGCACGATTATCTATACTTACGGCAACTCTACTCGCAGTTGCGGCATTGCTTGCACTCGTTCCGTCTGTTGCGACAGCGTATGCGGACGTCGTCGGCGGCAACGGTTACGGCAACGTCGTTGCGGTGCAAGCACGGCTGTCCACGCTCGGCTACTACAAGTCGGCTATCGACGGAAAGTGGGGTAGCGGCACGCTTGCCGCGGTAAAAAGGTTCCAGTCTGACAACGGACTCAAGGCCGACGGCGTGGTGGGTAGCGGCACCGCAAGCAAGCTAAAGATTAAGCTACCGGTAGTCGGCGGCATTAGCAAGGGCAAGACCGACTTTAACGTTGCGGCCGTGCAAGCTCGGCTCAAAACCTACGGCTACTACACCGGCACGGTGGACGGCGCATGGGGCAACGGCACGCTCCGCGCGGTGCTAAAGTACCAGTCCGACCGCGGCATGACCGTGGACGGCGTGGTGGGTAGCGGCACGGCGAGCAAGCTGGGAATTACGCTTTACTCCGTGGCAAAGAGCGGCGGCATCAGTAAGGGCAAGACCTCGGCCAACGTCAAGGCCGTGCAGACCGCGCTCAAAAACGCCGGTTACTACAAGTCGACAGTGGACGGCGCGTGGGGCAAACGCACCATGTGCGCGGTCATGCATTTTCAGTCCGACTGCGGCCTGACTGTGGACGGCGTGGTGGGTAGCGGCACGGCGAGCAAGCTGGGCATAAACCTTTCGGCCGGCAGTAACGGTGGGTCTAACGGCGTCGGCGCTACCACTAATATTTCGGACAGCGACCTCAATATTCTTGCGCGGTGCGTATACGGCGAATCGCGCGGCGAGCCGTACAACGGCCAAGTAGCCGTTGCGGCGGTGGTGCTCAACCGCGTAAGATCGAGCAAGTTTCCCAACACCATTTACGGCGTAGTTTATCAACGCGGCGCGTTTACGGCTGTGTCCGACGGTCAAATAAATCTTACGCCCAACCAGTCGGCGTACAATGCCGCTCGCGACGCACTCAACGGTTGGGATCCCACCGGTGGGTGCTTGTACTACTACAATCCAGCCACCGCAACCTCCAGCTGGATTTGGTCGCTTACGGTGCATATAAAGATCGGAAAACACAACTTCGCTTTATAATTAAGAATTATGGATTACTCGCTATGCTCGTCCCTTACTTAATTTAAAGAGGGCGCGAAGCGCAGTCCGCAATTCATAATTCTGAATTTTACTAATGTAAATAACGATAAAAGAGGTAACTATGAACTACAGAAAAACAAAAGAAGGTTTCGGTATTATAATTGCCGCGGTGGCGGTGACCGTAATAGTATTGCTGTGCGGCTTGGGTTCTGGACTGGCGCTTGCGGTGCGGGAGCGCCGACAGAGTGCGGCGTTCAACGATCCGTCTAAGGATATGGCGGGGTATTTGTTGCGTGACTCGGCGGTCGAGCTTAAAAGCACTATGTCGGCGCTAAGGCTGTGCAATGAGGCCGAACCGGCCGAGAGCCTTAACCGCGCCGCGCTCGTTTACGCAGTGCGTGCCGAAACGGCGCTGGAATGCCAAAGCGGCGACTGGGCGGACAGTAGGGCCAAGGAGCATTTTCTTAACGATATTTCCACCGTGCTTAACGAGTACACGCCCGAGCAGACTATGCAAATGTCCGACATGCTGTACGACTATTGCAGTAGGTTCTGCGCGTGGGTGACGGACGGCGCCGAATTCGAGTACGACGGCGAGCTTATTGCAAGCACCGGCGGCGGCCATGCAGAGTCGGTTACCGACGACGATATTGCCGCGGCGGCGGAGTCCGTCAAGTCCGCACTTAACGCCGACCGCGCCGACTACGTTGGCGATTACGGCGGGCATATAGAATTCAATATCGAGCGCTACGGCGCTACCGGCTACGCCGTGGTGTGCGGAAAAAAGATTATAGAGTTCGCGTTCGTGCGCGACGGCGACGAGCAAACGGACGAGGAACAAGCCAAAGATGTTGCGCTCGAAACGGCAAAAAGCTGTGGCTACGACGGCCTTAAAGTAAAGTGGTGCGAGGTTACCGGCAAGTCGGTAAGCGTGGTTATGTGCCGCAGCTACGACGGCGCTATGGCGTGCGACGACTGCGCTATTGCGGTAGTGTACGGCGGCAAGACTGTGGCGTTCACTGCCGGCGGTTGCGACAACGAGCATAAAAATATCCCTTCGCCCAAAAAGACGGAGGGGGAAGCGCGTAAGGCACTCAAGTCGGATACTGCGGACGGCAAGCTGGTCGTGCGCAAGATGGACGGCAAGGAACGTATTTGCTACGAATACCGTTACGAGCTGGACGACGGCGTGCATTACGTTTACGTTTGCGCCGAAAACGGCAAGCAGATACAAGTGAAGTAACGTATACATTCACCGCGCAGAATTCGTCATATTTTTATATTTAATCAAAATATTCTCATTCAAAGATTGACAAAATATAACACGCGTTGTATAATACGAGTATGTCTGTTTTTGGCAATCTATTCAACATAATATTTACGGCCGTGTGTGCGGCGCTCATATTACTGTTTTTAATATCGGTAGTAGTCGTGGCCGCCAAGGGTAAACGCAAGTGCGCCGTGGGCGACGTGCTTTTGCGCGTACTCGCTACGCTCGTATTTATCGCGTCTGCCGTTATGCTGGTTTGCGCCGTGCTTACTTGGGGTAAGTTCGACTCGGCCGCTATAATCGTCGTAGGGGACGGCTCGGCGGCGGCGCTCGTTATAGGCAAAAGCGTTATCGAGCTTCCTTTGCCCAAGCTTTTTGCGGCGTTAGCATCTATGTTGGGCTTTATGCTCGTGTCGGTGCTGTTTATGCTGTCGCTTACCGCGCTTATCGTAGACTGCCTCGTCGCCAACAAAAAGGACGACAAAAAGAAGGAAAAGAAAAAGAAAGAACCGGCGGTCAAAAAATCGCCCGAACAGCTTAAGCGCGAGGCCGAACTTGAACGCATACGCCGCATAGGCGAGTCTGCCGTGCGCAAAACCGAGCGCGTAGCCGGCAAGGCCGAAAAGACAGAAAAGACCGATAATAAGGAAACTGCCGATAATACGCAAGCTACGCAAACTGTGGATAATACCGACGAACGAACCGATCGAATTACCGATAATACCTCGTTTGCCGAACAACCGCAAGAGGAGCCGGTTGCCGATTGGCGCCAGCCCGCAGAGGAGCGTCACAGCGAGTTCGTAGGACTGAAGGACGAAAACACCGACGACGCGTTTGATACGTTCGATTCGTTTGACGACGATACTGCCGACCAAACGGCAGACCAAGCCGACGGCTACGAGCAATCCGAGGGCGAGGTTGACGAGCAAGCGGACGAATATGCGGACGGCCAAGCAGAGGAGTATACCGACGCGCAAGGCGATGAGTACGCCGAGGAGCAAGTAAGCGGCGAATACGCCGAGGAACAAACAGACGAGTATACCGAGGATCAAGCAGAGGAGTACGCGGAGCAAGCGGAAGGCGAAGCTACCGAGGAAATATACTACGACGATGACGCGCAGTATACCTACGACGAAGCTGCGCAAGCACAAGCTGATGAGTACGCAGACAGCCAAACCGATGAGTATGCCGACGAACAAGTCGACGAGTACGTTGACGAGCAAATAGGCGGCGAATATACCGAGGATCAAACCGACGAGTATACCGCGGAGCAAGGCGACGAGCAGACAGAGGAATACGTTGACGAACAGACCGACGGCGAATATACCGACGAGTATACTAACGAACAGTCTGACGACAAGCTTACGGTTGCGGACGAGAGTGCCGAATATCAATCCGATCGAGCATACGGTGCGGAGGACGATAAATCGCAGTCGGACGACTTGGGCGTAGCCGACGACATAGAGCCGGACCGCGGCATATATATTCCCGAAATACGGACGGTAACGCCGCGCACGACGGACGCACCCGCGGCTACTCAAAAGCCGGCGACCAAAAAAACTACGGTCAAAAAGCCGAGCAACGGCGCAAAGTCCAAGCGGCCGAGCAAGCCGAAAAAGAGCGGCGGCACCGGCGCGGCACAACGGCCGGCCGAAGTGGGCGGCAAAATTCCGCCCGAAAAGAAACTACCGGTAACGCGGCGCTACGTTATACTGGATAGGCATAACGCCGTTAATATGTTCGGCGAGTACCTTAGAAAGCGCAACCAAGCGGAAAAGGATAAGCTTAAATCGTCCATAAATACCATAATAATCGAATAGTAAAATTACCATAGCCTTGGCTATGGTTTTACTTTACGCATTTTCACTAAATTATTTCGGAGGGAAAATATGTATTGCGTAGGTGTTGATATAGGCGGCATGTCCATCAAGGCCGGAGTAGTCGACCAAAACGGCAAGATACTCAAAAAGGACAAGGTGGTTACCGACGTCGCCGGCGGTTCGCACAAAATTATCAACGATATATCGTTGCTTATCAAGTCGCTCGTGGATATTAACGACCGCGATTTTTTGGGCGTGGGCATAGGGTGCCCCGGCGCTATCAATTCGGCGCGCGGCACCGTCGATCGCGCGTTCAATCTTAACTGGCACCACGTTGCGTTGGTGGACGAGCTGGCGCGCACAGTCAACCGCCATATCAAGGTGAGCAACGACGCCAACGTCGCCGCACTCGGCGAGGCTATGTTCGGCGTGGGCAGAACTTATACCGATACCATTTTTCTTACGCTGGGCACCGGTGTGGGCGGAGGCATAGTGCTTAACGGCAAGCTGTACGAGGGCAACGAAAGCAAGGGCGCCGAAATGGGTCACATGGTGCTCGTGGTTGACGGCGAACAGTGCTCGTGCGGGCGGCGCGGGTGTATGGAGGCCTATTGCAGTGCCACCGCGCTTATACGCGAAACCAAAAAGGCTATGCTTGCCGATAAAAATTCGACTATGTGGAAATTCTCGCCGGACATCGACGCCGTGGACGGCCGAACCGCGTTCGAGTGCAGTAAGCAAGGCGACGCGGCCGCTAATTCGGTAGTCGACTATTTCGTTAAATACTTGGGCGAGGGCATGCTCAACTTTGCTAATATTTTCCGACCGCAAGCGATTATTCTGGGCGGCGGCGTATGCGCTCAAGGCGATTACCTTATCTACAAGCTTAAGGACTACTGCAAGGACCGCAACTACGGCTTTGCCGACACGCCGCGCTTCGATATTCTTACGGCCCAGCTTGGCAACGACGCCGGCATAATCGGCGCCGCCGGATTGATTTACGCAGACGTTAAATAATTAAGAATTCAGAATTAAGAATTAAGAATTATAAATAAGGTTGAGATTCCTCACTGCGTTCGGAATGATAAAATAAATTTATAATGCATTAAATACTTTTGTCCTACGAAGCACCGAAGGTATTCCGAGCAACGCGAGGAATCTCAGCCTTTTTATTATTCCGTTTTATTTGTGCGTACGGTGTAAAATTAGACATAGTTTGACATTGGTGCATGTGGTATACTTTGGGTACTAAACCGTTTATAGGAGTATTCCATGAAAAATCTGAAAGGCACCAAGACCGAGGAAAACCTTATGACCGCGTTTTCCGGCGAGAGCATGGCGCGCAATAAGTACGACTACTATTCCACTCGCGCCAAAAAGGACGGCTACGAACAGATTGCCGCCATCTTTGCCGAAACGGCGTCCAACGAAAAGGAGCACGCCAAAATTTGGTTCAAGCTTTTGCATGACGGCGTGCCCGAAACGCTGACCAATCTTAAGGACGCCGCCGACGGCGAGCATTTTGAGTGGGCGGATATGTATAAGACGTTCGCCGAGGAGGCCGACGCGGAAGGGTTCGCTTCCATTGCCGAGCTGTTTCGCAAGGTCGCGGCTATAGAAAAAACGCACGAGGAACGGTACGTCAAGCTTGCCGCCAATATCGAAAAGAACGAAGTGTTCAGTAGGGGAGTGCAAGTGGTTTGGGTGTGCCTTAACTGCGGGCATATGGTGGTTGCCGACAGTGCGCCCGAGGTCTGTCCCGTGTGCGCGCACCCCAAAGCGTTTTTCCAAATGAAAGCGGAGAATTATTAGAATTCAGAATTAGGAATTCAGAATTAACCTATAATTGACTTATTCACACTTTCATGATATACTGATAATATATCATGGGATATAAAAGCGAAAAGGAAATTCAAAACTCAGACGAGTCGCGGGATAATGCGATCGGCAAGGCGGGTGCGCAAGAGTGCGCGCCTACTTTGAGCAAGCAAAAAAAGCGGTTGCCGCTTATCAAGTCTATTTCGTTGCGCACGGCAATAGACTATTGTTTGTTTTCGCTTATAATTTTGGTATTGTTCTTTGCCGTGTTTTTGGTGTTTTTGAACACCTTTTACGGCACGATGATGGAGGACGAGGTTAAGCGTATCGAGCGTTCGGCTTCGGCAGGGTTCCCCAAAAAGGTGGACGACAACAGCTTTATTATGATGTACAAGTATAGGCTGTTGGAGGTTGCGCGCAATAATAAGCCTATTGCCATTGCCGTGTTCGAGGTGGACGCCGAGGGTAAAAACGACATTTGCATCATGGTCGACGATATGGGTAACGGCATAAGCGACGACAGCGATCTGTTCGATTCCGTTATGGAAAAGCTGAATTTCAAGTCGGTGTTTGCCGGCGGCAAAACATGCAAAACGGACACGCCGTTCGGCACGTACTTGTGCAAGGGCAGTAAGCACGCCACCGAGGACGGCGGCACGGTGTATTTGCTGGTAATGAAGCCTTACGACGTTTGGAACCAGCAAACGGTAAAGATAATATACGTGCTGGCTATATGCACCGTAATAGTGCTCGTTTTGGCGTGCGTGTTTGCGCTTTTCGCCTCGCGGCACCAGACCAAACAGCTTACGGATTTTTCGCAAAAGGCCAAACGCTTGGGCGAGGGCGACTACGGCGTAGTGTTTTCCGGCTCTGGCTATACCGAGTACGAAAACCTTGCCGGTGCGCTTAACGCCGCCACGCACAATATTCAAAAGGCCGAACAGCTTCAGCGCGACATCGTGGCCAACGTTTCGCACGATATCCGCACGCCGCTCACTATGATCCGCGCGTATGCGGAAATGCTGCGCGACATGCCTATGGACGAAAAGAAGCGGGAAAAAACCGCGGGCGTAATTATTGCCGAAGCGGATAGGCTTACCGCGCTCGTCGGCGACGTGCTCAACTATTCCAAGCTCCAATCTGGCGTAAGCGAGTATCGGTACAAAAGCACCGATCTTGCTTCCGTCGCTTCCGCCGTACTGGATAGGTTCGACGTGGTGCGTGACCGTGACGGCGTAAAGCTGTTGCAGGATATTGACTCGGGCGCCGTTGCAAGGTGCGACAAGTCCAAAATAGAGCAAGTGCTGTACAACCTTATCGGCAACGCCGTCAACTACTGCGGCGACGATAAGACCGTTATTCTGCGCGTAAAAAAGCAAGACGGCGGCGTGCGCGTCGAGGTCACCGATCACGGCAGCGGCATAGAACAAGCCGAGCTGGATTCCGTTTGGGATAGGTACTACCGTTCCCCGCACGCTACGCGTACCGTCGTCGGCTCCGGACTCGGCCTATCCATTTGCAAGAGTATACTGATAGCGCACGACGCCAGGTTCGGCGTTACGTCCGAAATCGGCAAGGGCAGTACGTTTTGGTTCGAGTTAAGTCAGAATTGAGAATGAGCGTTTAATTCGGAATTGTGGCCGCATACGCGGCATTAAGGTTGAGATTAAATAATTGTGCGGCTACGCCTAGACCCCTCGGCTACGCTCGGGGTGATGGGTGGTGTGTGTGCGGGACTATTCTTGTACAGAAGTGTAACCCTCAACTCCCATCATTTCGACCGAAGCGCGTTAGCGCGAAGCGGAGAAATCTAGGCGAAGCCGCATTAAGGTAGAGATTCTTCGCGGCGCGCTTCGCGCTTGCTCTGAATGACAAAAGATATTTAAAGAATGGCGTAAAAGCAATTATTACCGTCACGTAAGTGTTCGGGTGTAACGCAAAACCCGCTACATAGCAAACACGCGCATATAAAATTTTCTTGCATACTTCTTTTTTCAAAAGAAGTATGTTGACAAATTTATATAGTTATGTTACAATTAACTCACTCGATAATAAATTAGGAGTTTACAGCAGTCCATTATGGACCCATCTCAGATAGGAATATTAGTAGGTTTAATCGGTTTAGTGTTTTTGTCGGCGTTCTTTTCGGCGTCGGAGACTGCGTTTACCAGCGTTAACCGCGTAAGGCTGCACACGCTGGAGGCGGACGGTGTTAAGTGGGCTAAGCGCGTCGGAAAAATGATCGACGCGTACGACAAGCTTATCACGACCATACTGATCGGCAACAACATAGTCAATATCGTTGCGTCGTCGTTGGCTACGATATTGTTTGCTAAGCTTATACAAGGCCCGACCGGCGTTACGGTATCGACCGTGGTAATGACGCTTGCCGTGCTTATATTCGGCGAAATCACGCCCAAGACCATAGCCAAGGAACACCCCGAAGGCTTTGTTCGCGCGTTCGGCGGAATAATATTCGCACTGGAAATTCTGTTCTTTCCGCTCACTTGGATTTTTTCGCAGTGGAAAAAGCTGTTGCTCAAAATTTTCAAATTCAAAAAGACCCCCGGAATTACTGAGGACGAGCTGCTTACGTACGTGGAAACGGCGCACAGCGAGGGCGGTATAGACGAGCATGAGTCCGAGCTTATACGTTCGGCAATCGAGTTCGAGGACTTGGACATAGGCGACATCATGACCCACCGCGTAAACGTGGTGGCCGTCAGCGAGGACGAGGACATGGAGCTCGTCGCCCAAAAGTTCCGCGAAAACAGCTATTCGCGCATGCCGGTGTACAGCGAAACCATAGATACCATTATCGGTATCGTTCACGAAAAAGATTTCCTTATAGCCAAGCTGGACGGTGCGACCGACTTTAAGGCGTGCGTGCAAAACACGGTGTGGCTGTCCAAAAATATGAAGATTTCCGCCGGCTTGAGAATGATGCAAAAAGGCAAAATTCACATGGCGGTAGTCGTGGACGAGTACGGCGGCACCAGCGGTATAGTCACGATGGAGGATATACTGGAGGAGCTGGTCGGCGAAATTTACGACGAGCACGACGAGGTGGAGGAGTTCATAAAAAAGACGGACGACGGCACCTTTATAGTGAACGGCAACGCGCCGCTACTCGACGTATTCGACTATATAGGCATAGACGTGCGCGAGGACTTCGAGTCCGCGTCGGTCGGCGGCTGGGTCACCGAGCAAATGGAAAAAATCCCGATTGCCGGCGAATCCTTCGACTACGACCGTCTGCACATAGTCGTGTCGCGCTCAACGCAAAAGCGCGTTTCCGAAGTAAAGATTACCGTTTCACCCGAAAACGAGGAATAACAAAAAATCCGCTTATGCGGATTTTTTTGTTAGTGAATATATAAGAGTGAATAATGAATAATGATGGACTGCGGCGTTGCCGCCCGTATTAAATAAAATTTTTCCTCAATTCTTATCTCTTATTTCTTATCTATCGTAAGTAGGTTGTTGCGCTCGGGGTGGATAAGCGCCGAGTGCGTGCGCTCAAACGCGTCGGGCGTGATTTTGCACATATCGGCAATAAGCGACTTCATAGTTTCGCGCTCGGTGTGGCCGTTGGCGGGGCAAGGGTTGTGCACTACGGCAATTTCGTTTTCGCGCACGAACGCTGCCGTTTCCTTTTCGCGCACGTACAACAGCGGGCGAATAAGCTTTATGCCGGCGCGGTCGAGGTACGATTTGGGCTGGAGCGTGTTTAGCCGACCCTCGTACAGCATGCTCAAAAGGAAGGTTTCCACCATGTCGTCGGCGTTGTGGCCGAGTGCAAGCACGTTGTAGCCGAGCTCGACAAGCTTGTTGTCCAGCGCGCCCCGCCGCATTTTTGCGCACAGCGAGCAAGGGTTCTTTTCCTTGCGCTCCTCAAATACTATGGGCGCGATTTGCGTTTCCACTATATGCAACGGCACGTTCAGCTTTTCGCACATTGGCGCGAGCGGGGAAAAGTCGCAGCCGGCGCCGGCGTCGATTACCACCGCGCACAGCTCGAACGGATTGGGACAAAATCTGCGGTACCCGCTGAGCGCGTAGAGCAGCGCCAGCGAGTCCTTACCGCCCGAAAGTCCCACCGCAACGCGGTCGCCCGCTTGTATCAGTCCAAAGTCGGCGTCGCACTTGCGCACCAACGAAAGTAGCTTTTGTAGTTTCATGGTTATATTTTACATCAATATAAAAAATATTGCAATGAATTTAAGTCCTATTCTCTTGACTTAGTGAGAGTTTTAAGGTATAATTATTTGGTAGAATTATTATGCGGTAGTATCCGCATTTATCGGAGAAACATCATGAAAAGAACTTATCAACCCAAAAAACGTCAACAACGCAAAGTTCACGGCTTCCGTCAAAGAATGAAAACGCAAGGCGGCCGTCGCGTGCTTAAGAACCGTCGTAACAAGGGCCGCAAAAACCTTACGCCCGCGCCGCTCGGCAAGTAATTGTTAGCCAAAGCCAACAGACTGAATAAACACGGCTCGTTTGCCTACGTTTACCGCCACGGTAAGCGCGTCAACGAGTCCGACGTGGTTTTGATTTTTTCCGCTCCCGCGCACTCCGTACGGGTGGGGTTTTCGGTATCCAACAAAGTCGGCAAGGCCGTAGTTCGCAACAAGGTTAAGCGTAGACTTCGCTCTGCGGTGCAAGCGCGTATACCTTCCATGCTCGGCTGTCAAGCGATAGTGCTGGCAAAGCCCAGCGCTGCGGACAAGTCGTTCGAGGTTTTGTCGGGCGAGGTGGAGCGCCTTTTTTACAAGGCGGAGCTACTGAAATGACGAGAAAAGTCAAGCGCGTTATTATTAGCATTATCACGTTTCGGTGGTTGTTTTTGGGGCTGGTGTACTTTTACAAAAAGTGCATTTCGCCGCTCACTCCCGACGTATGTATTTACACGCCCAGCTGTTCCACGTACATGGTGGAGGCGATTAAAAAGTTCGGCGTGATACGCGGCATATTTTTGGGGACCAAGCGACTGCTTAGGTGTGTGCCTTGGAAAGCCGGTGGGTTCGATCCCGTTCCGGACAATCCGCACGGAGATATGAAATGGCTGTTTTAAATTCCGTATTTGCATTTTTGGGTGCGATACCGGCGTCCGTTACGCCGTCGGTTGCCGCGCCGAGCAGTATGTGGCATTTGCTCATACTCAAAGTTTTTGCGTTCGTGGCCGATTACGGCTGGCGTATCGTCGTGTTTACGTTGCTGTTAAAGCTCGTGCTTTCGCCGCTCGATTTTTACCAGCGCTACAAAATGCACAAAAACCAAAAGATTACCGAACGCTTAAAGCCGACGATGGAGAAAATCCAAAAGCAGTACGGCAACGATAAACAAGCGTTCTCCCAAAAGCAGATGGAGCTTAACCGCAAAGAGGGTTACAGCTATTTTTCCTCATGCTTGCCCATGATCGTCACTTTGGTTATATTCATTACGCTGTGGATTTCGATGCAGACCATTGCCGAGTACATGACGTTTAAAGAATACACCACTATGTACGACGAGTACCAGTACGTTACTTACCAAATTTACGACCTTGACGAGCACAAGCCGATTACCGAGGGCGACGGCAAGTGGACGGACGAGCAAATGGCCGAGCATAACCGCATGGTGGATATTTCCACGCGTATAGGCCAAGACGTAATTTACCAAATGTACTATTACGGACTGGACGACGGCTACACTCAAAAGCTGATGGAAAACGCCGAGTACAAAGCGGTGTTGCCTAAGGGCTTTACCGTTCTGCGCAACGGCAAGAGCGTAGATAAGGTTCAAGCCTCTTTCCTTTGGGTCAAGAACATTTGGGCGCCCGACGTGCCGTGGGGCGATCAAGCTATTCTCGACTGGGCGGCGTTTGAAAAGGGTGTAGACGATTACAAAAAGGCTTCGACCAACGGTCTTAAAACCGAACAGCACGCCGCAGTATACAGCAAGCCCACGTACGAAAAGGTTATGGGCAAGCTGCTCAACGACAAAACGCAAAGCCGAACCAACGGCTACCTTATACTGCCTATACTCGTAGTATTGCTGTCGCTCGGCTCGCAAATACTTTCCACTATCCAGCAAAAGCGTGCGGGACAAGTCAACGCCCAAGGCGGTATGGCTACGTCCATGAAGGTCATGATGGTTATTATGCCCATAATGATGGCGGTATTCGCCGTTCAGTACGCGTCGATATTCGCCATATACATGGTTATAAACAGTGCGACCACGTTGTTCTTTAACGTGCTGTTCAGCGGAATTATCAAGCTTATAGACAACCGTAGGCGCAACCGCAATTACGGCATTGCTTCGGGCAGTACGCGCAGCTACGCAAACTCGTCCAAGCCGTCGCCCATTATCCACTTCGTAAAGGGTGCCAACCCCAACGCTGGCGCGCGCGACGCGTTTACTCCGGCGGAGGACGAAATTAAGCCGGAGGTCGTAAAATCGACCACGCCCGACAAGGCCGACAAAAAGTCCAAAAAGGCGAGCGGCGGGGCAACGCGCAACGTTGCGCGCGGCGGCAGACCCGATCCTAACGAGCTTATGGGCATGGATATGTCTAAAACTAACAAAAAATAATAATTTGCCTATTGGCAAAAGGTAGGTATTACCGTGACTATCGAAGTTAGCGCAAAAAAAGTTGACGACGCCATTAAGCAAGGCCTTGCCGAGCTTGGCGCCAGCCTTGACGAAGTGCAAGTGGAAATACTCGAATCGGGCGGCTTGTTCCGCAAAGCAAAGGTTCGTCTTACCATAGAGCGCGAGGACGATCGGAAAGACCAAGCCACCGCGCCCAAGACGGAGCAAAAGCCGGCCGAGCACAAGCCTACGCAAAAGACCGAGCATAAGTCCGAGCCGGCCAAAAAGCCGGATGGCCAAAGGCCCGCCGACAAGCCGACCGCCGGACCCGCCCAAAACGCACCCAAGCAAAAAACCGAGCAAAAGCCGAAAAAGGACGTCGCGCCCGAGCGTAAAGCGGAAGCCAAAAAGCCGGCAAACGACGAGCCTCGGCCCGCGCGCAACAGCGAGGAGAACAAGCAAGCGATTGCGAACGCGACGGAGTTCATTACCGAGCTTGTGAAAAAGATGGGATTTACCGATGCGACGGTAGAGGGTAAGGACAACGGCGACGTGGCGATTACCGCGCCCGAGGGCGACGATTCGCTTATTATCGGCAGACATGGCGAAACGCTGTCCGCAATATCGTTCCTTGCCGAAACCTTGGGGCGTGCGGAAAAGCAACATGTAACCATAGTTGCGGACTGCAACGGCTACCGCGAGCGCCGCGCCGCGTCGCTTACCGCAATGGCCAAGCGCCGCGCGGGCGAGTGCGCCGCCAAGCACCGCAAAATCAAGCTTGAGCCGATGGAGCGCATAGACCGCCGTACCATTCACAACGCGTTGGGCGACGACGAGCGCGTAACCACCGTATCCGAGGGCAAAGAGCCGTACAGATACATCGTTATTATACCTAAGAAGTGATTTACTTTAATTCGGAATTCGGAATTATGAATTCGGAATTATAAATAAGGACGAGATTCTTCACTGCGCGCTTCGCGCTTGTTCTGAATACCTTCGGTGCTACGTAGGACAAAAGAAATTTTAGCAGTACAGTTTATTTGTCATTCCGAGCATTTTATGCCTGCCGAGGAATCTCAACCTTAATACCGCGCAAGCGGTCACTTATTCATTATTGTCGGTATTTATGAAGTTTAGAAAAGGCATTTACGTAATATTCTTCTTCGTTGGGCTGACGCTGTTTGCGTTCAGCCTTATGCCGTTTTTTCGGAATTTTCATGAGGATACGTTTTGGATAATGACCTTGGCAAGCGTTGCGCTTATGATTTTGTGCCTCGTTGCGCTGTTCTACAAGCCCAAGGAAAAGATTAAGCTCAACTCCAAGTACGAGCGCAAGGGCGTTATGATCAGTCGGCCCGAATATAACTTTTTGCAGCTGTTGCGCGAAATTCGGCCGGACAAGTACGAGGTCGTGCCGCAAGTCGCGCTCAATACCGTTATCGAAAAAAAGACCAATACTTCATATCGTAGCGAGCTGTTTCGCATATGCGACTACTGCTTTGTGGATAAGGACACTTTTGCGCCGCTGTTGCTTGTAGAGCTTAACGACAGATCGCACCTACGCGCCGACCGTCAAGACCGCGACGCCAAGGTGGCCGCAATCTGTTCGGCGGCCAAGATTCCGCTGGTTACGTTTTGGCAAGACGGAGATTTAAGCTTTAAGACCGTGCAAAAAACCGTGCTTAAAGCGATACTGAAATAGAACATCAGCACAAGTTTGTGCGTGGTCTTGCTACAAATTTTCAACGCAATCCCTACGCGTCACTTACGTGGAGGTTCTAAATGAAGTGTTACGATTGCCCGCGAGGTTGCGGCGCCGACCGCGACGACGGAAAGATAGGGCCGTGCGGCGGCGGTAAGCAAGCGCGCATTGCCAAAGTGATAGATAGCTTTACGTACGAGGAGCCTTGTCTTGGGCGCGATGTGACCGCCGTGTTTTTCGGCGGGTGCGCGCTCGGATGCTCGTACTGTCAGAATTACAAAATAAGTCGAGGCAGTGCGGGCGAGGAATATTCCGACCAAGCGCTGGCTTCGCTGTTTGACGGAACGCAAAAGCCGATAGACTTGGTTACGCCATCGCACTATTTGGCCGCTATGGAGCGAGCGTTGCCCATATGCAAAGGTGCGCATTCGTTCATATACAACACCTCGGGGTACGAAACGGTGAACGCCGTGGATAGGGCGAGCGTGTTTACGTCCGTGTTTCTTGCCGATTTTAAGTACGCCGACGGCGGACTTGCTTCGCGGTTGTCGCGTGCGCCAAACTACTATGACGTAACGGTCAAGGCGCTGGAACGAATGCGGCGGAACGTGCCGGACGTATGGGCGGTAGAGGACGGACGGCGGATATTAAAGCGCGGGCTTATAGTAAGACACTTGGTTCTGCCCGAGCAAGTGAAAAACTCGATTGCCGTGCTCGATACCGTTAAGAGCGTGCTTGGCACCGACACGGTTATTTCGCTTATGAGCCAGTTCACGCCCAACGGCGTGGGGGAGCCGACCAAGAGGTTGCGCAAGATTGAGTACAAGCTGGTCGTGGAGCATGCGCAAAAGCTCGGGTTTGCCGACGGATATATTCAAAAGTTTTCGTCTGCCGACGGAAAGTATACGCCCGACTTCTAATTAAAACCTACTTCTTTGAAAAGAAGTAGGCAAGAAACTTTTATGCTATTAGTCGATACGTAATAATTGCTTTATTACTCTTTTGTCCTACGAAGCACCGAAGGTATTCAGAGCGAGCGCAGAGCGCGAAGCGAAAAATCTCAACCTTATAATCAAAACACTTGACGGATAGGTCAATCAACTGTACAATAAAAATTATGGATTTTTTGGAAAGCGAAAATTTTAACGCCGAGCAAATAGCCGAGGAAGCGGAGCATTTGCGGCACGTAATCGAAATGATGGAGGAGCAAATCGCCCTACTCGAGGACGACGGTTTTGCGTACCGTATCGTCGACTTTTACGACGAGAACGCGGTGGAGGAATACCGTGCGGAAAAGTTTCGCCACGACGAGCGCAAGCTGGATATACGAATACTAAAAAAGGCGCTCGACACTCCGTACTTTGCGAGAATGAAGCTGGAACCTATAGGCAGAGCCAAGGGCGACTTTGACGCGCCGTCCATGACTGCTGCCCGCACGCTGTCCGACTTCGAGCCTATCGGCGAGGAAGCCGATATTTACGTTGGCGCCAACGTTCTGTTTTACAAAGAAAAGATTATCGTGTTTTCGCACAATTCACCGCTGGGCAACAAGATTTACGAGCGGTTTGAAAACGGAAAAATCGAGTACGGCGGCTACGAGTACAAAGTGGTTTTTAGGCGCAAGTTCGATATTAGAGGCGGCAAGCTACAAGCGGTGTTTCAGGACTTTTCGTCCGAGACCGGCGGCATAGTGTACGACAAGTTTTTGGCGCATATGCTCAAGGTCAAGCGCGGCGACAAGCGGCTTACCGATATAATCCCTACGATCCAAGCCAATCAGAACGCAATTATAGTGCGCCCCGCCGACGAGAACTTTGTGGCGTCGGGCTGTGCCGGTTGCGGTAAGACTATGCTGCTTTTGCAACGACTGGAGTATCTGTCGTTCAACAAAAAGATAGAGCAAGAAAACGCGCTTATAGTCGCGCCGAGCGAGCGCTATACTCGGCATATTCAGCCGGTCGTGGACGACCTTATGATAAACGCCGTAAAGCGCGTTACTATGCCCGAGCTTTACCGTTCGCTCATTCTGTCGTTGCGTGGAATAAAGGCGGCCGAGCGCAAGGCGCTTACTTCGCAAGCGGTTGTGGGCGACGAGGGTTTGCCAGATTCCGTAGTTATAGAATGCTACGGCGACAAGGTTAAGCGCAAGCTGATTGCCGCGCTGGCTACCACCAAGCAGACGTACAAAACGCGGCTTGCGGCCTACCGTGCGCAGTTGGAAAAATACGAACGCGAACAGTCCTACGGCATTTACGGCGACTTGACGGTAAAGAAGCCGACGTTGCCCGTGGTTGCCGTCGATTTGAAAAAGTTTGGGTTTTTGCCCGACCTCGGCAAGGCGCTGAACAAGTGCAAGCTGTACCTCTTGCTTACGGCGTACTGCTATATCCTCGGCAAGCCCGATTTTAGTTCGGCGCTGTTTATCGACGAGGGGCAAGACTACTTTTTCAACGAGTACAAGCTGATTGCCGAATGCACCAAGGCGACGGTGAACGTTTACGGCGACACCAATCAGCAACCGGTTGAGCACCGCGGTATTGACGATTTCGGTAGGCTTGCCGCGCTGTGGGATTTGGAGCATTATGCGCTTAACGAGAACTACCGCAACGCTCGGGAGATAACAGAGTACGTAAATAACCTTCTCGGCATGAACGTAACGTCGCTCGGACTGGACGGCGGCACCGTGCGCAATCTTGCTGTGCGCGATATAGCCGCCGAGCTGAACGGCTTTGGCGACGACCGCATAGCGGTAGTGTATTCGCCGGACGACGAGGAAACGGCGGCATACCTAAACGGCGTAGTGCCGCAAGAACTGCTGTATACCGTAGTGCAGTGTAAGGGATTGGAGTTTGAGCGCGTATACGCTTGCGGGCATATGACGGACAAGGAAAAGTATATTGCATATACTCGCGCGCTCGATACGCTTACCGTTTGCGAATAATCGTTTATAGCGAATCGGACGTGCGGTTTAGTTATCACGGCGTTTGCACAAACTTGTACGTAGTCGTTCACAGTACGCTCATACCTACTTCAAACGTTCCGTATATAATATATTAAAGCTGTAACGGAGAGATATATAATGAAAGGATTAAAAAGATTTTTTTGCTTGACTGCGGCCGCGGTTGCGGCGTGCGGCGCACTGGTCGGTTGCGGCAACGCTCCGACTAAAACGGTGTACGTAACGTCGTACGTTTCCGCGCAAACTACTTTTTCCGGTGGTACCGCCGCGGAGGTGGTTGCCATGGTTGCCGAATCGGTTGTGGAAATTCGCACCGAGTCGGTCACTACGCAGTGGGGCATGCAGTACGTCGTGTCTGGCGCGGGCAGTGGCGTTATAGTCGCGCACGACGCCGATTACGAAACCTATTATATAGTTACAAACAACCACGTTATAGAGGGTGCGCGTGATATAAAGGTGTCGCTACGCTCGGGCGGCGATGCCTATACCGCTACGCTTATCGCGTCCGACGTGGCGGGCGATATCGCCGTAATTTCCATTACCGAAAAAAGCACGCTCAACGTGGCGGTGTGGGGCAACAGCGCGGAGCTACTTGTCGGCGAGGACGTTATTGCAATAGGCAATCCTTTGGGCAGTCTTGGCGGCACCGTTACCAAGGGTATTATTTCGGCGACCGAGCGGTCTATACCGGTCGGCAACTACACTATGACCTTGCTCCAGACCGATACCGCCATTAACCCCGGTAATTCGGGCGGCGGCTTGTTTAACATGCGCGGCGAGCTGGTGGGCGTAGTCAACGCCAAAACGACCGACGAGGAAGTGGAGGGCATTTGCTTTGCCATCCCCGCCGACCGTGCGCGTAGCATATTCGACGACCTACTGACCGACGGAGTGGTAAGCGGCAGAGTGTCGCTGGGCGTGTCTGTGGCGGTGTACGATTCGAGCGCGGTGTACGTAACCGCGGCGGCGGGCGAGTTCAAGCAGTACGACCGCATTGCGAAAATAAACGACGTTGCAGTAACCTCGCTACTGACCTACCACGACGCGCTGGCGGCGTTAAAGCCGGACGACGAGGTGAGCGTAATAGTTTATCATGGCAGAGTAGCGCAAAGCTTTTTCGGCAACGTGCTGGTGTTCGACGACAATCCAACCACGCTCAAGGTCACGGCCAAGCAACTGAAAAAGGGAGAGAGCGTATGATCCATTCCATGAGCGGCGGCGTACTCAGCGAGTACGGAACGTATACGTTCGTCAAGGTAAAGTTTGACGGCGACGACCGTCCGTACTGGTACGTTTGCGACTTCGAGGTAGAGGAGGGCGACAGAGTTTCCGCGCCCTTTGGCGTAGGCGGTTTGGGCAAGCCCGCAACGGTACTGCGCGTTGAGCGCAACGTATCCGGTCAAGTCGCGCCCGTGCCAATAAAAAGAGCGAAAAGTATTTTGCAAAAGTTGTAGAATATACAAACGATAAGACTTGACATTGATTTGTTGACGGAGTATAATACGATTATGTTTTTGAGTGCGTTACAGCCATACGTGGTGTTAATAATCATAGCCGCAGTGCTATTGCAGTACGCCTTTGCGGTGTTCTGCTTGCTAAAGCTCGCATATATGGACTTCGACAAAAAGAAGTACATACTGTGGAACGTGTTTATACTTATCGTGTTTTATATCGGCGGCGTTGTGTTCCTCGTGTACTATAGCAAGCACCCCGAACTGCGCATATCAAAAGACGTTCCGCCTGCAAATGCCGACGAAGCTCCACAAGCAAACGACGGCACAGCCGAGCAAAAGCAAGAGGATAATGCGGATAAGCCTACCGAACCCGAAAACACTGATAATACAGATCAAGAATAAAACAAGTCCCTCGATTGTTCGAGGGACTTTTGATATAAAGATTTGTAATTAAATCCGTTGAATTTTACATTCATTTATGGTAAAATTATAAGGCATGGAAAAGAGGACCAAAAACGCCGTAATCACGCTTGCCGTGGGACTGGTGCTGAATATTTTGCTTGGCGTGGCTAAGCTGACTGCGGGCATACTGTCGCGCTCGGCTTCTGTCACGTCCGACGCGCTTAACAATATTTCGGACGCGGCGGTTTCTATCGTTACGGTATTTGCCACGGCGCTTGCGGCGCGGCGTGCCGACCACGACCATCCGTTTGGGCATGGTCGGTACGAATACATAGCGACATTCGTCGTTGGCGCGGGCATACTTGCCGTGGGCGTTGAAGTTTTTTCGAGCGGGATTAAGCGCATAATCCAGCCGGTTACAGTCGACTACGGTCTGTTGGTTATGATTACGCTGGGCGCGGCCGTGGCCGTAAAGACGTTTATGGCGGTGCTGTACTTTACCCGCGCGCGCGGTAACGATACGCTTAAGGCCGCGGCGTTCGATTCGGTGTCCGACGCGGCGGTAACTACGGTGGTGCTGTGCTGTGCGATTGCGCAAAAGTACACCGGCGCGAATATAGACGGCTACGCGTCCGTAGTGGTTGCCGTGGTTATAGTCGTGTTTGCCGTAAACATACTTAGGACGACCGTCAGCCGACTTTTGGGCGAGCGGCCCGATTCGGCGCTGTACGACGAGGTGCGCGATATAATTTTGTCTTTCGATAAGGTGTCGTCCGTGCACGATATAATTATCAACGACTACGGCGCGGCAACTAAAATTGCTGAGGCCGACGCAGAGTTTCCGAGCGATATGAGTTTCGTCGACGTTCACGCCGTGTGCGACGGCATAGAACGCGCGGTATACGAAAAGACCGGCATCAGACTGTCCGTGCACGCCGATCCCATTATGGACGGCGATGAGCGGCTTAAGGATTTGCGGCGGCGGGTGGCCGAGGTGCTCGACTCCTACGGCGCTACCGCGCACGATATTTCCATAAACGATCAAGCCGAGCTGGTGGAACTGGATATAAGACTGCCGCTTGCGCATTCGCCCGAAGCGGAAATCACTGCGCAAGTCAAGGCGAGCATTACCGCCGTTTTGCCGTACACGGTAAACGTAAACGTAGATTACATTTAGAGGTGCATTATCAGCGCGAACGGAAAAAAAGTTATTATAGGCATGTCGGGCGGGGTGGACTCGGCCGTAGCGGCGTATCTGCTTAAACGCGACGGCTACGAGGTTACCGGTCTGTTTATGCACAACTGGGAGGAGGACGGACAGTGTCCGGCCGCCGACGATTGGCGCGACGTTCAAGCCGTGTGCGAGCGGCTGGATATAGACTGCTATTCGGTCAACTTTGCGCACGAGTATATGGACGGCGTGTTCGACTACTTTTTGCGCGAGTACCGCGCCTACCGCACGCCAAACCCCGACGTGCTGTGCAACCGCGTGGTTAAGTTCGGCGCGTTTCGCGACTACTGCGCGCAGATAGGCGCGGACTTGATTGCCACCGGTCACTACTGCAAGCGCGACGGCGACAGACTGCTTAGGGCTGCCGACGACAACAAGGACCAAACATACTTTTTGAACCAAGTAAAGACCGACCAGCTTAGCAACGTGCTGTTTCCGCTGGGCGAGCTGAAAAAGCCGCAAGTGCGCGAGATTGCGGAAAAGCTGGACCTACCGGTGGCCAAAAAGAAGGACAGCACCGGCATTTGCTTTATAGGCGAGCGCAAGTTTAAAAAGTTTTTGGCTGAGTATCTGCCCGCACAGCAAGGCGAAATAGTTGACGTGCAAGGGAACGTCGTAGGTAAGCACGACGGACTGATGTACTACACGCTCGGGCAACGCCGCGGCTTGGGCATAGGCGGCGTAAAGGGCGAAAGCGGCAGATGGTTCGTGCTGGACAAGGATGTGAAGAACAACCGCCTAATAGTGTCGTGCGGGGACGAGAGCGGACTTATGTCGCGCACTCTGTTCGGCTCGGGCTTTAACGTTATAGGCGAGTTCGACATGCCCAAGACGCTTGAGTGCACGGCAAAGACGAGATACCGCCAGCCCGACCAGAGCGGCACGCTGACCATGCTCGGCGGCGATAAGTTCCGCATAGACTTTGACGAGCCGCAACGCGCCGTAACCGCCGGCCAGTACGCAGTGGTGTACGTCGGCGATAGGTGCCTAGGCGGCGGCGTGATTGAGAATACGGAAAAATAGATAGAATAAAGGATAGGAGGATACAATGACTTTTAGCGAACTGTTTACAAATCCGGACTACTTGCTTTACGCAATAACGATGTGCTTATTTATACCGGTGTTTTTGATAAGCGTTATCGCGTCGATTAGGGTGAATACCGTGTTTGCCAAGTACAACGGCGTGCAAAGCTCGTCGGGCATATCGGCGCAAGGGTACGTGCGCAACTTTTTGGAAAGCCAAGGCGTGGACGGCATTAAGCTTGCCGCGGTGCGCGGAAACCTTACCGACAACTTTAACCCGACCACGAATACCATATCGCTGTCCGACAGCGTACGTAATTCCTCGGCAATCGGCGCGATAGGCGTTGCTTGCCACGAAGCGGGACACGCCGTACAGCACGCCAAAAAATACTTCTTTTCGGCGGCGCGGCTCAAGCTGGTGCCTATAGTCAACTTTGCAAGCACTATGATGTGGCCTATATTCATAATCGGGTATGTGCTCGGCTTTGCCTCGTCGTATAGTAATATAGGCGAGATACTGCTTATAGTCGGCTTGGTGGTTATGGGGCTGTCGCTGTTGTTTTCGCTGGTAACTCTGCCCACGGAGTTCGACGCCAGCCGTAGAGCGTATAAGTATCTAAAAGGTTGCTTATTGCCCGAGGAAGCGGCGGGCGTAAGAAAGGTGCTTACCGCCGCGGCAATGACATACGTAGCCTCGTTTATGATGACGGCATTGCAGTTTTTGCGCCTACTCGCGCTACTGCTTATGCGTAGGCGGAACGATAGATAAACGAGTGCGGTGCATACGAGTTCGTATGCACCGCAGTTATATTTGCCGTAAATGCGGCAAGTGGTATGCAAAGCGTTATATTTCGCCGAAGGCGAAGTGATATTTTGCAATATAAATATAATAGCCGTTAAAGACGTCCGTTGACGGTCTTTTTTTCGTGCGTAAATATTTTAGTCGCATTCCGATATGTCGTCGATAAACTCGTTTTTTAGCACGTACGCGTGTAGGCGTGCGGCGTTGTTTTTGTCTACCAAAAAGAACTTGTTGCCCTTTTCCCAACTGCATTCTATCAGTCTGTCGTAGTCGGCAAAAAACGAAGTCAGCGTTTCCTTGCTGATACTGCTTTTTAGCTCGTCGGACAGCATTGCGTACGCCGCTTGCACTTCGCCCGATTTGATTAGCGAAAACAGCCGCGCGATAGGGCTCTTTTGCGGCGCGGGTTTTGGCCCAACGTTGTACACCGTCATGTACCGCGGCGAAAGCGACAGCAAGTAGTGTTCGGGCGACAGCCGTAGGCCGAGCGCCAGCTCGTCGTTGACGTTTTGCGTTCCGCACAGCTTGACGGTGTACGGCAGTAGCGAGTGCTTTAGCGGCAGTACCGTAACGTACACCACGTCGTATTCCGACATTGATATGCAATCGGCGCGCTCGTAAAATTCGCCGTTTATCATATATATACAGTCAAATTCGCTTTGTACATGCAATTCCATACCATATAATTATGATATTTGTCGCGTTGATATGTATAGAATTTAACTGTTAAGTCTATGATTGTGTTACACGCAAATAAGGAGATTTTTTTATGAACAACAATAACTGGACGGTGGAACAGACCAAGGATCTGTTTGCTAAGTGCGAGGCCGCGCGCAAAAACGGCCAAAGCCTATCCGCGGCGTTTCGCGATATTTCGGCGCGTACCGGACGATCGGTCAATTCCGTGCGCAACTATTACTACGGTCAAGCAAAGACGTTCGAGCTGGTGCCCGAGGTTGCGGCCAAGCTGGGCATCAGCGTAAACGACACTATGCACGACAGATTCGTGCCGTTTTCCGAAGCGGAAACGGACGAGCTGATACGGAGCGTTTTAATAGCCAAGGGCCGAGGCATAAGCGTGCGCAAGGCCATACTCGCGCTTGCGGACGGAGATTCCAAAAAGGCGCTAAGACTGCAAAACAAATACCGCTCGTGCCTTAAATCGCACCGCGACAAGGTGGAACGCATAGTGGGCGAGCTTACCGCAAAGCATATGCCGTGCCAAAATCCGTACGGCGACGGCTCGGACAACTTTGCTCGGCTTACCGAATATATTGCGTCGCTGGACGAGCGAGGCGCACATAAGTTTTTGAGCCTTATAGAAAAGCTGACCTAATGCAGAATTAAGAATTGCCCTCATCTGTCGTTTGCGCGACACCTTCCCCCAAGGGAAGGTAGAATAAGGTTGAGATTCTTCGGCGGGCAAAAAACGCGCTCCGCGCTTGCTCTGAATACCTTCGGTGCTTCGTAGGACAAAAAGATTGATTGCATGCACTAATTGTTTTGTCCTTCCGAGCAACGCGAGGAATCTCATCCTTTTTTATTATGCGGACTAAATCACTTGATATTTTTATAGAGGTATGGTATAATCTTTTCAGTCGTTAAGCATAGGGGTGCATCATGGATTTGGCAAGGGATAAAAACGGAAAGACCGAAGCTGAGTTTTTGCGTGATTATGACGTGAGCCAATATTTTCGTCCGTCGGTTACGGTGGACGCGGTGCTATACCGCGTGCTCGGCGACGGCGCGTTGCGCATACTTATGATTAAGCGCGGCGGACATCCGTTTATAGGTACGTACGCGTTCCCCGGTGGGTTTGTGGAAAAGGACGAGTCGTGCGAGGCGGCCGTTAGGCGCGAGCTGAAAGAGGAAACTGCCGTGGACGGTTTGCCGCTTTGCCAGCTGACTGCGGTATCGACGCCCAATCGCGACCCGCGCTGGCGCAATATAACCGTAGTGTATTCCGCAGAGGTTGACGACGGTATAAGCTTTGCCGCCGGCGACGACGCGGCGGACGCCAAGTGGTTTGACGTGCGCTTGTCCGGCAATACGCTTGCGTTTAAGTCCGACGACGAAACGTTTGACTGCACGTTCGATATTGCGTACGACGGATTTGGGCACGTGGATATTAACGATACGAAAATCGTGGAGCGAGGGCGGTGCGCCTTCGACCACGCAAAGATTATCTGCTATCTGATTAACGAGCTTAAAAGGAGAACGGGAAAATGAAAATCAATCTGGTTGCAACCGGCGGGACGATAGGCAGTCGCTACGTAAAGGGCGAGCTGGTTATATCGGACGCCGCGACTAAGCAAATAGCGTCCGTTATCGGCGCTAACAAGGTGTTTGGCGACTTTAAGATACATAGCGCGGGCGTGGTGTTTGACGACCTTAACACGTTGCGCTTGACGATTGAAAAGGCTATGGACGGCGCGGACGGTGTGGTTGTTACGCACGGCACGGACACGCTGGCCTTTACCGCATCGTATTTGGCGTACGCGTTTGCTTCGGCCAAAATACCTATCGTTATGTGCGCCGCGGACAAGCCGCTTACTGATGACTACAGCAACGGCTTTGACGTGCTGAACGCTACAAAAAGCTTTATTGCGCGCGGCGAGCGCGGCGTGTTCGTTCTGTATAAGAATCCCGGCGAGGTGGTGCGCATTCACCACGGCGCAAGGCTGATCCCCGCGCATATGCACGAGAACTTTTACTTTTCGCTGGGCGGCAGTAACTTTACAGACAGCGGACTTATGCGCGGTATGAACTTCGAGCTGGAAACCGGCAAGGTGCTTTGCATAGTGCCGTATATGGGTCAAGACTACGACGTGTACGACCTAAAAGGCTACTCGGCTGTCGTGCAAGTTGCATACCATTCCGGCCGCATAAACACCGTCGCATTTAACAAGTTTGCCGAAAAGAATCCGACAGTGCCCATTTTCCTTTTGTCGGGCAACAAAAAGTACGACGCCAATATGTTTCCCAAAAACGTAGTGCTGTGCCCCGCTATAACCCAGACCGCGCTGTATATTAAACTGCTTATAGCTATTAAGAATAACGTTAAGGACTTGCCCGCGTTCGTCAAAAAGAATGCGGTAGGGGAAATAGGTGAGTAATTCGGAATTATATTGCCCTCATCCGTCACTGCGTGACACCTTCCCCCAAGGGAAGGTAGAATGAAGATTATAATTACGGATAATAAAACACGCACGAGAGTTCGTGCGTGTTTTTGTGTTGATTGAATTTTTTATGCGGCTTGTTGGGCGGATTCGTATGCCGCTTGCCAAGGTCTGCTCCACTGTACGCCGCCGCTGCGGTTTTCAACCGAAGTAATCTTGCCTTTGGCGTTGCGCGTTACTTGCGCGAGCAAGCTCGTCGTTACGCCCCTAACTTCGACGCGGATTTGATTGCCGTTTTCCACGCGGTAGACGTACTTGTTGCCGTTGCCGTCCGTGCCGATATAGTACGAGTCGGTGCCGTCGTAGCGGTAGCCGTAGCCGGCAAGCGACGCGGTGTAGTGGTAGGTTGCGCCTACGTCGCCGGCTTGGTAAACGTTCTTGCAGTACCGAGTTTCGGCAAACGTGCTCGTCCAAGAGATTACGTCGGAGCTATCGGTGCGGCGAAGGGTGGGGGCGATACTTCCGTTTTCGAGATACAACGCCGTGCCGTTTTCCGTCAAGTACGTTTTGCCGTCCAGCGTGTAGATTACGTTGCGGTCGTAGTTGGTGCAGTCGTATACGTAGTTGGCGCCGTTTACGGAGTACTTGCCGATTTCGCGCGTGACGTTGGTCGTGCCGAGGCCCTTGCTCTCTATCCGTCCGCCTTTTTCGCGCACGTTGTTGAGCGTGGCGTCCAGCGTTACTTGGATAAGGTTGTTTTGTATGTTGGTGTCCACGTGCAGCTTGGATATGTAGTTGTTGAGCACGTTCTTTGCGGTGTCGTCGTCGCCGTCGTTGGCGCCGGTTATTCTTACCGTAAGGTCGGAAAGCGCCGAGCTGCCAGCAAGCTCCTTAAGCCCTATGCGCAAGGTGTGGTTGCCGTTGTCGTAGGTGTACTGCTTGATTATTTGCGCTATGGTGTTTTGGGTGTTGACGGCGTTGCTACCGGTGCCCGACATAGCTTCCGTTATTCTGGCTTGGAGGTCGATGCCGGCAAAGGTGAAGTGTCGGCTGAGCGGTACGAGGTAGAACAAGAACTCGCTCATAAATCTGCCCATATCGTTGCTTACCATCCAGAACAGTTCGTCAATCGTGTACATAGCATCTATGTACTGCAAGTTGTCGGTGGTGTCGTACGCGTACTCGGTGCTGACGATTTCGGGATAGCGCGTTTCCTTTTTGCCGAACAGCCCCTTGGCGTCGCAGTATATATCGGTAATGGTGCCGACTATACGTTCTTGGCTGTCCGACGACGTGTAGTCGACGCCTTGCACGTACAGTACGTCGTCGTAGAAGTATAGCCGCGTGGTGCAGTCGGGGACTACCGTCGCGCCGAGCGCTTTGCAGTTTTTGAACTCCAACTCGACGACTGCGGCGGTTTTAAGCATCGGTCTGCCGTCCTCGTCCGTGCCGTCTTGAATGATCTTTACCTTGACGTCGTAATGAATATTGAGGTCGACCATATCCAGTCCGGCCAAGTGCAGTTTTATGTTGATTACGTCGTCGGTTTGCAGTCCACCTATGTCGAACTCCAACATATTGGCGGTGTTCATTACGTCGAATATAAGGTGCTTGAGGTTGGAAAGATCGGCGTAGCGCACTTTGTCGCCGTCGGTCGTTTCGGCAGTGTAGTCGTCGGGGATAGTGACCGTTACGTTGTGCGTGGGCGCAAAGCTCATAGTGAATTCGTTAAGCTTTGCAGTGTTGACGTCGAGGTTTTTAACGCCTATGTCGTTTATCTTGTCGTCGGCGCTCGTTACCGATATGATTGCCCAGCCCTCGGTGCCGGTAGCTACCGCGTTGTCCACGAACGCGGACATTACGGAATCCTTGCTGTTGAAGTACACGCTGTTTACTACCTTGCCGACTATCGCGCCGTTAAGTCTGTTGCCGTCCTCGGGCGCTTGCTCGGCATCGTCCTCCTCGGTCTTGAACAAGGCGACGGCCGCTTTGATGTGAGATATTGCGCTGTCGAGGTAGGCCTTGGCGGTAGGAGTTTGGTCGAGCTTGCTCTCGTCGTGAAGCACGTCGTAGATAAGCGCGTCAAGGTCCTCGGCGGTTTGTATTCTGTTCCACGCCGCCTTGGCGTCTGCCAGCGCAAGCTTGGCTTCGTCCAACGCAAGGAGGAGGTTGTTTACCATTTGTTTGGCGTCGTCCAGGCCGGCTATTGCCATAAACTCGAACACCGACGTGTCCATATCCAGCTTGTAGTTGCCAAACAAATCGTTTATTACGTCGCCGTCGGCGTTGAGGATTTCCAGCACCGCGGTTACCATTTGCAGTACGGACTCGTAGTCTATAGACAGCTTTTCGCCGTAGCCGTTGGCTTCCCTATAATAGAGGTAGGCAAGACCGCCCTCGGGAGTGTCCAGCGGCTGAACGTACAAGTCGAGCTCGATGGGGAAGCCGATTTGCGCGTTGCCGTCGCCGTCTGTTATGCCGAGGCGTATATGCGCCTCGATTGCGAGCTTGGTCGACTTGGTGCGCGTGCCGTCGGCGCGCTTTACCGTAGTGGTGGTAAGGCCGAACCGCAACGCCTTTTGTCCGTCGATATTGGATAGCAATATCGTCTTTTCCTTAATCTTGTTGCCCGCCTCGTCCTTGGCTATTTGCGCACGACCGGCCTCGTCCTTAACTTCCACGACGTCGCCGTTTTCGTCGACGGTAGTCAGAGTTTTGAATATATCGTAGTCGAACGCAAAGCTGTCTACCTCGAACGCCGTTTGCGATATCGTGGTGGTATTGCCTTCGTCGTCGGTGGTCACCTCGTCTGGCACTTTGGCCGTGATGGTGTTTACGCCGTTTATGACGGTGGTTACGAAGTCCACTATCGGCGTGTAGCTATCTGCGTCGCTCGGCGCGGATACGGTGAACTGCTCGTTGGTAAAGTCGATCTTGGCGGTGAGGTTGACCGCGAGAATATTGGATACTGCCAAGCCGAGCTTGAAGTCGAGGAAACCTCCCGAGATTATCGGTTGAACGTTGAGCGTTACCGCAAACGGCGCGTCCATTACGTTTACGCCAACCGCTATGCCGCCGTCCGACTGCTCGAACAGTCGTATCATATCTGTAACGAGCCGCACCATGCTCTTGCCGTACGCGTTGTCGTCGTCGAACAGTACGCTCATTATTTGTGCGACGTCTTGCGCTTCGGTTATCTTGCCTATATTATCTATGACGGCAAAGATAGGGGAGAGCGCGCCGAGGTCGCCCAGCTTTTTAAGGCTCTTGGGCATGTACGGTTCCAGCGCTTGGTTGAGCTTGCCCATATCGTTTTGAATATCGAATTTGAGTGATACCTTGCCGATATTGAGGTATAGCACGCCGTCCGCGTACGTGACGGTGAGATCGACCTTTTCCTCGTCGCTGTCGGCAAACAATGTGAGCCGACCGCGCACGTTGACCGGATTGAGCGACAGATCGAGCTTGCCGCTTACCGTCATAAGCTTGCCCATAACCTCTATCGTCATGTCCGACAAGTCGATGGTTACGGTGTTGGCTGTGGTCGCTTTGTCTACGAGCGCATTGATGGGCGCTATATACTGAACGAACTCGGATACTTGAACGTACTCGCCGTCGGGCGTTACGTCGCGCTTGTTTTCTGCGCTCGACAACGTAAGCGCCAAGTCAAGCTCCACGCCGGCTATATTCGCTTGCGTGACGGTAAGTCCGCACAGCACGCCGTCTGCGGTCTGAACGCCTAACGCCAAAGCTATTTGTTTGTCGCCGATATTGCCTTGCACGGATATTGCGCTTAGCACGCCGTCGGTAACGGTAATCGTTGCGTTTACCGTCGTATCACCGAACGCCGCGGTGAGCGCAATTCCGTTTTGAGCGGGGGATAGCGTTACGCCGCCCAGTATATCCGATACCGAAATATCTTTGCCTAACGAATCTATAAGCGCGGCTATTTTGTCGCCGAGCTTGAGCTCGGGCATAGCTTCGTCTATTTGCGCAATAAGCTCGGTGATAGCCGCATTGGTAAGCGGTTGTGCAAGTCGCACTGCGCCGCTGTTGATATCGAGGTAAAGCGTTTTGTCGGCTACCGTAATAACTATCGGCGTGCCCGCTATATCGAACGCCGCTTTTACGGCAATCGTGTTAAGGTCGTAGTCTCCGATGTCGATATACACGTTGCCGGTTACCGTTTGATCGAACACGGTAGCGCTTATTCCGAGGTCGAACGCGTTTTGCTTGAGTAGCGGAAGCATGCAGTCGAGCGCGGTTATAAGCTCGCTCGCCTTAACGTAGTCGGCCGAGTTTACAGTCGGTACGGTAACAGTGCAAGCGGTTAAGCCTTGCAAGCCGAGGCCGAACGCCATTTCGTAATGGTCGCCGAACGGCCCGCCGATGCCGTCGAAGGTGAGCGTAACGTTGCCGTTTACGCAAGAAAGGTCTGGCGTAACGACGAGGTTGGCCGACAAGGGGCCGCGCGATATGCTTACGCTTATATCGTCGCCGTGCATAGAAAGCGAGGTGAGCGCCGCCAGTGCGACGTCGAGCACCTTTTGTATATCTACTTGTCCGTCGGTGGTAAGCTCGTCTTGAGTAGGGATAATGCCGAGCATAATTGCCGTCATTTTTTCTACGTACGGACGAATGACGTCGGGCAGATTGGGTAGCACCGCGTCCATAATTGCGGTTATATCCTTAAGCTGTCCGCTTACCTTTACGCCGCCGACGGTGATATACGCCGTGTCGTCAATCAGTATCATGGTAAGGCCGAGCGAGCTTTCGGTTACTACGGCCTTGAGTATGCCGTCCTCCACCGTGCAGTCCACTGCGGCGTTGAGCGTAACGTCGCCCATTGTTACTGCGGCAACGGTGTGAACGCCGCCCGCTTCGACTATGCGCGTTGCTACGTTTGCCAAAGAGGTGAGCGCATTGACACCTATATATTCGTCCGCGTCGGCGGGCGCGGTTACGGTGCGCTTGGCCGGTTGGCTTAGCTTGAGGTCTACCGCGGCGTCGGCCTTTATGCCGAACAAATCCACGTTTACGCCGAGCGCGAGCGAGCTGAGCTTGCCGTCCGCGCGGGTAAGCGTTACGTCGATAGGCATGCCGATAAAGCTAAGGCCGATATTAAGCGTATCGTCCGTTACTTCGACGGTTTTGAGCATATCGACTATCTGATTGACGGACGAGGGGAGCATTGCCTTGAGCAGTTTTTCGTACTTGGCAAAGTCGGTCGTGTCTATAGAGTCGAGCAACAAGTCCAAAAGCTGAGGAAGTTCATCTATCGTGCCGCGAACCTTGGCGCCGTCGGTTTGTGCGTAAATAGTGCCGTCCACGTACTTGACGAGGACTTCCACGCCCATAACGGTCAGTGCGGCTTCCGCAGTGATTCCGTCCGTTCTGTCCACGTACGCGTTCAGTCCGACGGTGGTGCCGTTGAGGGTGAGCGTGCCGTCTACGCCGTACGTGGTTTGGTTGGCGGTGGCAAGCGCGGCCGGAACGAAGTCCAGCATTGCCGATAGGTCGGTTGCGCCGTCGGTGGACGGGAATGCGGGCGCGGACTTGAGCGGCGCGGCCTCTACTTCGATTACGGTACCGCCGACGGTAATGCAACCGACTATGGAGTTAAGCGACTTGTCGGCGCTGTTTATCTTGATGGACGCGTCCACTTGAACGCCGTCGAGCGCGGGTATTACGTCGGACAGATCGAGCGAGAACGACATGGGTATGGTGATAACGCCGTCCTCCTCCGTCGGTTTGCTGTCGTTGAATATGACGTCCAGCATGTCGCCGCCGAATATCTTTTGCATATCGAGCGCGCCAAAGCTCAACAGACCTTGAAGCAGAGGGTCGTCGGTAAGTTTGGCGGCGGCGTCGGCCGAAACGAAACCGTTGATTTTGCCGTTTTTAAGGTAAACCTTGTCGCCCGCATACTTGATGAATAAGCCGTCGCCGAGCTTGGCTTGAACGTCCATCGTGTCGAGGTTGACCGAAAGATTGAGGTCGTACGCCGACAGCGTGCCCAGTGCCGGAACGTCGCTTGCCGTTATATCTACGGCAAGATCAAGGTTCTTTGCGCCGGAAAGGTAGTCGGCAAACGCGGCGGCCAGATAGTCGGAAGCCGAAAGGGGACCGCTCGGCTTGATTTCGGGCGGCTTGTAGTCGGGGTTCGCTTTGGCTTGATCGACGTACGGCTGGAAAAAGTCCTTTTCGGGCAGATTGCCGTTTTCGTCGTCTATCATTGTGAATACTTCGTAGTTGTCGCCATAGCAACGCATTGCACCGAGCACGGGGATTTCTATATCGTATTCTTCCAGCGTGCGCGTGGAAATGGGTATCCACTCGGAATTGACCGTGACCGTAATCTTGACGGCGTAGAACTTGGGGTTTTGGTCGGCGCCGCCCAGCGTGCGAACCTCGTTGCGGTAGTACAGCGACGATTCGGTGGGGTCGAGGGTGAGCGTGAATACGAAATTGCCATCGGCGTTGGGTACCAAGCTCGCGGGAACTTCAAAGCCGACTTCGCCGTCGCCGTCGTTAGTCGCGCCGTTGGCGTTCAGTCGGGGTGCTGCAGTCGCGTTTTCGTCCTTGACCGCAAGTATAGTCTTTTCGTTGATTATGTATTTGCTGAGCTGATTGGGAACGGCGCCGTAGTTTTTGCTGTACTGCTCGTACGACATTTGTGACGCTTTGGATGAATAAGTAGCTTTTCCGCCGCTTGTTTTGTCTGCGCCGCGGTAAATGATTACGCCGTTGTCGATATATTTCTGTTCCGCCAAACTTTTTAGACTTGACCAAGAAATCGTTTCGGTAAATACTATGTTTTGGTTGTAAACCACGCGGTTGTTGGTAAGGTACTGCGTGTAGTTGCCTACGCCGCCTACGTCCGCCGAAACCCTGCCCTCGGTGTAGCCCTTGAAGTACTTGGCATGGTGAATTTTGTACGCAGTATACTTTAGGTTGCTAAGCAAATCGTAATCGGCGGGGGAGCCGGTGGCGGGCGGTTGCGATTCAATTACTATCGTTTCGCCCCAGCCGGCCGCAATTCTGCGGTTGTCGGTGTGAAAAACGTTGGTGAAGCCCGCTACGATACCCAAAATAAGTATGGTTGCTATTATGTAAACTATAACATTGCGCCGAGAAATCAGCGATGATCTTTTGGAAAGTAAGGGTTTTGACATATATCCTCCGAACGAATCGGCCACATATCCTTTATAAATAGTATTTTGTATGTAAAATTTTAACACTTTTGCGAATTTTTGTCAAGAATAATTTAGACACTTACCCATATTTATGTTGAATTTTGCTCAAAATTGCTCGTTTAGGCGTTCAAAAACGCCAATCGCGCCGGCCGAACGGAAAAATTATTTTCCGTAACGAAACCGTAGATTTTGTGGCATTTTTTAAATCTATACAATATACTGCGCTTTGTGTCGAAAGCAACCTATATATTGTATTTTTTGCGTATGCGAACAGACGGTAAAGAAAAACCGGCAAAGTTCCGATGAACTTTGCCGGTTTTGTGGTAGTAAAAGGAATAATGAAATGAAGTCGTAAACTAATGAAGTCGGAGCGTAGCGCCTAATGAATAATGAAGCGAAGCGCCGTACTACAACTAAATTAGCCGAAGGCGACTTCATTAACGATAGTGACTTCATTTTTCATGCCGCGTAAGCGGCGCTTCATTTAAAAAACCCGAAACGAACGTCGTTTCGGGTTTTTTATGGTAGCGGGGGCGGGATTCGAACCTCGCGACCTCCGGGTTATGAGCCCGACGAGCTGCCAATTGCTCCACCCCGCATCAAGTATTGCTATTATCTAACAAGCAAAAATGCTTGCTCTCGAATAAGGCGCGTAAGCGACTTGTGCAATGCTATTATACAACATTAGGTTATGCTTGTCAACCGTTTTTCGGTACACTTTTATTATGGATTTTGTCGATTTAACTTAGTAGGCGAGCGTTTGTTTATTGACAATAAACTATTCATAGTATATAATAACTATATAACTAAGTGCGTTCACGTAAAGGGGAGGTCATTATGAACGACGACATTAACATTTTTACCGATAACATAGAGCCGGAGGCGGTAAATCAAGTTTACAACTTGATTGCGCAACCGCCGTTTGCCGGCGCTAAGGTGCGCATTATGCCCGACGTCCACATGGGTATGAACTGTGTGGTCGGGTTTACTTCTACCTATTCCGATAAGATTATACCCAACGTTTTGGGCGGGGATCTGGGTTGCGGTATGCTGACGGTTTACCTCGGCGCCGGACTTGAAAGTATTTCGCTGAAAGCGTTGGACGACTTTATCCGCGCCAAAATTCCGTGCGGCAGTAACTACCGCAAGGAGGTAAACGGCGAGGCGCACGTAAAAAAGCTGGACTGCTTTTCCGAGCTTCGCGACTTCGATAGGCTGTACGGTTCGCTGGGAACGCTGGGCGGCGGCAACCACTTTATCGAGGTAGACCGCGACGACGACGGCGGACTGTATTTGGTCATTCACAGCGGGTCGCGCAACCTCGGCTTGCAAGTGGCCAAAATATACCAAAAGCTGGCCGTGCACGACTGCAAGTTCTGCGCCGACGAGGAAAAGGCGGCGGCATCCGATAGGCTCAAGGCGTGCGGCAAGCAAGCGGAAATTCCGGCGGCGCTCAGTGCAATCTCCGCCAAGTACGCGCACAAAACCAAAATACCAAACGACTTTTGCTATCTTGACGGCGCAAATATGGCGGCGTATATTCACGACCTTAAAATTTGCCAAGAGTTTGCCGTAATGAATAGGCGAAAAATGGCCGACGATATTTTGAAGTTCCTACGCATTTCGCGCACGCAAAGCTTTGAAACGGTGCATAACTTTATCGACTCCGACGATATTATTCGCAAGGGAGCCATACCGGCGCACAAGGGTCAGCGCGTGATTATACCCATGAATATGCGCGACGGTTGCCTTATCGCCGTCGGCAAGGGCAATCCCGACTGGAACAATTCCGCACCGCACGGCGCGGGCAGACTGCTGCGGCGCAGTGAGGCCAAGGATTACTTTACCGTGGACGAATTTAAAGCGCAAATGCAAGGGGTTTACACGACTACCGTCGGGGCTTCCACTCTGGACGAATCGCCAATGGTGTATAAGCCTATGGCTGAGATCGTGCGGCTTATCGAACCTACCGTCGAGATAGAAAAGATTGTTAAGCCAATCTATAACTTTAAGGCGGGGGAACAGTAACGAATTCAGAATTAAGAATTCAGAATGCAGAATTAAGAATAAGGTTGAGATTCTTCGCTTCGCACTCCGTGCTCGCTCTGAATGACAAAAAAGAGAGTGAGCGCTCCGCGCTTGCTCAGAATGACAAAATAATATATACTTTTGTCCTACGAAGCACCGAAGGTATTCCGAGCAACGCGAGGAATCTCAACCTAATTATAAAAAACCGGTCGTGCGAAACCTCGTGCGGCCGGTTTGTAGTTTTAAATCGTAATCGACTGTTTATTATTCAAAATCCTTTGTAAAGTTGCCGTTGACGAACACCGGCACCGTTTTTCCGTCGCGGGTGGTGGTTATAGTTTGTCATTCGTTAAAATCGCATACGCTTTAAATTCATCGAATTTCCAATCGTCCGAAAAGGCGCCGGACGCATCAAATAGGAACGTAATCGTATCTGTATCTTTAATTTTGTCTATATCTAATTTTATTGTGAACGTATATTTCTTTTTTGCGCCATCATGATCTATTTTCTTTGACCAAAGTATTGATTTTGTATTGTCATTACGAAGATATATGTGTTGGTAGCCATCATTAATTTCCCATAAATTAAAAGATAATTCAATCTTAAGCGTTTTAAGTGTGGTATTTTTAACGTATTCATAGTGTATGGTTTTTAAGTCAATCATAACACGAATTTGAGGGTTTTTGCTTGTTCCCGCATCTGTAACAGTATAAGTACCGCTACTTAAAGTAGCACCAATAGAATAATCATATTTTGCGTAAAGAGTAATATCTCCGGTTTGTGTCGGTTCAATTTTAGTAACTTGTATCGTGAAGCTATCCGACGTATACCATCCGTAGAAATCATTTATCGGTTGTTTATATAAGGAGGTGCTTATGCGTACGCATGGCATAGATTTCATACCTTTTCCGTACACATAGTAATCAGTATCCACGTACATATTACCGGCTAAATTTTTATAAGTAATATGATATTTTTTGGGTGTCCACATTGCATATAGATTAACGTCACAACTTTGTTCGTTTTCTAAATTTTCTACGGCCTGCTCATCGGTATATTTAACTTGACCACTTTTGGAGGTGGCCCACCCTATAAATCGTGTCCGGTTTTTACGAAAATATTTTTGGGTAAGCTGAATGAAACATCATACGTATGAGTTGTAAAACTCATCGTTCCGCTTCCGCCGTTTGCGTTGTAGTAGACTCTGTACGTTATAGGAATCCAGTGTGCAGTAAGCTGTGTTGACCCATTATTTTGTTCGGTAGGCGTTAAGTCGGGCATGGTATTCCATGCTACTTTTGTTTTATACGTATTGTCGGTGTACCATCCGCCGAAAATATAGCCCACGCGTGAGGGGATAGGTAACGTTATTTTTGAATTATAAAGAGACTTAATCGGATTTACGATTACGTCGGTTAAAGTGTTGAAGTATATGGTGTGTTCTTCGAGCGTCCAAATAGGTACGATCGTTATGATGGAATTGTTTTTACCTAAATCCGTAATTACCGTCCAATCAAGCGTGGAATCGCCGTATTCAAAATGATCGAATATTTTTCCTTCTTTAAAGCCCTGATTGGATTTTTTAAATATAGCAATTAGATTTATAGCGTTTAATTTTGTTTCGTACGTTACGGTGCATCGCGTATTGGAGAGTCCGTCTTTGCTAAGCCAAGTTATATTTCCGTCATCATTGATTTGAATTTCATAGCTTTCTTTAGACCATTTTGCCGTAAGCGTATACGGTTCTTCCTTGTCCCACGATATTGTTGAAATACCTTCGGGCGTTATATATTGAACGTTATTTTCATCATACCATCCATCTAAAAAACATCCATCTTTTGTTACGGTAATGCTCGTCGTAATATTACTACCATATAGTACGTTGATTTTGTCGCTGCCGGTAATCGTTCCGCCGTTTGCGTTAAAAGTTATCGTGCATTCTTTCGGCGTCCATTTGGCATGAAGCACAACGGTTGTTTTCGATTCCCATAAGTCGCCGTTTTGATAGAGAACGCCATTGTCGTCATACCAACCGTCAAAGTCGTATCCGGTTAGGGTGGGCAATGGCAAATTCTCTATTTTAGAGCCGTTGTAAACGGACCACGATTCCATAACTTGTCCGTTGCTGATAAAATCAACGGCAAAAAACGCATTGTTAGCATTAAGTTTTTTAACTACTTGACTACCTAATTGGGTAGTAATATTAATTTCAGTTGCACTATCTAATATAAATTCTTTTATCTGCTGTGTCGATAGGTTAGGTGAGTTAGATAAAAGCAGTGCGGCTACACCTGTAACTTGCGGTGCTGCCATAGATGTGCCACTCATATAATGATAGCCATTGGAAAAATGCACGCTAGAATCATTTCTGCGGCAATTTCCAGTTTCGCACAAACTAGTAGGATATGTACTTAATATATCTACTCCCGGAGCATAAATTTGTACACTGTTCTGCCCATAACATGAAAAGCTTGCTTTATTTCCGTATTTATCTATAGCTCCTACGGATATGACATTGTTAATATCTGGAAATATACGTTTATCTGAATAACCTGAAGGATAGTGCGGTGTGCTGTCTGTATTAGAGTTGCTATTGCCGGCTGATGCTATAAATAACCCACCATTCTCTCCGAACATACGTAGTGCGTTTGCATCAGCTACGACAGGTTTGGCTGGGGTGTTGATAGTGCCTGGTTTAATAAAACCAAAACTTGCGTTTATTATTTTAATATCATTTTCGATTGCCCAAGTTAGGCTATCAACAAATGTATTACTATTTAATAATGCGATTTTAACTGGAGCTATGCCAGCAATTCCTAAATTATTGTTAGTAATTGCACCAATAATCCCTGCAACATGTGTGCCATGGTATGCGCGTGCGCCTTCGTTGCTAGGGATAAAATTGCCGGGAACAACATGCAAATCTGGGTGATTTGATTGTACTGAATGCTCAAAAATTCCTATTTTTATTGTTGGATTATTTTGTGTTATATTCCAATAAGGTTGAATACTGCTTTCATTTTCATTGTTTAATGCCCATTGTTCTGAAAAAAAAGTATCGTTAGGTATGCCATCATCTACTGCAATATAATTATAGCTTGGCTCAGCGGCTAAAACACAATCTAGTTCCTCTAATTCTGAAATAGCGTCAAGAACATTCTGTTTGTTATGTTCTTGTAATTCAATAGATAAAATCTGATTGAATCCTACATTATTAGATAATATGGATGGATTTGTAAAATACGTTAAATCTTCAATTGTTTTAATTATAATATCATTAGATGAAATTGTAAAATCGTTTTGTGAATCGATATAAGAATTCGATGACGAACGAATATGCTTTGTGGAAAACATTTGTTTATCAATTACTTGGTTAACTTTGCTATAATTACGCTTTAATGTAACAATAATTTTGTTGTCCTCAAAGTCATCCTTAGATGTAGGAAGGTATCGTTCATAATTTATAATGTCAACATTTGTATCTGCATATGCTGTAGTAGCTTTTGGTGAAATTATAAAGAATAGCGTAAAACTTGTCATTATGAAAAGAACTACAATGAGAGCAAAATAAATTCGATTCTTTTTAATAGTGTTTTTCATCTTCCGTCTCCTAATAAATAATCTTAACTTTAATCTTTTAAAATATCTTTAAAAGACACGGTTATATCGGTTATGTTAAGAATATCCGCTTGTTTTACTTGCAAAATATTAAAAATAAAGTAGCTATCCGTCTGAAGTTCCGTTAACGGATAGGGTAGAATATTCAGTACTTTAATTTGTAACGTATTGTCAACGATATAAAGCTTTTCGACTTGCCTTTTTATACGACCGTCGGTTGCCCAAAAATAACAAAAAATAAGCGCGTTATCATTAAAATAATCAGCATTATATTGATTGAATATAGCTTGATTATCCGCCGAAATACAGTGGTCTGTAAAAAACTTTTGTAATTCCGAATAAGAGTGTATTATATGATTACCATCAAATTCATTAACAATTTGGCTATTAACTACTTGATTTTCAAAATTTATTACAGTATTATCATTATCTTTTCCGCCAGTAGGTAACGGCGTTGCTTCTTTGTTTGGTGTACACGCTAAAACGAAACTGCCCATTATCACAAGTAATAACAATAGCGCCAAGTGTTTTAAATTTTTGGTCATGATTATCCTCCTATATATGTATATAGACTTTTTATGATAAATTTTTCCTTCATTTACCTTATTTGTTATTACTATATTAGTCCTACTGAAGAATCGTCATCATATCAAATTGATTGCCGGAATTTGACGGATTACCGCATTGTATACAACACGTGTTTTCCCATAAAATGAAAAGTGCGCCGGCCGAAGCGGGCGCACGGAAATATCAATTCTTACGGTATCGAAACAATTCTTACGCAGTACGGAATATTTCACATACATGCACATAAAGTAGCATTAGCATTTTACCAAATTCAGTTACTCATTATTCAAAATCTTTTGTAAAGTTGCCGTTGATGAACACCGGCACCGTTTTTCCGTCGCGGGTGGTGGCGGTTATGTTCAAGTCCTTGGTGCCGACCATAAAGTCGACGTGCACGTCCGAATAGTTGATTCCGCGCTCGACAAGCTCCTTGCGGGTCATATCTTTGCCGCCCTCTATGCAAGTGGGGTAGGCTTCGCCGATGGCAAAGTGACAGCTGGCGTTTTCGTCGAACAGCGTTTCGTAGAACAGCGTGCCTAGCTTGCTGATGGGCGAGTCGTACGGCACGAGCGCTATTTCGCCGAGGCTGTGACTGCCCTCGTCCGTTTCGATTATGCCCTTAAGAATATCGAGGTTGGTGTCGGCCGAGTAGTCGATTATCTTGCCGTCCTTGAGCGTTAGCGACAAGCCCTCGATAATCTTGCCGCCGTAGCACAGCGGCATCGACGCCTTGACTACGCCGTTTATGTTGCGGCAGTCGGGCGCGGAGAAAACCTCCTCCGTCGGCATGTTCGCGTTGAACGTTACACCGCCACACTCGTCTTCGCCGCCGCCGAATATATAGCCCTCGGGCAGACCGACGCGGAGGTCGGTGCCCAGCTTGTTCATGTAGTGCAGTTCCTTTATGTTGAGCGACTTAAGCTTTTGACTGCGCGTGCGAAGCTCCGCCGAGTGCGCCTTCCACGCCGCTTGAGGATCGTCGTTCATGACGCGGGTGGTTTTGCCTATATACTTGCCCAGCTTTTTGTACGCGTCCTTCGGCTTTAGGTCGGGGAACATAAGCTTTGCCCATTCGGGGTGGGGATAGGCGATTATCGACCACTTGACCTTGTGCGCCATTGCCTTGTCGTAGTACGGCGTAAGGCCCTTCATGTCCGCGCGGTGCGCCGCGGCTATCTTTTCGCCGTCGGCGTCCTTAAGTCCGTTAGGGTCGGAGCACAAAATATTGATTACGCAACCGTGAACGTCGTCGCGCGCAAAGTAATTGCGCTCGTCGTATACGTACTTGGGCTTGTGCGTAAGCGTATTCACCGTCTGATGCTCGTAGTCCAGCTTGGTAAGCTCGTCGTCGCGGTAGCGCACTATTACGCGCTTTGCGCCGCGCTCGTAGCACAGCCGCACCACTTCGTGCGTAAGCTCGGTGGCGTACACCGACGATATTACGTATACTTCGTCGCCCTTTTGAACGTTGACGCCCGAATATACGACCGCTTGCGATAAACCTTTGATTAGCTTTTTCATGATTATTGTTATCTCCTTAGAGCAATATTTACTTTATATAAATGTAGAATGCAGAATGTAGAATTAAGAATTATGGACTGCGCTTCGCGCCCTTATTAGATAAATTTAGAAGCGCGTTTATTGTTACCTGTCATTCTGCATTCTGCATTCTTAATTCTGCATTAAACTATCGTTACAACGGCGGGAAAGTCTTGTACCGTTAATTGGTATATCGCTTCGCAACCGAGGGCGGGATAGGCGATGAGCTTGCAACTCCTAACCGTGCTTTGGTACAGCGCCGCCGCCCCGCCGATTGCGCTTAGGTATACCGCGCCGTGGTCCCTTATAGCTTGCGTAACGGAGTCGCTTCTTGCGCCCTTGCCTATCATGACTTTTAGTCCGTTGTCCAGCAGCTTGGGCGTGTATCCGTCCATACGCGCGCTCGTAGTCGGGCCGCAGCTGCCGATAATCTGACCGTTGGTTGCGGGGGTGGGACCGCAGTAGTATATTGCCGCGCCGTCGAGGGGAAATGGCAGTTCGTCGCCGCTGTCTATAGCCGCCGCAATCCGCCTATGCGCTTGGTCTCTTGCTGTGTACAACGTGCCGCTTATCAGCACCACGTCGCCGACGCGTAAATCCTTTATATGCGCGAGGTCGGCGGAAAGGGTAAGTTTTTTTGTGTTGTCAAGCTTCAAAATTTCACGCTCCCATGCCGTAGGCTGTGGCATTGTAGGTTGACGGCTACCGGCAACATTCCAATATGCGTGGGTGCGGTTTCTATATTGACGGCGAGCGCGGTAAGCCTTCCGCCCAGCGCCGCGACGCCTATGCCCAAATCGTTTACCACGGTAAGTATCTCTTGCTCCAGCGCGGCAATATCCGCTCTTTCGCTGTTTCGGCCGATGGGGCGCAAGACGGCGCGTTTGCTAAGACTGCACGCCGTTTCGGTTACGCCGCCTACGCCTACGCCGATTATCAGCGGGGGACAAGCGTTTTTGCCGCCGCGCTCCACCGCGTCCACGACGGCGTTTACTATACCACGAGTGCCGTCGGCCGGCGTTAGCATGTACAGCCCTGACATGTTTTCACTGCCCGCGCCCTTGGCCAAAAAGGTGATTTCCAGCTCGTCGCCGCTCGTAAGCTCGTATTCGATAATCGCGGGCGTGTTGTCGCCGGTGTTCGCTCTCGTAATCGGGTCGGCAACAGACTTGCGCGCACACTCGTACGCAAGCTTTACCGCGGCGTTTATTGCTTGATTAAGGCCCTTGCAAACGACTTCGTCGCCGATCTTTACGAAAAACAGCGCTTGGCCGGTGTCTTGACAGCAGTACAGCCTTTGGCGTTTGGAAATCTCGTTGTTTTCCGCAATCAGCGTTGCGGCGGTGCGCTCGAGCTCGCTATCGGTGCGCAAGTCGGACAGCGCCGTAGTAACGGCCTCGTCGGGTGCGATAAGGCAGTCCGTTATGAGCCTCGTAAGCTCGCTCTGTACAACGGCGGCGTCAACTCGTTTCATAATGATATTATAACACAACGCTATCTCAAACACAACAAAATTCGCTTGCAATTAGCGGTATTTTAAGTTATAATCTTGGTATGAGCTTACAACTTTGCGTAATCGCGTCGGGGTCGAAGGGTAATTGCTGTTATATTTCCGACGGCACGACCGACATACTTATTGATTTGGGCATTTCGGCGACGCGCGCCGAAAAGTGCTTGGGCGTGCTGGGCGTCAATCCCGATAACGTGCGCATACTCGTTACGCATTCGCATTCCGACCATATAGGCGGGCTCAAAATATTCTGCAAAAAACACGCTACGGCAAAGGTCATTTGCCAAAAGGAAGTGATAGGCGCCGTGGCAAACGCCGAGGGTATAACGCCGCTCGTCGCGCCGCGCAATTTTCGCGTGGGCGGCATGTACGTTACGGCGCTTCCAGTAAGCCACGACGTGCCGTGCTTCGGGTACGTTGTGTCCGACGGCACGCATTCCGTCGCCGTGGTGACCGATATAGGCAACGTCAATATAAACCAGCTTAACGCGCTGTCCGCGTGCGGCATAGTTATGCTGGAAAGCAATCATGACGAAACTATGCTTAAGGCCAATCCGCGGTACTCCGCAATGCTGAAAAGGCGAATACTGTCCGACAACGGACATCTGTCCAACGCGGACTGCGCGTCGGCGTGCGCCTACCTTGCGGGCAACGGCGTAAAGCGGTTTATACTCGCGCACCTATCCGAGGAAAACAACGATCCGGAGCTTGCGGTAAAATTAGTTACGAGCTCCTTATCCGACGCGGGCGTGACAGATTTTCGCGTTACCGCCGCCAAGCAAGACGCTATGTCGGGACTGTACGAAGTATGTTAAAGTCGAGCGGTATAAGAAAATTCGATTATTGCGGCGCGTGTTCGTTTTATCTCGGCGCTATAGTGGTTACGCTTATCTGCCAAGCGCTGGTGGGCGTGGTTTCCACTGTGCTTACAAAAAGCGTGCCCGATATTGCTACTAACGGCGATTTTTTGACGGCGTTTATGATAATAATTCAAGCCGCCAACGCGCTGTTTATTTTGCTGTTTTGCAAGCTGAACAAGTATAGGTTCGACTGTGCGCTTGCGTGCAAGCCCGATAAAAAGGTCGATTATAGGGACTTTATTATCCCCATAGTCGCCGCAATCGTACTGCTGTTTGCCATGTATTTGCCCACGCTGTGGTACGGATACTTTACCACGTATGCATTGCATATTTCGCCGACTGCCGGAAATATAGACCTCGGCACGCCGTCGGCGGTGGCTATGATAGTTATTGCCTCGGTGTTTATGGCGCCGGTGTTTGAGGAAACCATTTACCGTGGCGTGCTGTTTAACGGACTTAGAAAAAACGGTGGGGCGGTAAAGGCGGTACTGCTGTCCGCGCTCGCGTTTATGCTTATGCACATGAGTCCCATTCAAGTCGTGTTCCAGTTTTCGCTTGGCGCGCTGTCCGCCGTGATTATGAACAAAACGCATAGGCTGCTGCCGTGTGTGCTACTGCACGCGACCGCCAACGCGGCGGCGCTTGCAATACAGTTCCCTCCGCTTGTCGCCGCAGTAGGCGGGTGCGAGGCGTGGCTCGTTGCCAATCCCGTAGCGGCGGCCTTTATTACGCTTGCATTGCTCGCGGCGGGCGGGGCGTTGACGTTCGTGCTCGTTAGGTTCGGTTACGGCAAGCAGAACGCTCAAGCGCCCTCGGACGAAATTGACGATAGCGTTACGCCGCAAGCCGTTGCGCTTGCCGACGCGCGAAAAAAGGACGGCACTATGCGGTACTTTATAGCACTCGGCATAAGCGGCGTGCTGTTCGTTATCAATCTTATTACTATGATAGTGGGGTAAAGCTATGCTGCCGTTGTGGTTGAAACGCGATTATAAGGCGGTAGGCTTCGCCCTCGCTTCGTGCGTGGGCGGGCTGATATTCATGCGGCTTGTGGTGTACTTTGCCGCACTGCCTTCCGCAACCTACGGCCAGTCGCTGGGCGGCTCGGCGCTGTTTTCGCTGTGCACCCAGATTATATTCTTTTTGGCGATACCGTTTTGCATATATAAGTTTTACGGCAAGCGCACCGTCAAGCAAACACTGGAATTCAGCTCTATAGGCAAGTTTAAGTCGTACTTTTTGCTTGCTATTCCGCTCGGCCTATCCGTGTACTTCGTTACGGTGGGCGTGTCGTCCATGTGGACGGCGCTACTAAAGCTGACCGGCTACACCGTGGCTAAGTCGGCGGACAATATGCCGAGCGAGTTCACGTTCGGGTTCTTCGTGGTTGACGTGTTGCTTACTGCTATACTTCCCGCAGTGTGCGAGGAGTTTGCCATGCGCGGCGGACTTCTGACTACCGCCAAAAAATCGTTCGGGCGGTGGGGATGCATAGTGCTGTGCGGCATAGTGTTCGGGCTGTTTCATCAGAATATCCGACAAGTGTTTTACACCGCGCTGTTCGGCGCGCTTGCCGCATACCTTACGCTCAATACCAAAAGTCTGTACCCCGCTATGTTGATGCACTTTACCAACAATTTTTTGAGCGTGTTCGTCGATTACGCAGATACCTATAACTGGGCGTTTGTCGGCGGATTCTACGCCATGCTCGGTGGAATTCCGACGTGGGCGCTTATGCTCGTATTTTTGGCGGTTATGGCGTTCGGTACGGCTATGGTCGTGCTTATGCTGTATATTCGCGACAGACAGATAATCAAGAAAAAGACCGAGACGCTTAAGGACTGCGCGTTTGACGCGACCAATAAGCGCGTCGTTATGATGGGCGAGTTCGACGCGGAAAAGGTGAAGGAGCTGGAAATGGAACGCGAGGTTTACGGCAAGGACTACGCCGAAACCAAGCACAGACCCAAGCTTCGCGACCTTGCCATGTTTATCGCGCTCGGCGTGGTTACCTTGCTTACTACTATATTTACCTACGTGTGGGGGTTTCTATATTGAAAAGGATAAAGATAGTATGCGTGGGCAAGCTGAGCAACGCGTTTTGCCGCGACGGTTGTGCCGAATACCTAAAACGCCTAAAGTCGAGCTACGATCTTGCGCTTTGCGAAATCCCCGAACAGCCTACTAACAAAAAGGAATGCGATGAGATTATTAAACGCGCGGGCGAGGGGTTCGTGCTTATGGATATTAACGGCGAACAGCCTACCTCGATAGATTTTGCCGACATGCTTAAAAAGGAGCACGAGCGGCGGGACGAAATAGTTTTCGTAATAGGCGGGGCCGAGGGCGTGGACGAACGCGTGCGTTCGCTCGCCAAGCGCCGAATATCGTTCGGGCGGGTCACCTACACCCACCAGCTGGCGCGGCTATTGCTGTACGAACAGCTGTACAGAGCGTCGACTATAATTAAGGGAATACCGTATCACAAGTAATGTAGAATTAAGAATGCAGAATGCAGAATTGGATAACATTCATATATTATACTATGGATATTATACAAACTGTTGAGCAAGCACTGCGGCAAAGCGGCGCGGACGTAACTTCGATAGGCAAAAGCGTTTGCGGCAACGATATTTTGTGCGCGCACCGCGGCGACTACGGCGGCAAGCAAGTTATAATAACCGCCGCCATACATGCAAGGGAGTGCTACACTGCGCTCGTCGCGTTGCGACAGCTTGCGGACTTTAGGCCTACGCGCGGCGGCGCGTACTTCGTGCCGCTGGTCAATCCCGACGGCGCGGCGTTCTTTGAAAGCGGCAATACGTTCGGCCATTCGTTTTTGAGCGCAAATGCGCATATGCGCAAGCGTTGGAAGGCTAACGCCGACGGCGTGGATCTTAACTGCAACTTTGACGCGAACTTCGGAAGCGGTGCGCAACAGTCCAAGCTTGCGCCCGCCGCGCACGGATTCGTGGGCGAATACCCGCTTTGCGCGCCCGAAAGCAAAGCGCTTGCGACGTTTACCTCGACGGTAATGCCGGCCGCAACGGTAAGCTATCACTGTATGGGCGGGGAGCTGTACTGGCAGTTTTTTCAAGACGACGCGAGGTTGGCGCGGGACGAGGCTTTGGCCGCCGCAATCGCGCGGCGTATCGGCGTGAACAAGGTGGACGGCGAGCTTGATTCGGCGGGCGGGTACAAGGACTTTTGCGTTCAAAGACTACGCATTCCCGCCGTGACGATAGAGCTTATCAAGCGCGGCGCGCATCCTTTCGGGCCGTCAGACTACGCCGACGATATTGAAGCAAACGCCGACCTACCACAGTTTATTTTAGATTACATTTACGGAGGGTAATGGTAATATGTGCGAACAAACTAAGGATAACACTGCAATAGAATATACCGAGCGCGATATAAAGTTTATGCGCGTTGCGCTGGACGTGCTTAAAACTTGTCCGGTAGAGGAAGTGCCGGTCGCCGCCGTGATTGTGCTTGGCGACGAGGTTATAGGCACCGGCGTGAACGGGCGCAACACAGACAACGACCCTACGGCGCACGCCGAGGTGGTGGCAATACGCGCCGCGGCAAAGCGGCTGGGTAGGTGGAATCTTGCAGACTGCGAGCTGTACGTAACGCTCGAGCCGTGCGTTATGTGCGCGGGCGCGGTGGTGTATTCCCGCATAAAGCGCGTGGTGTTCGGCGCGTACGATTTGAGGTTCGGCGCGTGCGGCACCGCGCTTAACGTCGCGCAAAACGAAAAGCTTAATCACCGCGCGGAGCTTGTCGGTGGCGTGCTGGAGGCCGAGTGCTTACAGCCTATTCAACAGTTTTTTAAAGCGAAGCGTAAGACGAAAAAAGAGGAAGATTAGAGCAAGATTAGAATTGCATTAAAACTTGCCGTGCGCGTCGTTTTGGCGTTGACAAAAATTTTTCCGCGCTATATAATTTACTCGTAGGATGGTGAAAACGCTATGATAGTAGGTAAATTTATCAATAAGTTTATAAACGTGTTTACCGGATTGTTCGGCATAGCCACGGTAGTCATTATGTTCGTTATTTATCTTAATAACGCGTTGCCCATCAACTTTTTGGGCGACAAGGCTATTACGCTCGGGCACTACCGCACGTACTTTACGCTGGTAACCGTGTTTTGCGCGGGGCTGGAATTTACCCTCAAACGCAACGTCTTTTTGGCTGTTATCTTTGCCGCAATCATAGTTGCCGTCGCGGCGTTCATGCTGTATACCGATTTCGGAATGCAGATATAAGATAACCTTTTGCTTATTGCGGCATATCCGTATCCGCTTGAATAAACTTGTCGGCGAGCGTGTTTATATCGCCGGCGCCCATAAATATAACCGCATTATCGCGTACCGTTTTGGTTCGTTCCACTATTTCCGCGAACGTATCGAAGCAGTACGCTTTTTCTTTTATTTCCACTATCTTGCGGCACAGTGCGTGCGAGGTTACGCCGGCAATGGGCGCCTCGCGTGCGGCGAATATGGGCGCGAGTATAACCGTGTCCGATTTGCTTAGCGCGACGGCAAAGTCGTCCATTAGGCTTTGCGTGCGCGAATACGTGTGCGGCTGGAACACCACCGCGACCGACGGAAAAATCTCCTTTGCCGTGTTGATGGTGGCGGCAATTTCCGCTGGGTGGTGGGCGTAGTCGGTGAATACCGATTTGCCGAACGCTATACCGCGCCGCTCGAATCTGCGCGGTATGCCGGTGAATTTGGATATTCTCGGCAACGCCTCGCCAAGCTTTATCCCGCACGCGTCGGCGGCGGCTATCGACGCTAGGGCGTTGTATACGTTGTGTTCGCCGGCTATGGATAGCCTGACGAATGCTTGTCTTTTGCCGACCAGCCTAAACGTTCGGTAGCCGTTTTCGTTTTTTATATCCACGGCGCGGTAGTCGCAATGCGCGCCGGTGCCGAAGGTGATAGAGCTTTTGCACAGCGAGGTACAAACCTCGTCGTCGCCGTTTACTATAACGACCTTGCTCTTGGCGCAAAAATGCTTGTACGCGTCTATAAGCTGCGTTTCGTTTTTGTAGTAGTCGGGGTGGTCGTATTCCACGTTTAGTACCACGCCCACGTCGGGCGATAGATGCAAAAAGTTGGACTTGTACTCACATGCTTCGGTTATGAAAAATCTGTCCGACCCGACCACCGAGCAGTTTGCCACGCCCACGTGTACGGTGGGCGAATGCAAGCCGAACGCCGCGCCGGTCATTGCCGTAGTCGTGCTTTTGCCGTGACAGCCGGCAATAGCTACCACCTTGCCGTAGGTGGCCGCCAGCTCGCCGAGGTATACGGCGCGCTCGATAATGGGGATTTTAAGCTCCTTTGCACGTACCAGCTCGCAGTTGGTCGTTGGCACGGCGCAAGTGTACACAACTAGATCGGCGCCCTCAACGTTTTTGGGGTCGTGTCCGCCGAGCGAGTTGTCCGAGCCGGTTACCGTATGTCCGCGCGCCGCGGCCGCCACCGACAGCGCTTGCATTGATACGCCCGATATTCCCACGAAATGAATTCTCATACAAATTAAATATGAGTTATACGGCGCGGGGGTGAGAAGTTAATTCGGAATTCGGAATTAAGGATTTGCGATTGGGTTATAATTTAGGCAATCGCTCGTATGCGTTCGGCGGTTTTTGGTAATTTTTGGTATATAAAAAATTTTTATCAAATCTATTGATTTATTATGCGGTTTATGGTAAAATACTCATGGTCGCAATTTAATTTTGGAGGAGAATTGTGGAAATTACCGAGGTAAGACTCCGCCTCGTTAAAGAACCCGGCAAGCTAAAAGCCGCAGCATCAATCACCATCGACGATTGTTTTGTGGTGCATGACTTGCGCGTGGTAGAAGCCGAGGGCGGTCTTTTTGTCGCTATGCCCAATAAGAGATTGGGCACCGGAGAATTTCGCGACATCGCGCACCCCATTAACAACGAAACACGCGATTATATTGCTAAGCTGGTAATCGAAAAGTACAAAGAAGAATCCGACCGCGCTAATTCTGCTCCCCAATAATATTTTCTAAGTACAAGCACTAATGCTGTTGCCGTTGTATAGGTTGCAATTTTGCCGTAATTCCGGTTGCGGTAACTTTTGCTTTGTAATATTTTTTAATGCAGAATTAAGAATGAAGAATGCAGATTTAATTCCGAATTTTTCTGTATTATTGCGCCAAAACACTTGCAATTCTGCTTTTACTGTGTTACAATAGTTAGGCTATAAAAAGGAGATTGTTATGTATTCCGCATTAGCTTACGTAAGAATAGTCATTATATCGCTCATGGTGCTTGTTGCGCTTGGGTTGATTGTAGTCATATTGTTCCAGCCCTCGTCTTCGTCGGGTATGGGAGCGCTCACGGGTCAGCGCGATACGTTCTACGCCAAGGACAAATCCAAATCGCTCGAATCGGTTATGAAAAAAATCACCGTTATACTCGGTATAATCGAGGGCGTGCTTGCGGTAGGGTTCTTTGTGACGTTGCTGTTCGCACAATGGTAATACGTTTACGTGGGGCTGCTAGGCCCCATTTTTATTGCAAATATTATTTATTATAATTATTTAGGAAGAATTATGAAATACGATAAGCATTACAAATCCCCGCGCGGAATATTCGACGGCGGACTTGATACAGTTACCGGCGTTATCGACTGCAAGGGCGATAGGTTCGGATTCGTTTCCACCGAGGACGGCGACGTGTTTATAGGCGGCTCTCAGCTATTCGGCGCGAGGCACGGCGATACCGTGCGCGCGCTCGTTACCGGCGATCGCGGTAGGCGGGACGGAAGTAGACGGCGCGAGGGGCGGGTCATTCAGATTTTGGAAAAGAACCCTATGGGCATAGTCGGCACGGTGGTTTACCGCGACAACGCCTATTTCGTTCTGCCCGACGATAGGCATTATGGCGAAAAACTGCCGCTTATCGCTTCCGGCGGAGCGAGCCTTCACGACAAGGTAGTCGTAGAGCTCGTTCAGACCTCGACGTGCGACAAGGCTAAGGTGGTATCGGTGCTCGGGCGCGCGGACGAGATCGGCATGGACGTAAAAAGCGTTATTGCGTCGCACAACCTTCGTACCGAGTTTCCCAAGGACGTTATAGACCAAGCGGATGGCTACGGCAAGGTTATCGACGCGCAAGAGGCAAGTCTGCCGTACCGTCGCGATTTTCGGGATAAGATTATTTTTACCATAGACGGCGTGGACAGCAAGGACTTTGACGACGCGGTGTCTATAGACAAAACCGAAAACGGCTACGTGCTCGGCGTGTACATTGCCGACGTGGCGCAGTACGTTACCGAGCGGTCGCCGCTGGATAGGGAAGCGTTGCTGCGCGGCACCAGCGTTTATCTTGCCGACCGCGTTATTCCAATGCTGCCCGAAGCGCTTTCCAACGAGCTGTGTTCGCTGAATATGGGCGAGGACCGGCTCGTGCTTGCGGCAATTATCGAGCTGGACGAAGGTGGCAATCGCGTGCGCTCGGAAATTTGCGAGGGCGTTATCAGATCGTCGGCGCGGCTGACGTACGACGGCGTTCAAGCGGCGCTGGACGGCCGACTGCAAAACGAATTGTACGATACCGTTTTGCCGTCGTTGCGCATTATGGACGAGCTTGCGCGCAAGCGCATTGCTATTAGGAAAAAACGCGGTTCGATAGACTTCGATCTGACCGAAACGGAAATCAAGTTCGACGAGTTTGGGCGGGTGTCCGATATAGCGAAAAAACAGCGGCTGTTCAGTATGCAGATTATAGAAGAGTTTATGATTCTTGCCAACTGCGCCGTCGCCGAAACGTTCAACGCCATACCCAAAATGCCGTTCGTGTACCGCGTTCACGAACGACCGGCGGCCGAAAAGCTGATTGCGCTTAACGAGTACTTGGACGCCGTGGGCGTGCGTATGAGTTGTCCTATGCGACCTACGCCGTCGCAAGTGGCCGGCCTTTTGGCAAGCGTTCCCGAGGATATTTCGCCCTCGGTCGCAAAGGTGACTTTGCGCGCTATGCAAAAGGCCGACTATCAGCCTATCAACAAGGGGCATTTCGGCTTGGCCGAGGAATATTACTGCCACTTTACTTCGCCCATACGCCGATATCCCGATCTTGCTATTCACCGCATTATCAAGGCGTACTTGCGCGGCGGGATGAAGGCCGTAGTCAAATACAAGGACTTTGCGGACGACGCCGCCAAAAAGAGCTCCAAGGCCGAGCGCGTGGCGCAAGATTGCGAGCGCAAGGTGGACGACTATAAAAAAGCGGAATATATGTCCCACCACGTAGGCGAAAGGTATAGCGGCACTATAAGCTCGGTAACAGAGTTCGGCTTTTTCGTCGAACTGGAAAATTCCGCCGAGGGCTTAGTGCGCATGGGCAATCTTCCGCCCGCCGCAAGGTTCGACGCAAAGCGCATGTGCATAGCATGCGGCAGAGCGGCTTTCCGCCTCGGCGACAAAGTAAACATTACCGTCGACAAGGTGGAAGGGGACAGAGTAGACTTTTTGCTTTCTTAGATAGTTATATTATTCCGATAAATATGGTAAAACGCCGTATATTATTCCGATAACGGAACAATATACGGCGTTTGCGCCTAAAAACAGTTGACTTTGCGCCTAAAATGATATACAATTTAGGGGCAAAGTATTATTCCGATAAATGCAATAAAATGCTTTTATTTTATTCCGATATCGGAATAATATTATTATAATAGCGTTTAGTATGAGGTAATTATTATGTATATAACCACTAAGCAAGCGGCCGAAAAGTGGGGTATATCGGAGCGGCGAATTCGCGTATTATGTGCGGAAGGCAAAATACAAGGAGCAATGCAAGTAGGACGTGGCTGGAATATTCCGGCAGATGCTGTTAAGCCGTTTGATGGGCGTATTAAAAATACGTCGGGTATACTCGCGCAAATAGAGGCTAAAAAGACGGAGCTTAGCGCGCTGAGGCCGTTTTCGAGTGGCGAGCTTGCTCGGCTGAACGACGAGTTTTTGGTGGAGTATACCTATAATTCAAACGCTATAGAGGGCAATACTTTGACGTTGCGTGAAACGAGCCTCGTTTTGCAAGGTGTGACCGTCGACCAAAAACCGCTTAAAGACCACTTGGAAGCGGTGGGGCATAAGGAAGCGTTTGAATTCGTTTGTGCGCTCGTTGAGGAAAATAGGCCGTTGTCGGAGAGTGTGATTAAGCAAATACATTCATTGGTATTGGCTGATAAGCCGCAAGACCGTGGTATATATAGGCGCATACCGGTGCGCATTTTGGGCGCAAAGCATGTGCCGCCGCAACCGTACGCTATTGCGCCGTTAATGGAAAAGCTTTTGCTGGACTATAACGCTGATACGGCTAATATCGTTACGAAGCTTGCTAAATTCCATATCGAATTCGAGGCGATTCATCCGTTTATAGACGGTAACGGCAGAACCGGTAGGCTGATAGTGAACCTCGAACTTATGAAAGCCGGATATCCGCCGATAGATATAAAGTACACGGATAGAAATAGGTATTACGACGCGTTTGACAGTTATCATGTCCAAGGCGATTTAATGCCGATGCAAACGCTTTTTGCCGAATATATGCTTGAACGGCTTGACTCATACTTGCGCGTACTAAAAGCGAATTGATAATAAAAGAAGGTTGAGATTATTCGGTGGCAACGCGAAGTATCTCAACCTTTTTTATTGATATGAAAAATATAGCAGTATGAAGTATCTATATGGTTTCTATTAGCTGTTGATTATATGAAAGCATCGTGTTTTGTAGGTTGATATCGTATATGATATTGGTATTATAACTTAACTCTATATGATTGCCTAGAGTATTGTTTAAAGTTATATTGCTACCATTGGCTGACATATTGATATAGTTATTATTGTTTTGCGTTATTATTGAGTGGCTGTAGGCATCAATATAAATTAGATTTTTCCAGTTGTCGTAAAGATTGTATTGCTCTATGTTTTCGGACCAAGATAAAGGAATGACATGATGTAGTTCAAATCCGAGTGTTTTTTGTACTTTGTGATTTTTAAAATAATCTTGTTTTGCGGAAATGGAACGCTTTAACGTTACTTTTTTATTGCCGTCATCGGCATATTTTGTTTCTGTCCTTAAATACAGAGTATCGTCGTAAACGTCAAAATATGCCGTCTGATTAAACAAATAGAATATTTGTGTTATCTTGTTGACCCAGTTGTGCCAGTCTCGTTTATCTTTTTTGTTTCCGGAATATAAATCGGGATTCATTCGCGTTTTAAGCGCGTTGATAAGTCCGTTCTTTTGTGTATTTGATAATTTGCGATATTCGTGTACTAATTCTATACACTCCGTGCGATTTATACTAAAGCTGGTATTTGTGTTGACGGCTGATACAAAAAACATGTATTCATAAAAAGATAGCTTGTTGATTCCGTTATCGGTATCCGAAAGAATGTCTATTACAAGCTCTAAGTAGCCGCCGAGCAAAATGTCAACGGCTTTTGAGAACATAAATGATTGATTTAATATATTGGTTTCCGTAGCAAAGTGAACGCCTAAATCCGTAAGGGAAACATATTTGATCTTTTTGATTTCGTACGGGGCTACGACGTTGCCGTCTGAGTCATATCGTGCGATAAATCCCATACGATGGAGGTCGGGGAATATGTTTTTGCGTAGCGAGTCTTGAGTTCCTTTTTTCTTTTTTACAGTTGATTTTACTTCATTACAAAATTCGGCATACGCATATTCTTCCGGATAGTTAAACGGTCTTCTTGAAGTATCGGTCGTGCGAATTTGTAATAACCGTTTATTGGGAGCATAATTATTAAGAATCCTCATAATATCGTGGATTTCTTCCATATCGTAACGATTATGTTCGGATGAAGCCGCACCACGGTAGTAAACGTCCGCTATGCGTTTTTCTATAAATTCTAATGCCGTATTTCCTATTTGAATGGATTCAACTCCCATAATATTCTCCTATAATTCCGTAAGTCTTTGGTTTGATATATCTACAAATTCTTGATTGCTGTCGGCGCAAATGAATTGTCTATTTAATTTATTTGCGGCCAAAGCCGTAGTCCCGCTTCCTACAAAACAGTCTAAAACGATATCGTTAGGATTTGAGCTTGCCTTAATTATGCGTTCAATTAGTTCTATTGGTTTTTGTGTTGCGTGGCATTGTTTTTGTAGTTTTCCGTTAATCTTGTTTTTATGTCTTTCGCTGGTTATGTGCCACACTTCTCCGCATAGTTTGCCGTGTGGGTTTGGAAACCAGCGCTTACCGTTTTTTATTATTCCTTTTTTTGATGCATGCGCTATTCGTTCCGTCGATTCGTAGGGTATGCGTATGTCATCGGCATTAAAAGTATGTTCTTCGGCTTTTGTAAAGAATAAAATAGTTTCTTGCCCGTTTGCATACTTTTTTGTTGACGTTCCCAATCCGTCGCGTTTATCCCAAGTAATCCAATTTTGAAATACTAATCCTAATTTTAATAAATCGTGAAGTATAAACGCGCAGTTGAATGGTGTATTAAATATATATAAGCTGGCTGTGTCTGTTAACGTATTATTAAGTGCATTCAACCATTCTCTTGTGAACGACAAAAACTCATCATGAGACTTGAAAGTGTCCCAATCTGCTTTGTGCATATTGTACGGTGGATCGATTACTGCCAAATCAACGCTTTTAGGCTTAATTCGGTGTAAAAAATCCAAGCAGTCCATGCAGTAAATATTGTTCGTGTCGAGATATTCGCTCAAATTAAATCTCCGGTTTTTCTTGCAATGACATCTTTATAATGCTCGTAAATTTCATAGCCGACGTAATTCCGATTCAGTTCTTTTGCTACTTTTAACGTTGTTCCGCTGCCGGCAAATGGGTCTAAAACAGTTTCGCCTACAAAAGTGTATAACCTAATAAGGCGCCGAGCTATCTCCTCAGGCATTATGGCGGCATGTATACCAAATGCGGCGTCGCCTTTGCCGGGGATGGGTATATTCCAAATTTGACTCGTATATTCTACCCATTCGCTTTCGGTTAATCGGCTTTGTTCTTTGATTTCGGGTGAAACTCCGTTTATTGGTTTACCGTCCTTAACAAAAACCGTTATAAATTCACAAGAATTCTGTGCGTAAAAGTTACGTGGATACGGATAGCTTCCAAACATCAATTTCTTTGACCAGTTGGTGCGGTTCCAAATATAAAGATCAAGCAGTTTTAGGCTGGTATTGGTAAGTATCGAATGCTGTATGCTGCTTTGTAAATCAATAATATCTCGATTGTAGTGCGTGTTGGAAACCCTTTTAAGCAGTGGCATTAACGGTACGTTTATACAAAGCTTGCCGTTAGGCTGAAGTACTCGTTCACATTCCAACCATATATTTAAAAGTTTTTGCAAATAGTCGTCAAGCGTTTCTACGTTTCCGACGTCGCATTCATTAACGGTGGAATGACTATTGTTTTGATGTCCGTCTTTGCTATAATCTTTAATATTGAAATAAGGTGGTGAAGTAACTACCAATTGTACCGAGTTTGTCGGAATCTCATTCATTTGAGATGAACTCTTAAAAAAAACTCTATTTAAGTATGTGGATTGGTTGTTGCACATGGTCAATATTGATTATAGCACAATAATATTAAATAATCAATCATTTTTATATTTAATTGACAACAGTTTGTTTATGTAGTAAAATATTGCCATAGCTTAACATATAGTTTTTACATTTTGGAGCGATTATGAAAATCGGAGTTGTAGGATTGCCTAACGTGGGTAAAAGCACGCTGTTCAACGCCATAACCGAGGCGGGGGCGGAATGTGCTAATTATCCGTTCTGCACCATCGAGCCTAACGTGGGCGTAGTTGCCGTTCCCGACGAGCGGCTTGCCGTTTTGGAAAAGATGTACTCGGCTAAGCGCGTAGTGCCCGCCGTAATAGAGTTTGTGGACATTGCGGGACTCGTAAAGGGCGCGTCGCACGGCGAGGGCTTGGGTAATAAGTTTCTTTCGCACATACGCGAATGCGACGCCATTATCGAAGTAGTGCGGTGCTTTGACGACGAGAATATAATAAACGTGTCGGACACCGTCGATCCGGTGCGCGACGCGGACACCATTAACACCGAGCTTATGCTCGCCGACCTCGAGAGTATTGAAAAGCGCCGTGCGCGGTTTGAAAAGACGGTTAAGAGCGGGGATAAAAAAGCCGCCGAGGCGTTGGATCTGCTCAAGCGCATGACCGACTGCATTAACGACGGCAAGTCGTTGCGCTCGCTGCACCTCGATTACGAAACGCTGGCGTCGGTGGACGGACAGTTTTTGCTTTCCGTCAAGCCGATAATATACTGCGCCAATATTTCCGAAAACGACATAGGCAAGCCGGCCAACGCCTACGTGGACGCCATACGCGAATACGCCAAGGCCGACGGCGCGGCCGTTATAGATATTTGCGCCAAGGCGGAAAACGAAATTTCGCAGTTGCCCAAGGATGAACGCGCCGAGTACCTTGACGCGCTCGGCCTTACCAAGTCCGGCCTTGAGCGCGTTATAACCTCCGGCTATGAGCTGTTGGGCCTTATGAGCTACCTTACTGCAGGCGAAAAGGAGGTGCGTGCGTGGACCATAGAAAAGGGTACCACCGCGCCCAAGGCCGCCGGCAAAATTCACTCCGACTTCGAACGCGGCTTTATTCGCGCGGAAATAGTGTCCTACGACGATCTGGTATCTTGCGGATCGCTTGCCGCAGTCAAGGCCGCCGGCAAACTGCGCAGCGAGGGCAAGGACTACGTTATGAAAGACGGCGACGTAGTGGAATTTAAATTTAATGTTTAGATAAAAGATAAGAATGTCGGAAAAATTTTTATTAAATAAGGGCGGCGTAGCCGCAGTCCGATACTATTAACTATTCACTATTATATATTCACTATTTCACAGGTGCACATATGTTCGATTATAAGACTTTGATATACGATTCGGCAAAAAACGTACTTAACGGCTTGGAGCCGAGCGACGTGACGGCGGCGGAAGCGTTTTGTGACTACTGCGTTCCGTGCTTTAAGTTTGCCAAAATCTTGCGCAAAAGTCCGGCCGCAATCGCCGCCGAGGCTGCCGCGCAGTTGACTATCGACGGCATAAAGGTAGAGGCGCTTAACGGCTACCTCAACTTTACTATCGAGCGCGAATCGTTTATTCGCAACGCGTTTGGCAAGAGCGCGGCGTACAAGCCGCTTGCCGGCAAGACGGTGTGCCTTGATTATTCGTCGGTCAACATTGCCAAGCCCTTCCACATAGGTCACCTTATGACGACCGTTATCGGCGGGGCGCTGTGCAATATTTACCGCGAGCTGGGTGCCGAGGTAGTTGGCATTAACCACTTGGGCGACTGGGGCACGCAGTTTGGAGGACTGATTTCCGCATACCGGCGTTGGGGCGACGAGGCGCGGCTTAACGCGCGCGGCCTTGACGAGTTGTTGGAGCTTTACGTGCGCTACCACAACGAGTCCGAAAAGGACGAGGCCGTTGCCACCGAGGCGCGGGAGTGGTCCAAAAAGATAGAGAGCGGCGACCCGTACGCCGTTGGCCTTTTTGAAAAGTTCAAGGCCATTACGCTCGAGCAAGCGAAAAAGGTGTATCGCCGACTCAACATAGAGTTTGACAGCTATCTCGGCGAGAGCTTTTACGTGGACAAGGTTCCCGCCGTCGAGAAAAAGCTTCAAGACAAGGGCTTGCTTAAAATTAGCGACGGCGCGGAAATAGTCGAGCTTGACGGCGATATGCCGCCGGCGCTTATACGGCGCAGCGACGGCGCGTCGCTGTACATTGCGCGCGATCTTGCCGCGGCGTACTACCGCAAGGCTAACTATAACTTTGATAAATGCTTGTACGTGGTGGCCAGCCATCAAGCGTTGCACTTTAAACAGTTATTCAAGGTGCTGGAGCTTTTGGGCGAGCCGTGGGCGCAAGACATGGTGCACGTAAGCTACGGCATGGTGTCGGTGGAGGGCATGTCGCTTTCCACGCGGCGCGGTAACGTTTTGTACCTTAGCGACGTGCTCGATTCGGCAGTGGAAAAAGCGGCCGCTATCATTGCAGAGCGCAACCCCGACCTTCAAGACAAAACGCGGGTTGCGGAAAGCGTGGGCGTGGGCGCGGTAGTGTTCGGCGCGCTGTACGACGGCAAGCTTAAGGACAAAAACTTCTCGCTGGAAAGCGCGCTTAACTTTGACGGCGAAACCGGTCCGTACGTGCAGTACACGCATGCGCGTTGCCGCTCGGTACTCGCCAAGGCGGGGTACAAGCCGTCCGGCAAAATTGACTGGACACAGCTTACCGACGACGAGGCGTACGAGGTGGTAAAGCTGCTTGCCGACTTCGACGACATGGTATATACCGCCGCCGTCAAGTACGAGCCGTCCGTAGTGTCGCGCAGACTGATCAAGATTTGCCAGGCCTTTAATAGATTCTATAACGCTGACAGAATTATGTGCGGCGGGGAAACGGAAAAGGCGAGGCTGGAGCTTACCCTTCGCGTGGCCGACGCATTGAAGCGCGGACTTAGGCTTGTCCTACTTGACGCGCCCGAAAAAATGTAGTTTGGGTCGCCGCTCTCCGTGCTTGTGCGGCAATCTTGCTGCCAATTCGCACGATACGTGCCACAATAGAACACGCACGTTGCGCTGCTACGAGCGTAACCTATTGTGTTCGTCTCTCGCAGATTGTCTACGCAATCTTATCCGCGTCGCACGGCTCACGGCTCCCGATTGCCTTGTTGTACGTCACTATGAATATAAATAACAATAAACTATCCATACAGTTTATAACTGTGCGGATAGTTTTGTATTATAAGAACGGAAAAGTAATATTAACTATAATTCTGAATTCTTAATTCATAATTCCGAATTAAAAAGTAAACCCTTCCTCGCGGCCGCAGTTGCGCGAGCAGGGCGATGGTCTATTGGTCGATTCGGTATTGCGGTTTTGTTGCATCATTAAAAACATTATTATCAGCTGGTTAATGCTTTCCGTGCCGCCGCCGTTTTCCATCATTAGGATCATTAGCAGTAAGTTGAATATGCCGTCTTGCATAGCCGCGCCCTCCGGTTCTTTTTACACAAAATCATATATGCGAATTTTGTCGATTGTGTTACATACCGATTCGGCAATACTCGATAATCGCCGTAATGCGGTCGACTTTTTTCGGCATTGACAAACGCAATTTTATATGGTAATATTTGCATATGAACACTTTGCTTCTTGACAGTATTACGGCCGCTAAGGTTGAGGACAGCTTGCCGTCCAAGTCCGGACTGATGGCGCTGGCGTCCTTTTTTGACGCGCTGTCCGACGTTACGCGGCTCAAAATACTTTCCGCGCTTACAGTTTCTAATATGTGCGTCAGCGATATTGCCGCGGTGACCGGACTTAACCAGACCACCGTTTCCCACCAGCTACGCATACTGCGCGACGCGCACATAGTGGACGGTACTCGTCAAGGCAAGGTTATTTTTTACGGCGTGGAAAGCCGCGAAATCCCCACCGTCATGAACACTGCAGTGCGCGCCGTCATGAACTGTGAATTTCAGTAAACTACCGAGGAAAGAGTGTTATGATTATCACCGAAAAATGGGACGAACAATTAGCCGCCGAATTCGATAAGCCGTACTTTAAAACGCTTATGGAATCTGTCGACCGCGAATACTCGCGCTACACGGTGTACCCGCCGCGCGACCGTATTTACGCGGCCATGCAGCTCGTGGACTACGACGCCGTGCGCGTGGTTATACTCGGGCAAGACCCCTACCACGGCGCCGGCCAAGCCAACGGTCTTGCCTTTGCCGTGAATAACGGCGTGGAACCGCCGCCGTCGCTGGTGAATATTTTTGCCGAGCTGAAGTCCGATCTCGGCGTTGCGCCGAGCGACGACACCACGCTGGTGGGCTGGGCCAATCAAGGCGTGCTACTGCTTAACGCGTCGCTTACCGTGCGTGCCGGCGAAGCGCAGTCGCACGCGTCGCTCGGCTGGCACTACCTTACCGACGCCGTTATACGTTCGCTTAACAACCGCAAAACGCCGGTTGCGTATATCCTTTGGGGAATGAGCGCGCGCGAAAAATCGGCGCTTATTGGGGGTCGTAATTTTATCGTGACTTCCGCGCACCCCAGTCCGCTTTCCGCATACCGTGGCTTTTTCGGGTCCAAGCCGTTTTCCAAGGTTAATAGCTGGCTGGCCGCCAACGGTATGCAACCGGTGCACTGGCAAATGACCGGTAGGTACGACCCCGCCGATTACTACAAGAATGCGCATAAAATAAACAGAGCGTAGACTAATTCAGAATTAAGAACCTACTTCTTTGAAAAGAAGTAGGCAAGAAACTTTTATGCGTATGGTTGGCATGTGGTTATTGCGTAACATGATTGCGCGGTTCGCCTAATGGAGGTTGAGATTCCCCGCGTTGCTCGGAATGACAAAATCCGTCGCTGTTAAAGCGGCGGTTTTTTTGCGTGTTTTGACGAAAAAGGTGAGTATTATGCGCTTTCGACAATGGCGCGGTTGGGAGTCGAAAAGGCCGAATACTCGGCTTTTTCGCGTTTTGTCGAATAGTTCTATTACTTGGGCGTTTCGACAAGATTTTAGCGTTGACAACGGCCGTTCGTTTGTGGTACAATGTGGCTATGGACGAACAAGAAAAAATCAATCAAGATATTACCGATGAGAACTCCAACGTGCCCGCGCCCATAGGGGGCGATCCGCCGTCCGACGAGCTGATGCTCGTGGCCGACGGTGAACTGCCCACCGATAAGGAGGAGCGCACGCCGGCGGAGCCGGACGCCATTACCATGTACGAGGCCGATCAGACCGACAATACCATGCATGGCGGTTACGCTTCGGTTAAGGGTACGCCGGTTTCGGCGCGGCGGGACAACAAGCTCGTTTGGATAGTTATTGCCATAATGACCGTTATGTGCATTGCCGTCGGAATTTGCTCGGCGGTGATTACCGCGCGGCTGGTTCAAAAGGGCATTAAACCGGCCGAAATAAATACCAACGGCGTCGTACAGCAAAACGTTGCCGCCGTTGTTACTGCGCGCAAAAGCAGTATCGTGGAGATACGGTGCGGCACGCTTACTTCCAGCGGCATAGTTATGAAGCGTGACGGCAAAAATGCGATAGTGCTTACCAACGCGCACGCTATTGCGCAGTACGTTTCCAATACTGCCGTCGAGCCGCGCGTGCGGTTTTACGGCTACGACGATTATTTTGCCGACGTGGACGTAGTGGGCTACGACGGACATTACGACGTGGCGGTGCTTAGCGTTGCCGTTGACGACGATCTGGTTATATCCGATCTTGACGGCGCCGAAAGCGGCGACGTGTTTTCGCCCGACGTGGACTTTTTGGAGGGCGATTACGTCGTTTCCATAGGTAACGCTATGAGCATGGGCGTTGCCGCATACGACGGCATTATTTCGCGCAAGAGCGAGCTGTTGGAATGCAGCGAGCTGTTTGGCGTAGGCGGCAGGAAGGTCGTGCCGGTGTTCCGTACGACGGCAGTTATCAACGCCGGAATGAGCGGCGGCGGCGTGTTCGATATGAGCGGACGGCTTATCGGCCTCGGCACGTACAGAATGAGCAATACCGCCGGAGTGGATACGGATGGCGGCGTGGAAACCGACGTGGAAAACACCGGCTTTGCAACGCCTATGTCTATAGTCTATCCGGTGTATAAACGCATACTCGCATCCGAGGGTGGCGCGGTAGGACTGTTTACCGTAAACGTCGGCAAGACGACCTCCGCTATCGGTAGGCTCGATATGCCTATGCTGGGTATCAACTGCGAATATAAGGGTTTTAATCTGACCGTGACGAACGTGAACGGCGATGATAAAAGAATTAAACCCGACGACGTTATAACTAAGATAGGCGATTACACGGTTACCAAACAAGCGGACGGACTTAACGCCTATTCGGACATTTGTGCGGTGGCGGGACAGCTGTTGAGGTACCACCGTCAAGGCTCGGGCAAGGCGCTTGCGATTACGGTAATGCGCGGCGACGCTAAGCTTACATTTACGTTTGACGGATTTAAGTATGCTATTTAGCCGTAAGCGCAAGCTTATATCGGTTGTGCTTGCCGTCGTTGCGGCGGCGTTTGCGCTTTGCGGTTGCGGTGGGGATACGACCACGCCCGATATTACACCGCATATCGTTGCGACCAAGACCGAGCAGTCAGTGCCCATTGACGGCTTTGAGCAATTCGTTATGCCCGCCGTCGACGGCGAGCTTAGCGCGGCGGAATACCGCGAAAGAGTTAAGCTTTTGTACGACGTCGTTGTGTACGACGGCAAAAGGCCGGTGCTTACGGATGACGATCCGGTGCGACCCATTTACGACGCGGCGCATAAGTTTTTGTCCACCTACATTCATGACGAGTGGCAAGGCGCCGAGCGCGAGGTGAACGTAGTTCACACAGTGCACGACTGGCTGATTTCCACTACCGATTACGACTTCGATCTGTATCGGTCGTACTTGTCCGGCAATACCGATTACGCCGATAATCCCGCGTTCTTTATTGACGGCGTACTGCTTAACGGCAAGGCGGTGTGCGACGGCTTGGCGCGCGCGTTCAGCTTTCTGTGCGCTATGGAGGGTATACAGAGTATGCGCGTTACCGGCTCCTTTGCTTCGGCACCGCATGCGTGGAACAAGGTTAAGGTAGACGGACAGTGGTACAACGTGGACGTCACCGCCGACGCAGTGCATTACAGCGTCGGCAAAAAAAACTACAAGCAGATTGCGCACGGCTTTATGCTTATCTGCGACAAAACGCTCGGTAGCTTTAAGCCGAACGGTCACGACTTTACGCAAACGCAGTTTACCGCCGACGCCGATTACGATTACTTTTCGGACGGTACCGTCAAGATCGGCGGCAAAACGTATTCGCGCGTGGTAAAAAGTCAAGCCGAACTGGACACCGTGTTTGCCGCAATATCCGACAACAAGGATAGTATCGGCAAGATAGAGCTTAAGCTCGACTTTGCCGGCAAGACGCAAGTGAACAGCGCCGATATGTACGTTACCGAAATAAGCAAGGCGTACAAAAAGGTGAGTAACGCCGACTTTAATATCTCCGGCGGGGAAATGCCATGCTTCCGCTTCCCTAACGGAGTGTACCTATTTTTAATTTATAAATAAATGAAAAATAATTATGAATTCGGAATTATGAATTCGAAATTATAAATAAGGTAGAGATTCCTCGCGTTGCTCGGAATGACAAAATAATTGCGCGCTCGCGCTTGCTCGGAATACCTTCGGTGCTTCGTAAGATAAAATATATGTTTATTTGCAAAATAAATCGGGACTGCGATTGCAGTCCCGATTTGGCGTTTGGTATTCTTTATTTTTCGAGCATGTCGCAAAGGTCGCCGACGGTTACGATTTTGTCTATTACGTCGTCGTCCAGCGTTTTGCCCGTTTCCGATTCCAAGCTGAACATAAGCTCCATAAGCGCGAGCGAGTCCGCCTTGAGGTCGTTGTTGAACGTGGTTTCGCGGGTGATAGTGCTTGCGTCTATTCCGAAGTATTCGGCAAGCTCTTTTTGAATTTTTTCAAACATAGTCGTTCTCCTTGTTTATTTTGATTTTTGCGAGCAGTGCTCGTGGTTGATGAATTTAAGAATTGCCATCATCTGCCCATGCTGTGGGCACCTTCCTCCGAGGGAAGGTAGAATGATGATTGACTGATTAAAACTTCTTTTTGAGTACGGCGCCGTCGGCGGCGGTGGTGACTAAGTTTTGGTATCTCAAAAGCCAGCCGGTGGCGTTGGAGTCCTTGGGACGAAGCTTCTTTTGCCGCGCTTGAAGCTCCTTTGCCGGAACGTCCAATGATATTCTGCCGTTTGCTACGTCTATCTTGATTGCGTCGCCGTCCTTGACGAGCGCTATCTTGCCGCCGTCGGCCGCTTCCGGACAAACATGGCCTATCACCAAGCCACGCGTGGCGTTGGGGATTCTGCCGTCCGTTATTATTGCTACGTCGTTTTCAAGCCCCATACCGACGATTGCCGCCGCGGAGGGGAGCATTTCGCGCATGCCGGGGCCGCCCTTGGGACCCTCGTAGCGAATTATTACGACGTCGCCCTTTTTGATCTTGCCCGAATATATGGCTTCCACGGCCTCCTCCTCGCGGTCGAAGCATTTGGCCTTGGCGTTGATAACCGCTTTGGACGATTGCGTGCGTACCGCTATCGCACCGGTTTCGGCAAGGTTGCCCTTTACCACCGTCACGCCGCCGTTGGGGGAGATGGGATTATCCGATTTGCGGATTACCGTCTCGTCCTTAACGTGCGCGTGCTCGTACGTGATTGCAAGCGAGCAACCCGCGACGGTGCGGAGCGAGCCGTCTATAAGGTTCTTTTTGGCAAGCTCGCGCATAACGGCTTGAACGCCGCCCGCGCGGTGAAAGTCCGACATGTCGGCTTTGCCGCTCGGCATAAGGTCGACGAGCACCGGAGTCGTGTTGGATATATTTTGAACGTAGTCGAGGTCGATAGCTATATTGTATTCCGCGGCAAGCGCCATTACGTGCAGTACGGTGTTGGCCGAGCCGCCGAGAGCCATGTCAACCCTTAACGCGTTGGTGAGCGAGCGTTTGTTTATTATCATTTTGGGCGTGTCGGCGTTGCGCACGAGCTCGCACACGCACGCGCCGCTGTTTTTGGCTATGCGTATACGTTCGCTGCCGATTGCGGGCGCGGTGCCGTTGCCGGCAAGCGCCAAGCCCAACGCTTCCAATACGCAAGCGAGCGGGTTGGCCGCGTACATGCCGTTGGCACTGCCCGCCGCGGGGCAAGCAACCGCTTCGGCTTGGGTAAGCTCGTCCAAGCTCATAGACCCGCATTTTACCTTGCCCACGCCCTCGTACAGCGAGGCAAGACCTATCTTTTTGTCGCCGAATATTCCGCTGTCCATAGGCCCGCCGGTTACGAACACGGACGGAACGTTGGCGCGTGCGGCGCCCATAAGCATGCCGGCTATGGCCGTATCGGTATTGGGAATAAACACAGCGCCATCAAAGCCGTGCGCCAATAGCATAGTTTCCACGCTGTCGGCTATAAGCTCGCGCGAGGGCAGAGAATACTTGTAGCCTACGCCGCCCGCGGCTATGCCGTCGCATACCGAAATAGCGGGGAGCGTTATGGGCGTGCAGCCGCCGGCGTGTACGCCTATTTTAACGGCTTCCACTATATCGTCCAAGTGGATGTTGGCGGGGGCTACTTCCGAACGCGCGGTTACTATGGCGACGAGCGGCTTTTCCAGTTCGTCGTCCGTCAGTCCCAACGCTTTTAGCGTGGCGCGCTGCGGCGCTTTTTCCATTGCGGTGTAAAGTTCCTTAGACATAAAAGCTTCCTTTCGTGATGTTGAGTTCGTCTTTAATATATGCTCTATTTTAGCATGTTCGGCGGCGCTTGTCAATTTTTAAACAACAAAAAAGGACGAAAACAATGCGTTTAAGTCCTTTTTGCGCCTATATTCAGCCGTTATTCGGCCGTAGTTCCGCACTTTGCTTATATCATAAGCGGAATGTGGTTGTTGGCAAATACGTAGTTGTACACTTCGGGTACGCGAATGGCTATGGCGCTGGCTATAAGGAACAGCGCAAGCCCGATAAACACTATGCGCAATATCCAGTTTTCCGTCCATCCAAGCGCGTTGTACAAAACTACGACGTACATCAAGCACAACACTACCGTGCGCGTTATGGCCATACCCGTTATTACGCCCTCCGGCACCGAGTTGTACGCCATGATCCAAGATATGATCCAAAGCACCGCGTACGCGATTAGGATGACTACCGATAAAGTTTTGTCAAGTTTTTTCATAATGTCCTCCTTGTTGATTACGATACCATTATAGCACACATTTCTTAGAATTCAACATGAGAAAGATTAAAAATTGATTAGAAAATTAAAATAATTTAAGAATGCAGAATTAAGAATAAGGTTGGAATTTAAAGATTGTGCGGCTTCGCCTAGATTTCTCCGCTTCGCGCTGACGCGCTTCGGTCGAAATGATGGGAGTATAGGGTTGTCTTTCTTAATAGTACACTCCATACCGCCCATCATCCCGAGCGCAGTCGAGGGATCTAGGCGACCCGCCGCATTAAGGTAACGATTGCTTTGCGCAAAACATATCTATGCTGTTTGACAAAAATTCTGTCATGGGTTATAATTTCCGTAAACGAAGCGAGGACAAAATTATGAAAGTAGTTTCCAAACAGAACAATTCGCATATGTGTCTTATTTGCGGCATGGATAACGAGCTGGGCGTTAAGGCGCAGTTTTACAATATGGAGGACGGTTCGGTAGGCGGACTGTTTACCTTCCGCTCCGAACACCAAAGCTATCCCGGCCGCGTACACGGCGGCATGCTTGCCACTATGATTGACGAGCTGGCGGGCAGAGTGTTGTGGACGGACAATCCCGATAAAATTGCCGTTACTATGGATATTAACGTTAAGTACCGCAAGCCGGTGCCGTACGACGTGCCGCTTAAGGGTAGGGGCGTATACGCGCAAAAGCTGTCTCGTGCGTACTCGGCCAAGTGCTACGTAATGAATATGGACGGCGAGGTTCTTGCCGAGGGCGAGGCCAAGTACTTGATTTTGCCCGCCGAAAAGATTACCGACATTCCGGTCGACGAGGAGCTGGATATTCTAGTCCGCGACGACGTTACCGAAATAGAGTTTTAATCTGTTTATAAATGCAACCCAAAAAGGATAGGCGAGTGCCTATCCTTTTTGGGTTGTTGTAATTAGTTGGGTGTTTGATTGCTTATGCACGCCTACGCACGACGTACGCTAAGCATTGGACTTGTTATTTTCCGAAGTAGCGCTTGAGCATACCGGCAAAGCCTGCACCGTGGCGAGCCTCGTCCTTTGCCATTTCGTGAACGGTGTCGTGAATGGCGTCGTAGCCAAGCTCCTTGGCGCGCTTTGCAAGAGCGAGCTTGCCTTCGCAAGCGCCCGCTTCCGCGGCGGCGCGGAGCTCGAGGTTCTTTTTGGTGGAATTGGTAACTACTTCGCCCAAAAGTTCGGCAAACTTAGAAGCATGCTCGGCTTCCTCATAGGCGTAGCGCTTGTAGGCTTCGGCGATTTCCGGATAGCCCTCGCGCTCGGCGACACGCGCCATTGCAAGGTACATACCTACCTCGGTGCATTCGCCCATAAAGTTGGCCTTAAGTCCTTCGGTGACTTCCTTGTCCTCGACCTTGCCGTCGCCGACATGGTGTTCGCAAGCGTACTTGGTTTCGGTGACCGGCACGAACTTTTTGGCCTTGCATACGGGGCAAACGTCAACGCCGTCCTCTACGATTTCTCCGCAAACTGCGCATCTTTTCATGGTTTTTTAACTCCTTTTGTAAGAAATTTTTTTGTAAACATTTTATAGCACATATATACTTTTTTGTCAATAGATTTTTGTCGTTTGCTTTTGCAAAGATTTGACTTTTGGGCGTTATAGTGATATGCTTTTTTCGTGGACGATTTAGAACGAACAATCCAAGATAAACTCAAGCGCAAAACAGCCAAGCAGATGGATATGCTTAACGGCCCGATGCTGAAAAATATCCTTATTTTTGCGTTGCCGCTTGCGCTGTGCGGAATACTGCAACAGCTGTTTACTTCCGCAGACATGGCGGTGGTGTACTGGTTTGAGGACAGCGTGGCGCAGAGCGCGGTGAACAGTAACGGCGCGCTGGTCAATCTGCTTATAAATTTGTTTTCCGGTATGTCGGTCGGCGTTACCGTGGTCATTGCCGAATACGTAGGCAAAAAGCGCACCGACGATTTGCACAGCGTTGTGCTTACCTCGCTCGTAATAGCGGCGGTAAGCGGCGTTTTGTTGCTCGGCTTGGGCATCGGCGTTTCCGCGCCGCTGTTGAAGCTGATGAACACGCCGCCCAAAACGCTTCCGCTCGCCACCAAGTACTTGCGCGTGTACTTTATAGGCATGCCGTTCCTTATGATATACAACTTCGGTGCGGCGGTATTGCGCGGAGTGGGCGATACCAAAAAGGCGCTGTTTATTCTTTTGGTTACCGGCGTGGGCAACATAGGCCTTAACGTTCTATTTGTCGCGGCGTGCAAAATGAGCGTGGTCGGCGTCGCGCTTGCCACCGTGCTTTGCAACGCGGCTTCCGCCGTGCTCGTAATGGTATTTATAATGAAAGACGGATTGTTCAAGATCCGTCGCACCTCGCGCATTCGCAAGGAGTACGTAAAACGCATATTCGTAATCGGCTTGCCGGCCGGACTGCAAGGCGTGGTGTTTTCCATTGCCAACGTGCTTATTCAGTCGGCCGTAAACGCGTTCGGGTCGAGCGCGGTCGCCGGCAACGGCGACGCCGTCAACTTCGAATACTACGTGTACTTTTTCGTAAACGGCTTTGCCTCGTCCACGGTTACCTTTTTCGGTCAGAACTATTCGGCGGGCAAGCTCGACCGTTGCAAGCAAGTATTCAAGATAAACATGCTCGCGTCGCTTATAATTTCCACCGTGCTGTGCGTGGTGTTCACCTTGGGTGCAGACGCGTTTATACGCATTTACACCAACGACAAGGTAGCTATCGAGTTCGCAGTCGTGCGCATGTGGTGCGTGCTGTCCGGCTCGATGCTGCCATGTCTGTACGAAATAGCGGGCGGCGCACTGCGTGGTATGGGCCATTCCATGCTACCCGCAGTGTTTACCGTTATCGGCTCGTGCATAGTGCGCATAGTGTGGATTTACACCGTTTACGCCGCGTACGCTTACTACTGGCTGCTTATGATTATCTATCCCATTTCGTGGATATTGACCGGTGCGGCGCTTATTATAAGCTACTATATAATTTGTTATAAGGCCGGATTCTACGCAAAAAAGAAAGCTGTGGAATACAGTGTGGAAGTCGCGGACGATTGTGTGGACGACAGTATTGTCGCGCCGTCGAGTGACGAGCTACTTGAACAAACCGATACTAACGACGAGGTGATGGCATGAGCAATCAAGAGCAATCGTTAGGCGCGACGCGCGACACCGTTTACGACCACGCGGCAGATAGCTACGGTACGCTTCCCGAGCATTTGTGGAAGCAGAGCAGTTCCGTAATAGTGGGCGACACGGTGTACTTGTACTTGGCCGCGCCGTACTCTTGCATTAAGTATAAGTGCGAGGCGGTTGAAGTGAATATTCCGTACGACTACGCCGACGACAACGTGAGCATGAATAAGGTAATGAAAATACGTAGACTGCACACGTACGCCGACGATGAGTTCGGCATAGCGCGGCTTAAGCGGCGGGGTGTGGCGTCCGTTCGCGGTCCGCGCAGTATACCGTACAGACTGCGCACCGAGTTGGAGGAGAGCAGTGGCGATAGAACGTAAATTCAAAGGACAAAGCCTATTCGCGTTTCCGCCCGACTACACCGTGGTGGATATTGAAACGAGCGGACTGAGCGCCACCGATTGCGAGATTATAGAGGTGTCGGCGCTTAAGTGCCGCGACTACGCCGTTGCGGAAAGCTTTTCGTCGCTTATCAAACCCGACGAGCCGATAGGCTGGTTTATAACCAATCTTACCGGCATTACCAACGAGATGGTGGCCGACGCGCCGCCGGCCGCCGAAGTGCTCGGTAGGTTTTACGACTTTTTGGGCAAGGATATTATTGTCGGGCACAACGTGAACTTTGACGTCAACTTTTTGTACGACAAGCTGTGGCTACATAACGGTCTGGTGCTGGACAACGACTTCGTGGACACGCTACGCCTTGCGCGCAAGGCCTTGCCGCATATACGAAACCACAAGCAGACGACTATTGCCGAATACTACGGCATAGCTACCGACGGCGCGCATAGGGCGCTACGCGATTGCGAAATCTGCAATCAGTGTTATATTAACCTCAAAAAAGAACTGCAAAAAAATTTTTAAAAAATTTGTCAAATACAGTTGACAAGTGTGTATGTATTGTATATACTACTATTGAACAGTTGAATGACCGTTCAAGTATCGGAGGTCGGAATGGCTGATAACGGCGGCAAGATAAATACGGATAGCGTGGCGGTGCTTAGAGGCAAGCTGCCGAGCGACGCCGTTATATACGAGCTGGCCGAGTTGTTCAAGATGTTCGGCGACCCCACTCGCGCCAAGATACTGCAATGCTTGCAGATACGCGACTTGTACGTGAGTGAGATAGCGGACGTTTTGGAAATGAGCATTTCCGCAGTTTCCCACCAGCTGAGAGTGCTTCGCGCGGCAAAGCTCGTGCGCGGCACCAAAGAGGGGAAGGAAGTTAAGTATTCGCTGGACGACGATCACGTTACCAAGATTTTGGAATACGGATTAACGCACGTCAACGAGGAGTAGTCAAATCGTATGGGTTCGTGCAACATTAGGTTGCCTCGTAACGTGTAAGTCGATAGCTAAATTATAGGGAGCTTTCCCTATTTTTTAAGACACGATAGTTGAACAGTTACTCAATAATCAAAATGTTCAATAATAAATCAAACCTATGGAGGGTTATTATGAAAAAGGTTTACAAACTGCAAGATTTGGATTGCGCCAACTGCGCCGCTAAGATGGAGCGGGCGATCGCCAAGATTGACGGCGTTACCGCCGCCGACGTCAGCTTTATGGCACAGCGGATGACCATTGAGGCCGACGACGCGCGGTTTGACGATATTATAAAGCAAGCGGTTAAGGTTTGCAAAAAGGTAGAACCCGATTGCAGAATTATACTTTAATTTGATTTAATTCGGAATTAGGAATTAGGAATTAGCGGTGGTAATGGAGTACTGCCGTGCGGCGGTTCGCCTATATAATGTAGAATTAAATAATTGTGCGGCTACGCCTAGACCCCTCCGTGTTAGTCGGGGTGATGGGTGGTGTGGACAACACTATTCTTTACGCAGAACGGCAATGCCAAACACCCATCATTTCGAGCGAAGTCGAGAAATCTAGGCGTTAGCCGCAAAATTAACTTAATAAAAATTTTTCCTTCAATTCCGAATTCCGAATTCATAATTCCGAATTGATAAAGGAGTTTATCATGACAAGACGACAAAAAAAGAATTTAATACGCATACTCGTTTCACTCGGTGCGTTTCTTGTCATATTTATTACCGACAAGGTTATCGGGCTTGATAGCGTGTTTAAAAGCGGGTACGGCTGGCTGTTTCCGTTTGCGCTGTACCTCGTAGTGTATTTGGCTATAGGCTACGACGTGCTGTGGAAGGCGATACGCAATATTGCGCACGGACAGATTTTCGACGAGAATTTTCTTATGTGCGTGGCGACGCTCGGCGCGTTTGCCTTAGCTATCTACCGCGGCGTTAGCGGATTGGAAATAGAGGGCTTTGACGAAGCGTGCGCCGTGCTGTTGTTCTATCAAGTGGGCGAGTGGTTCCAGTCGTACGCTACCGGCAAGTCGCGTAAGTCTATTTCCTCGCTGATGGATATTCGGCCCGATTACGCCAACGTCAAGCGTGATAGCGGCGTAGAAACGGTCGATCCGAGCGAGGTGAATATAGGCGATATTATAGTGGTCAACCCCGGGGAGAAGGTGCCGCTGGACGGCGTGGTCGTCGGTGGTGCGACCACTCTCGACACCAAGGCGCTTACCGGCGAAAGCTTGCCGCGCGACGTTGCCGAGGGCGGCGAGGTGATTAGCGGGTGTGTAAACCTTACCTCGCAAATAGAAGTGCGCGTTACCAAGGTCTTTTACGACAGCACCGTGTCCAAAATTCTCAACCTTGTGGAAAACGCGTCCTCGCAAAAGTCCAAGGCAGAAAACTTTATAACCAAGTTTGCCAAGTACTACACGCCCGCAGTCGTGGCCGTGGCGGTGTTGCTGGCGGTGGTGTTCGGCGCGGTCACTTCCGACTGGTCGACCGGCGCGTACCGCGGACTTAGCTTCCTTGTGGTGTCGTGTCCTTGCGCGCTCGTCATTTCTGTGCCGCTTTCGTTCTTTGCCGGCATAGGCGCGGCGTCGCGTTACGGCATACTCGTCAAAGGCTCCAACTATCTGGAAAAGTTCAACAAGGCCAACACGTTCGTGTTCGACAAGACCGGCACGCTTACCAAGGGCAATTTTGCCGTTACCAAGGTTTCGCCCGAAAGCGATAGGGATAACGTTTTGCGGCTTGCCGCCATTGCCGAGCAAAACTCCAACCACCCCATAGCGCGGTCTATCGTGGCCGCGTACGGCGGGCAAGTGGACGGCGGCTACACGCTGACTAACGTGGCCGGCGCCGGCATTGTCGCGACAAACGGCAACGATACCATTCTGTGCGGCAACGACAAGCTGATGGTGCAAAACAACGTTGAGTACGTAAAAGAGGACGGACTGGGTACCGTAGTTTACGTGGCGCATAACGGCAAGTTTGTCGGGTCGCTACTCATTGCCGACGAGATTAAAGATGAGTCCGCGCAACTGATAGGCGAGCTTAACGGAATGGGTTGCAAAACGGTTATGCTTACCGGCGACAACGACGCTATAGCCGCAAGCGTGGCAAACAAAATCGGGCTTACGGGCTACAAGGCCTCACTGCTTCCGCAAAACAAGGTGGAGGAGGTGGAAAGCCTTTTGGCCGCCAAACAAAAAGACGACGTGCTGTGCTTTGTCGGCGATGGCATAAACGACGCGCCCGTGCTTATGCGCTCGGATATAGGCATAGCTATGGGCGGCGTGGGCAGCGACGCGGCTATAGAGGCCTCCGACATAGTGCTTATGAAGGACGACCTAAAAGGCATTTCGCTCGCCAAACGCATTGCCAAAAAGACGATGGCTATAGTGCTGGAAAACATTTGGTTCTCGCTGATAGTCAAGCTTGCAATACTCGTGCTTTCCGCATTCGGCATTGCCAATATGTGGATTGCCGTGTTCGGCGACGTAGGCGTTGCGGTGCTTGCCATACTCAACGCAATGCGCGTCAACACCAAGTACGACAAACGCGCCAAAACCAAGGCTTGACATTTCTGTCGCAGTGTGGTAAACTATTTACAACAAAACTTTGAGGTGTAAAGTGAAGAAGGTTTCTTGCTAATTCAATAGCGTTGGTCGGATAGACGGTATCTATTTTGGCTTGCGCGGTTTGCAAGAAAGTTGAATCACTTAATTCTCAAACGTATACGTTACGTATTTGAGCAGTTATGAGTTACGAGAAGCTTTCTCGTAACTCTTTTCGTTTTGGAGGTTTTATATGTCTATTATAAAAGTGGAAAATCTGTCGTTTAGCTATCCGACGAGCGACGAGCTTATTTTCGATAACGTTAGCTTTAGCGTAGATACCGACTGGCGGCTTGGGTTCGTCGGGCGAAACGGTAGAGGTAAAACCACGTTTTTGAATTTGCTTATGGGTAAGTACGAATACCGCGGCAAAATACGGTCGTCGGTCGGGTTCGATTACTTTCCGTACGAGGTGCGGGACAAGGGTGCCGACACCGAGGCTGTTTTGCGCGAGGTTGCGCCTACCGCCGAGGACTGGCAGTTTATGCGCGAGCTGGCGTATCTCGACGTGAACGCCGAAGTGCTGTACCGTCCGTTTCGTACGCTCAGCAACGGCGAGCAAACCAAGGTACTGCTTGCCGCACTGTTTTTGAACGAGGGCAAGTTTTTGCTGATCGACGAGCCGACAAATCATTTGGATACGGCGGCGCGTGGTTTGGTCGCGCAGTATTTAAAACGGAAAAAAGGGTTCATACTCGTTTCGCACGATAGGAATTTTTTGGACGGCTGCGTCGATCATATTCTGTCGCTTAACAAGTCGAATATAGAGGTGGTGAGCGGAAACTTTTCGTCGTTTATGGCCGACTTCGAGCGCCGGCAAGACTACGAGCGCAAAGAGGCGTTGCGGCTCCAAACGGATATTAGGCGACTAAACGAGGCGGCGCGGCGCACTGCACAATGGTCGGATAAGGTGGAGGCGTCCAAAATAGGTACGCGCGTTGGCGGACTGCGCCCCGATAGGGGATTTATCGGGCACAAGTCCGCAAAAATGATGAAGCGTGCAAAGGTGGTCGAGGCGCGACAGCAAAAGGAAATAGAGCAAAAATCCAAGCTACTGCAAAACGTCGAGTATACGCACAAGCTGAAGCTTTTGCCGCTCGATTACCGCGCCGAAACGCTGGCCGTGTTCAACGGTGTTGCGGCGGTTTACGGCGGTAGGGAAGTTATGCTCCCTACGTCGTTCTGCGTTAAGCGCGGGGATAGGATAGCTATAGACGGTAAAAACGGCAGTGGCAAAAGCAGTCTGTTAAAGCTGTTGTGCGGACAGAATATCGAGCATTCCGGCGATATTAAAATCGGGTCTAATCTTATAATATCGTACGTGCCGCAAGACTCGTCGTTTTTGCGCGGAACGCTTAAGGACCTTGCCGCGGAAAGCAATATCGACGAAAGTCTGTTCAAGAGCATGCTACAAAAATTGGGAATGGATAAGGCGCAGTTCGGTAAGGATATGTCCGAGTTTTCGGGTGGGCAAAAGAAAAAGACCTTGATTGCAAAAAGTTTATGCGAAAGCGCACACCTCTACGTTTGGGACGAGCCGCTCAACTATATTGACGTCTTTTCCCGCATACAGATAGAGGAGCTGATTACGGCGTTCAATCCTACAATGATTTTCGTCGAACACGACAAGGCGTTCCAAAACGAGATTGCGACGAGCGTTGTGGAAATTAAGAACCTACTTCTTTGAAAAGAAGTAGGCAAGAAACTTTTAGTGTTGTGTGTTTGCAATGTGATTTGTTATTCGTTACACCCAATGAATTTCGGGTCGGTATAAATGTCTTAACGCCACTATTGTAAAAGTAGGCAAGAAACTTTTACGCGTATGGATGGCATGTGATTATTGCTTAATATACGTGCGGCGGTTCGCATGGATCCCTCGACTGCGCTCGGGATGATGGGTAAACTGCGATACTATTGGAAAGAGCAAAAAAGGCGTAGGTCGCAAAAACTATGATTTTTAAATTAACTGCGTCACAACGCTTGACAAAACCATGCGTGTGGTTTATAATAATTGTCGTAATCACAAATTACGCAATTTATTATTTATGCACTCATAGCGCAATTGGATAGAGCGTCTGGCTACGGACCAGAAGGTTGGGAGTTCGAGTCTCTTTGGGTGCACCACCAAGAAAACACGCCTTGTGCGTGTTTTTTTGGTGGTGCACTCTAATGCACGCGAATATGCACGAGCGAACAATTTGGATTACATATAAACAAGTAATAGAATGTTTACTATTGTCTTGTAGTCAACTTATTCTCGCGCATGTTCGCTAGGCGCTCGGCGGAACGCCGAAGCCCGCCCGCGCAGTTCGCGGGCAGTCTCTTTGGGTGCACCAAGCAAAGTGGCTACCGTTAAATTGGTAGCCATTTTGCTTTTAAGTTAAAATCTAGTTATGATTTCATGGTCTTGACAAGGTATGTTACACTATATGCGAGGGAAATATTATACTCTTACGAAACGGAATCTTTATGGCTTCCGTTTTTTGTTGCCTAAAAAGGAGGAACATATGGGGACAAACAGACAACACATTGACAAAGCAAAAGGAGGAATGGTATAATGGGCGCGGGTGGAATACCGAGCGGTGGAATAGTAATAGTGAATGGACGTAGAGGCGATTTGCCTATAGTATCTTCACATATTAATTCGCGATATGTTTTGTATGTTAATGGAGTTAAAGTTCAAAGCCGTTGGTTTGATGCAAATGGATTAGCTGTACGTAACAGAGATTTTGACCATCAAGACGCGCACAATAATCATGAGTTTCCGCACGATCATAGATGGCACAACAAAGGCGAATATGTTGATAGACACGGACAAATTCGCATTCGGCTTGAACGAGATGAGGAACCTGATCCGGCGGGACCGGACTACATAAATTATCCAAGCGAGGGGTGAGCAATATGGAAAAGAAATATAATCCAAACGAATATAACAATGCAACTAAATGTGAAGTGTGCGGCAATCTTACATTTGCGGACGATTACGGCAATACGGATATGTGTCCGCATTGCGGTTGGAAAAGCAACAGCGATAGTGAATTTTATGAGGAGTGCTACGGTATAAGCTATCCGTTGCTTGTACCGCTGTCGCGAGCGAGAGAACAGTATAAAGCGGGACAAAAATTCAAGGCTACGTTTGAAGACTTTATTAACGGATTGAAATTTTATGCTGAAATGCTGTTTTGGCATAATGGAAAAGTTTATGAAGTTTTTCGTAGAAACGGTGGTGCAATTTTAGCGAGTAAAGAGATTGAACAATCGTTTGCAACAATCGATGAATTTCGCGACAAAGCTAATATAGACGGACGATTGCTAAAAGATATATGGGACGAGGTAGTACACCCGTGCTTTATGTTTTGTGCCGCTGACGAATCGGATTACGATTTTCCACCCGAAGATTAAGAAGGAGATAAGAAAATGAAAGAATTAACCGAATACGAAATACAAAAAGCCGAACACAAGAGATTATTAGTGCGCAACGAATATCGAGGAGTAGGCAAATACGACATACCGCTCGTGCGAAAACAACAGATAGACTTAAACAAAATAAAATTTTTGGATTATACGAAAACAAAAAATAACGACATAGAGAATGCACATAAAACGGTGCATTTTTTCATGCACGATTGGAAGTTTGACAAAGTTTACGACAAGCCCGACGACGAGATAGAGAAGTTAAAACAATACTACGCACTGCTCACGCCCGATTTCAGCTTGTTTACCGATATGCCGTTAGCTTTGCAAATAGAAAGCGTGTTCAAAAACCGTTGGTGCGGCGCGTATTGGCAAAGTCTTGGTTTGCGCGTTATCCCGACTGTTGCATGGGGTGACGAGCGCACATTCGACTTTTGCTTTGACGGGATTGAGCAAGGCTCTGTCGTTGCGGTTTGTGCATACTATCGTGAAAACTGTGAGGACGATTTCATGCACGGATATAATGAAATGCTGAAACGAATAAAACCGAGCGCAGTTATTTGCTATGACGAGCCGTTTGCTGAAATGAAAGGCAATATAAAATCGTTTTTACCTACACAGTATGAATGGACGGAAAAGCTTGACTGGAAAGAGAAAGCGAAATTCCAAGTGGAAAAGCATTCACGGTATATCCTAAACAACGATTAAACGAAGTAGTTCGACATTCAATGGTTTTTGTAGTGCACTCTAATGCACGCTACATGCGCGAGCGAGCAATTTGGATTACTATAAACAAGTAATAGAATGTTTGCTATTGTTTTGTAGTCAACTTATTCTTGCGCATGTTCGGACGCTTGCGCAAAGCGCAAAGGTCGCGCCACATTTTGTGGCGCATTCTCTTTTAGCCCACTCGGAAAAATCCAACAGCACCGTATTGACACTTATTATGCGCTATGGTATAATCTAAAAAATATTTAGTCGCGAGGTGAGTGATGTCGCAAATAACGGAAATGCTGGATAGCGTTAGGAATACGGACAAGTATTCGGAACACGCCAATTTATTGCGCTATATAGGTAATATAATTTTAAAAACCAACGGCGTATCGCGCACCGACCTTGAATGCATAGTGCGCTTTTCGGTAGACGAAATGCGCCGGCTTTTGACGGTTATACCGACCGTGACCGAGTATAAGAAAAAAGACGAGATATTCAACTATGAGGACAAACTGCTTATGCTGTACACGGTTGCCGGTAAAAAATCCGATTGCGCAACCGACGACGATATACAAGTTATAAAGGAATTGGTAAAGCTCGTTGCCGCCGAGTGTACGATAGAAACGGCGGTGGACGAGTTGTTTAAGCAAAGCGCCGTTGCGAAAGCCGATATAAATAAGGTGATTGAAATAGTCAAGCCCATAACCGACGAGTATAGGCGCGGTAAATTTTTGCAAGGGTTAAACGAGTACAAGGACGGTATTAAAAAGTTTGAACCCGAGGCAAAAACGTTGCTTGCCGAGTATCTTGCGGGCGAGGCGGAACGCTTAATCCCGATAGCTCAACCGAATTCCGACGAAATGGTTGCATTGGAATATTTGGCTGACGTATGCAAGCATTGTATAACCGATAGGTTGCTTGACTTGCTTGAGCGCGCCATGCAATCGTGTACCGACAACGTGCGGTATTATTCGCTGGGAACTTTGCTCGATAACGACCGAACCGTAACGGAAAGCGCGGTAAGGCCGCTTGCGGAGGATTTGGAATATGCCGAGCTTACTTATAGCTTGCTTTGCAAGTACGGCAAACAAGCGCTGTTTCCCACAGAATTGAACGACGCGGAATATTTGGCAAAGAGCGACATGGTGTGTTGGTTGGTTTATCCTACCGAGCTTGGAAAAAAGCCGGACGATATACAACTGTTGGGCATTGCAAAAGTAAAGAAAGAAACGTACTACGTTTTTAAATACAAATCGGACAGTGAAAACTTGTCGGACGATTGCCTTAATCAATGGCTAATCGGTTGGTCGAGTCCGGACGGCGGCACGTTCAGTAATTTCGATTTACTGCGCGATTATGAAAAAAAGACCGTCGAAAAAACGGTCAAGCATATTGCTAAGAAGCTTATAAAATAACGATATATACTAATTGAAATAAAGTACGAAACCTTATACGAAAAGCGGGAGCCGATGCTCTCGCTTTTTAGCTTGTAACAAAATTTATACTCGTCTTTGCTTAACATTTAAATGCGTTCGTGCTATAATAAAACGCTATGATTCTTTCTATCGTTATCGGCAGTATAACATGCGTCGTAATGATACTTAGCATACTGCTTTTTCCCAAAATAAAAATCGGCAGAATATCCGTCGATACGTATTGGGTCGTTACGCTTATAGGCGCGGGCGTTCTTTTGGCTTGCGGCGGGGCGGGAACGGCTGCGGTGTTCGCTACGATAATCGGCTCAAACCTCGGCGCATTGGCGTTAATGTTTATCGTCGCGACATAAAACGATATAGCGTGCGCCGTATCGGTTTTTTGCCATGTATAGCGCAATAACGGCGGGGTAAATTCGACAAAACGCTTGATTTTAACCCGCATATAATGTATAATTAGTTTGAAAAATATTTTTACTTTGTGAGGATTTATGAACACCAAACAGTTTAAGCAATACGAGATTTTGAGCGAATTTTTCAATTCCGACTTGTTGAAGCAAGCGGCGGTAGATAAGTACTTCGGTGCTATGCTTAATTTGGATTACGGTTCCGCCGAGGACCTTTGGGAATTTATGCTTATCCGCAACGACGCCGACCTTAAAAACCTCGTTTTTGCCAAGCTGTACGTCGACAGAGTGTACGAGCTGTTTCTTAAGGCCAACGCCGCCAAGGTGCAAAAGACCATTATCGATCGACCGGTTGTCAACCGCGCCGTGTTTAGCTTTTCGCCGACCGCCGATAAGGGCGAGCTGTTTAACATGGTAGTCAATCTGCTCGTCGCCAACAAGGTGGATATAGTGGACGGCATATTCAAAAACGTCATGAAAAACGAGTCTATGAAGAGCTCGTTCGGCCAGTATATGCTGGAGTTCCTCGATAAGTTCTTTATTGAAATGATGAAAAAGAACGCGCAACGCAAGGTGGAGCTTAACCGCAAGCAGTCCACGCTGTTGATGTCCTACGCGCAAAAGGTGAAGGGCAACGAAAAGGCGATGCTTATACAGAGAATAAAAGAGATTTTGTAAATTAAGAATTCAGAATTAGGCGGCAAAGCCGCAAGTCCGACATTATTCACTATTGCCGACGGAGGTGGCAAATTATGCGTAGAACCAAAATCGTATGTACACTCGGACCGGCTACCGACGATTACTCGGTGCTTAAAAATATGATACGCGCGGGCATGAACGTTGCGCGGCTTAACTTTTCGCACAGCACGTACGACGAGCACAAGCGGCGTATGGATATGGTAAAGCGCGCGCGCAAGGAGCTTGGCGTGCCGGTTGCCATTCTGCTCGATACCAAAGGCCCCGAAATCCGGATTAGGACGTTTAAGGACGGCAAGGTGGAGCTGAAAAAGGGCGACCAGTTTACGCTTACCACCCGCGAGCTTGAGGGCGATCAGACCATAGTGACCGTGTCGTACGAGGACCTTCCGCAGTACGTGAAAAAGGGCGCGCGCATACTGGTGAACGACGGGCTTATCGAGCTTAAAGTAGACAGCGTGAATAAGACCGATATAGTGACCACCGTTATGAACGACGGCTTTCTTTCCAACCGCAAGAGCATTAACATGCCCGACACCTTTATAGACATGCCGTATATGTCCGACGGCGACCGTGCGGACATAGAGTTCGGCATTGCCCAAGACGTGGATTACATAGCAATGTCGTTCGTGCGCAGTGTGGAAGACGTGCGCATAGTTAAGCGGCTTTTGAACGAGAACGACGCCAACAATATTCAGCTTATAGCAAAGCTGGAAAACCGCTCGGGTGTGGAAAACCTTACGTCAATACTTGCCGAGTGCGACGGCGTTATGGTTGCGCGCGGCGATATGGGTGTTGAAATTCCGTTTGAGGAACTACCCGGTATCCAAAAGGATATGATTACGCGGTGCTACCGCAGTGGCAAAAAAGTTATTACCGCAACGCAGATGCTGGAATCCATGATAACCAATCCGCGCCCGACGCGTGCGGAAATATCCGACGTTGCCAACGCCGTATACGACGGCTCGTCGGCAATAATGCTGTCCGGCGAAACGGCGGCAGGCAATTATCCGGTGGAGGCGGTGCGTACTATGGCGACCATTGCCGAGCGTGCAGAAAGCGGTATTCACTTTAAAAAGCGGTTCAATTCGCTCGACCCCGATATAAATTCGATTACCGACGCGGTGTCGCATTCCGCGTGCGCGGCGGCGTTCGACCTTGACGCCAAGGCGATTATTGCCGTATCGCAGTCGGGCTACACGGCGCGTAAGATTTCGCGCTTCCGTCCGTTGGCGCCCATAATTGCGCCCACCACGTCCGAAAAGGCGTACAACCAGCTGGCTATGAACTGGGGCGTGGTGCCCACGCTAAGCAAAAAGCAGGACTCGTCCGACGAACTGTTTAGGCACGTAGTAAACTGCGCGCTTAACACCGGCATGGTTGCCGAGGGCGACCTCGTGGTTATTGCCGCCGGCGTGCCGGTAGGCGTATCGGGCAACACCAATACCATGCGTATCGAAACGGTTAAAAGATTCTAAAGTATCGTCGTTTCATGCGACAAACGGATTACCATATGGAAAGAAAAAGCATACTTATAGTGGAGGATGAGGCGCAGATTTCGCGGTTTTTACAGCTGGAGCTGGAACACGAAAACTACGCGTGCACCATTTGCGGCGACGGCAGAGAGGCGCTGAATATTGCGCTGGCCGCCGACTTCGATCTTATTATTTTGGACGTGATGCTTCCGTCGCTTAACGGCATAGAGGTTTTGCGCCGCTTGCGTATGTCTAAGCAGACGCCGGTAATAATCCTTACCGCGCGCGACCAAGTGGTTGACAAGGTGACCGGTCTCGACATAGGCGCTAACGATTACATGACTAAGCCGTTCGCCATTGAGGAGCTTTTGGCGCGCATAAGACTGCATACCAAAAACGCCGTGGCGACTTCCACCAACAATATGATTTGCGGCGAGCTGTCCGTCAATCCCGACGCGCGGGTTGCTACCTACGCCGGCGCGCCTATAGACCTTACCAAAAAGGAATTCGATCTGTTGTTGTATCTTATGCAACACCGCAACGTTGTAGTTTCGCGCGAGACGTTGCTCGACGAGGTGTGGGGATTCGACTTTTACGGCAGTACCAACGTCGTGGACGTGTACGTGCGGTATTTGCGCGCCAAAATTGACAATACTTATAAGGTGAGCGTTATCGAAACGGTGCGCGGCGCGGGTTACGTTATAAGATGAACGACGAGAACAAACAAGTCGCGCCCGACGAGGAAAAACGGGAAGCGGTTAAACAGACTATAGCGGAGATCAAGTCCGAAAATTCGGAGCGCGTGGAGCGAAAAAGCAAGCCGCGCTCTATTGTGTTTAAAGTATTTTGCTGGATATTCTTTCCCATTACGCTGTGCGTTATGGCGTTTAGGGCGTTGTCCAAAAAACTGAAAATAGGTATAACCGCAAAAACCACGGTCGTGTTTACCGTAGTGTTTGGCGGAATGCTTATAGGCTACGCCGCGTTTATGCTCGCGAGCATAAGCAAGCTGGCGGGCGGCGGGGAGAGTATTTCCGTCGAGTATATGCAACGGCTGGTAATTACGTCGGCCGTGGTCGTGTTGGTGTTCATTATTCTCGGCGCGGTGCTGGGCGGATTTTCCAGCCAGTACATGATAAGCCCCGTGCGCAAGATTACGCATAGGGTTAAGGAAATTTCCGAGGAGAACATTTCGGCGGCTCGGCTCGATCCGGTAGATTCGCAAGACGAGCTGATGGAGCTTACCAAGCAGATAAATTCCATGCTCGATTCGTTGCAACAAGCGTTCGAGCGGCAAGAGAACTTCGTGTCCGACGCGTCGCACGAGCTGAAAACGCCGCTCGCCGTAATTGCCGGCTACGCCAATCTTTTGCGGCGTTGGGGTAAGTCCGACCCCAAGATTTTGGACGAGGCCGTGGAGGCCATTTCCCGCGAAAGCGAGAACATGAAGCGCATAGTCGAACAGCTGTTATGGCTGGCCAAGCTTGGCGATTTTGCGCTTAACTGCACCGAGTTCAATCTTTACGAAACGGTTGCCGAGGTTGTGGACGGCTATAAGCTTTTAAACACCGGTCACGAAATAGAGCTTGCCGGCGAGCTGTCCGTTACGCTGAATACCGACCGCAACTTGCTGACCGAGGCGGTGCGCACGCTGGTGGATAACGCCATTAAGTACACGCCCTCCGAAAAGGGCGTTATCAAGCTGTTTATAGAATGCGTTGAAGGCGGAGTGGAAATTGCAGTGCAAGACAACGGCATGGGTATATCGCAAGAGGACCAAGCTCAAATTTTCGATAGGTTTTTCCGCTGCGACAAGGTGCGCGGCAGAGAGTCGGGGTCGAGCGGTCTCGGCCTTACTATTTGCAAGCAGATAGTGGAAATGATGGGCGGCACCATTTCCGTCGAGAGCGAAAAGGGTAGGGGCAGTACGTTCGTTATTGCGCTTACATGCGTGGTGAAATAATTCTTAATTCAGAATTAAGAACCTACTTCTTTGAAAAGAAGTAGGCAAGAAACTTTTACTTGCGTGTGTTTGCGACGTGATTTGTTATTCGTTACACCCGAATAATTTTGTGACTATAGAAATTGCGTAACGCCACTTGTATAATAGAAGCAAGCAAGAAACTTTTACTTGCGTGTGTTTGCAATGTGATTTGTTATTCGTTACACCCGAATAATTTTGTGACTATAGAAATTGCGTAACGCTACTTTGTATAATAGAAGTAGTGGCGGCGGTTCGCCGCATTAAGGCTGAGATTTAATAATTGTGCGGCTGGCGCCTAGATCCCTCGACTGCGCTCGGGATGATGGGTGGTGTAGGAAGGACTATTCTTATATAGAAGTGAAATTCCAAATTCCCATCATTTCGACCGAAGCGCGTTAGCGCGTAGCGGAGAAATCTAGGCGTAGCCGCATATTTACAATTCGACAATAACGTGTAATATATGCCCAATAGCGCGTGGCTATCGGGCATATATTACAGTATGAAATTCGGTTGGGAAACGGTTTTGATATTCTGTGCGGCGGCGTTGCTTATTGCCGTCGTGGCGTGGGTTATGCGGCTTAAAACGCGCGGGGTACTGCGCGTAGTCATCAATTCGTTGGCCGGCGCCTCGTTGATTGCGGGGCTTTCCGCGTTCAATATTATCGCGTTGCCGCTTAATGCGTTCAACGCTATTCTCGTCGGCGTGCTGGGACTGCCGGGGGCGGGGGTGGTGATAGCGGCAGCGTTGCTGCTGTAGTTAATAGATAATAGATAAGAAATAAGAGATAAGAGTGTCGGAAAAAATTTTTTATTAAAATAAGGGCGGCGAAGCCGCCGTCCGACACTATTCATTATTCACTATTATCTATTAACTAACAAAAAAACCGCCCGAAGGCGGTTGTTTTTGTTTTAAATGTTGTAGCTTAGCTTGCCGTCCTTGTTGTGGACTATAAGCTGGGCTTGCAAGCGCTTGGCGAGGTCGCGCGCTATGGGCAGTGCTTCCGCTTTGGTGGGTAAGCGCCGATACGCTCTGTTCATGTCCGTGCGCTCTACGACCCAGTCGCCCTTGTCCTCGTCGAACTTGAGCGTTACCTTTACCTCCGAATTCTCGTCGCCGAACTCGTTGTCGTATTCGTCGTCCTCGTCGGCGTTGGCCATTTGCGTGGCCGCCGCTTCCTTAGCCGTTTTTTCGGCTACCTTTTCCGCAGTTTCCTTGGCGGTTTTTTCAGCGATTTCCTTTGCTATTTTTTCCGCCGCTTCTCTTAACGCTTTTTCTTGCGCCGCTTTTTCGGCCTTGGCCTTTTCCTTGGCTTCCTTGTCGGCGGCCGCCTTTTCTGCTTTTGCCTTTTCTCTGGCTTCCTTATCCGCCGCCGCTTTTTCGGCCTTGGCTTTTTCTTGAGCTTCCTTTTTGGCCTTCATTTCGGCTTCCTTGGCGGCCGCTTTTTCTTGTGCGGCTTTTTCCTTGGCGGCTTTCATTTCGGCTTCCTTGGCGACGTCGGCTTTGGCTTTGGCTACGGCTTTTTGCTTGGCCTTTTCGGCGGCGACTTGCTGTTTGCCTTCTTGCTCCTTGAGGCGTTGGATTTCCTCTTGAAGATCGTTTATCTCGTTGTGGTACTGGTTGTTCTGCTCGGTGAGGAGCGAGTTTTGAAGGGTGAGGTCCGCAACCGTCTTAGACATTTCCGACGAATTGGCGTTGGCGGAAATGGCGTGCGTGGCGGCGTTGGCTTGCTCCAAAGCTCGACCAAGCTCCTTGATTTGAGCGTCCTTGTCGTCCAGCTTGCTTTTGAGCCGCTCGTACTGCTCGTCGGTTACGCCGGACGCGGGCATTTTGTCCTTGTATTCGTTTTCCACTTCGTTGCGGATAATCGGTTCGATTTCGTTGCGAATGCGGTTGCGAAGCTCTGCGTTGTCCTCGAGCACTTGCGACGAGTCCTTGAGCTTGTTCTTTTTGTTGTGGTTCTTTACCGCCAAGACCGCGACCGTGATTATCAGTATCAACACTACCACTGCCATAATCATAACGGTAAGCACCGCGCCGGTAAAGTACGTGGCTAACTTGTTGAAAAAGTCGGGATTGGTTTCTACGGTTCCAAGGCCGAAAAGCTTAACCAAAAAGTCGAATAACGGTTGCAACGGCGATTCGCTTGCACTCGTTGCCGCCAGCATGTGTAATACTTGCATCATTCCTCCTATACGTGGATAAAATTTTATATATTATATCACCGTTTATTTTTATTGTCAATACCTTTTTTGTCGCGTGTTTACTCCGTAATTTGTTTTTTGCGGCACCCGATTAGTTGCGCGACTGTTAAAATATCTTGGCGCCGCTACGGTTTTGTTGCGGCGGGTAGTAAATTCGCCGAGTTAAGCGTTCGTTTTACACGCGCTTGCTTGACAAAATAACCGTTGTGGTATATTATTATGATTGTTAGTATTTTTTTGATTTATGCGGAGGATAACATGCAAAGAATTATATCTTCGGAAAGCGTGACGGAAGGACATCCCGATAAGGTTTGCGACTATATTGCCGACAGCATTCTCGACGCGGCGCTCGAAAAGGACGAGAACAGCCGTATTGCGTGCGAGGTGTGCTGTGCTACCGGCCTTGCAGTCGTGCTTGGCGAGTTCGATACCGCAACCGATTTTATTGACGTGCAAAAGATAGCGCGCTCAACCATTAAGGAAGTAGGCTACACCGACCCCGCGCTCGGGTTCGATTACCGTACTTGCGCGGTGCTTAATTGCATAAACGGCCAGTCGCCCGACATTGCGTGCGGCGTAAAGGCGTCGCTTGAACAGCGTACCGGAGTTTCCTCCGATAAGTACGACAGCGTGGGCGCCGGAGATCAAGGCATGATGTTCGGCTACGCCACCGACGAAACGGACGAGTTTATGCCAATGCCCATTACGCTTGCGCATGCGCTGACGGCCAAGCTTGCCGACGTGCGCAAGAAGGGCGAGCTTAGCTTTTTGCGGCCGGACGGAAAGGCCATGGTTGCGCTTAAATACGAGGACGGCGTGCCGGTGGGCGTTAAGACCGTGGTCGTATCCGCACAGCACGACGAAAAGGTTTCCGCTGAGCAAATACGCGAGGGCATTATAGAAACCGTTATTAAGCGCGTTATTCCCGCCAAGCTTTTGAAGGGCGCGGAAATACTTATAAACCCGACCGGTAGGTTCGTAATAGGCGGGCCGGCCGGCGATACCGGCGTGACCGGCAGAAAGATTATAGTCGACACTTACGGCGGCGCTATAGCGCACGGCGGCGGTGCGTTCTCCGGCAAGGACGCGTCCAAGGTCGATCGCTCGGCGTCCTACTACGCGCGATACGTGTGCAAGAATATCGTGGCGGCGGGAATGTGCTCCAAACTGCTTTTGCAGGTCGGCTACGCCATAGGAAAGGCGCGACCGGTGTCGCTGTTCGTCGATTCGTACGGCACGGGCGACGACAAAAAGATACTCGAGGTTATTAACCGCGTGTTCGACTTCCGACCAGCGGCCATATCGGACAAGCTGGGATTGAAAAAGCCTATCTACAGACTTACTACCAACTACGGTCACTTTGGCAAGCCCAATCTGCCGTGGGAACAGCTTGACGCCGTACAAGCGATTAAAGCAAATATTTAACGTGGAAAAATAAGCGTGGAAAAGATAACCGGCTCGGTAGAGGAAATAATATTTCGCAACGAGGAGAACGGCTGGACGGTGCTGTTGCTTGACAGCAACGGCGAGCAAGTGACCGTTGCCGGTACGCTGCCGCCCGTTACGCCGGGGGACTGCGTGGAGCTGGAGGGCGAATTCGTTATTCACCCTAAGTTCGGTATGCAGTTTAAGGCGAGCGGAGCCAAGCTGAGCATGCCGCATACCGTGTACGGAATTATCAAATTTTTAGGGTCCGGACTTATAGAGGGCGTGGGAGAAAAAACCGCCGCGCGAATTGCGGAAAAGTTCGGGTCCAAGACCATTACCGTTTTGGAAAACGAGCCGGCGCGGCTTGCCGAGGTAAAGGGTATTTCTCCCGCCAAGGCGAAAAAGATAGCCGAGTCGTTCGAGGCCATGCGCGCCGAGCGCGACGCCATTATGTTTTTGGCGGGGTACGGTATTTCGGTCAACCTTGCCATCAAGCTGTACTCGGTGTACGGTGCGGCTACCGTCGCCACCGTCAAGTCCAATCCGTATATCCTTATCGAGGACGTGGGCGGCGTAGGATTTTTGACGGCTGACAAAATAGCTCAGTCTATGGGCGTGGATATGCTGGGCGAGTTCCGTATGCGTGCGGGGCTCGTTTACGCGCTTAAAACGGCGTGCGAAAAAGAGGGCAACACGTACCTCCCGCGCGAGCAGTGCTTTGCCGCCGCCAAGACCGTGCTCGGCAAGTACGACGAGGATATGCTTAACAAGGCGTACGACGGCTTGCTGGTTGAACGCAAAATAGTAAATCCGTTTGAAACGGCCGTAATGCAAGAGTACTACTACCGTACAGAAAAGGCGGTTGCCGTCAAGCTCGTTCGGCGTGTGGACGTAGAGGGCGGGGTTGCCGTAGATATATCCGATATTATAGACAGATTTCAAAAGATACACGGCATAGTACTGCACGACAGTCAACGCGAGGCTGTGGAAAAGGCCGTATTCAGCGGCGCGTCGGTAATTACCGGCGGGCCGGGTACAGGCAAGACCACCATTATCAATTGCATACTTTTCGTGCTGGACGCCATGGCGCTTACGGCGACGCTTCTTGCGCCTACCGGCCGTGCCGCCAAACGCATAACCGAGGGCTGCGGCCGCGACGCGTCCACCATTCACCGCGCAATACTCGCGCTGGAGGAGGGCGCCAAGTTTACCACCTCCGCCGTAATAGTGGACGAGTTTTCGATGGTGGATATTTTCTTGTTCAAGATGCTTCTCGACAAGATTGCGGACGACACCAAGCTGATAATAGTTGGGGATTCCGACCAGCTTCCGTCGGTCGGCGCGGGTAACGTTCTACGCGACCTTATATCCAGCGATCTCGTGCCGGTTACTCGGCTTAGCTTTATTTACCGTCAGTCGCAGACCAGCCTTATCGCGCTTAATGCGCACGAGATTAACGCGGGGCACATGCCCGACCTTACGGCGAAAAAGGGTGACTTTTTTTTCTTTCGCATGCGTAGTCCCATAGAAACGGCAGACATGACGGTGGAGCTGGCTACCACGCGCATTACCGATTTTTGCGGCATAGAGCCGGCCAAGATACAAGTGATAGCGGCGCTGAAAAACGGCGTGTGCGGCGTGCATAACCTTAACGCGCGGCTGCAAAAGTCGCTTAACGGTGGGCCTAAAAAATCGGTCACCGTGGGCGACATAACCTTTTGCGAGGGCGATCGCGTTATGCATACCGTAAACAATTACGAGCTGGAATGGCAACGCGGCGGGGCGGTCGGCGCCGGCGTGTTTAACGGCGACATAGGCATAGTTGCGCACGTATACGAAACCGGCGAGATAGAGGTTGAGTTCGAGGACGGGCGGCGGGCGCTGTACGCCGACGACGTAAAGCGCCAGCTTATTCTGTCGTATGCCGTTACCGTGCACAAAAGCCAAGGCTGTGAATTCGACGCCGTGGTAATGCCGGTGGTCGGCGGGTCGCCGGTCATCATGACGCGCAACCTTTTGTACACTGCAATAACCCGCGCGAAAAAAATGGCGGTGCTCGTCGGCGACGAGTATAATATCAAGCGCATGGTTGACAACAACTACGTTGCCGAACGCTTCTCCGCGCTTAACGTGTTTATTAAAGACGCCAGGTCCGGCATGCTCAAGCTTTACGGCGAATAGCGAATTTTGAGGGAATTATGACAAAGAACGGCTACGACAAAGTTAAACTGATAATACTGCGTGCCGCGCTTATACTGATAGGCGCGGGACTTGGCTATCTTGCGCTGTGGCAATACTTTGCCGTTTACCCCAACGTAGTAAGGCGAGAGTTCCAAATAGTGATCACCGTCGTGTCGTCGGCGCTGGTCGCGTTGACATTTGGATTGTCGGCAAAGGCGCTGTACAGCCTTATATCCTCTATTGCGGTTGCTGTAGGCGGGTTGCGGGATCGCGTGGGCGTGCGCGGAATAGCGGCAGTAATGTTCGGACTGGTTTTGGCGGCGGGGCTCGTAATCGGGTTTGACTTTTTGATTAGGCTTGTCGTGGATATTTGGGCGGTAAGACTGCTTGCCGACGTGCTGGCATTTATACTTTTTGCCGCCGCGCTTTGCGTAGGCTTTACCAAGTGGCTGACTGCGCCTAAGGGCGAAAAGCGGCAAAAGGCGGACGCGCCCGCCGTAGGTTACCTTATTGCCGCGGAATGCTTTGCAGACGAGCGCGTGCTTACCGCCGCGCATACGCTTATCAACGTAAAGGTGCTGGACGGCGCGTACAAGGCGCTTTGCCTATACGGCGGGGAGGACGGCTACCGCGGCGCGCGCGTTATGGACACGCTGGTAAAAAGCGGGGCTGTGACCGTTTTGAACGTAAACAAGCAGTTTGACGACGGCAAGGCGTACGCGCAGCTGGAAAAGCAAATCGCTTCCGCCAAGCGGCTTAAGCTCGTGTCGATAGACGGCGGCGAAAAGCAGTTGGCGCTCGACGCGTTTGCTCAACCTACCCAAGATATTATTAACGCCTTTACCGCGCTTGCCGAAAATAAGACGGCGGAGCGCGAGGACGAGACCAAAACTTCGTCGGTAGGCCGTGCTTCGGACGACGTAAACGGGCAAATTATTATTGACAAATAAGGTTATATGTTATATAATTTTTATTGGTGAAAACTAAGTAGTTCGCCGCATAAAATTTTTCGGAGTTTAGCTTGGATATTAAGGGCAAGTACGAAAGCAAAGTGCAAAAGATAGGCCTGTCGTGCGACGCGTTTTCGACGGGCTGCGTCGTTTTGTGCTTGCTGTTTTTGGAGCCGTACGTTGCGAGCAACGGCGGCACGCTGGTTACGTGGTTTTTGCCGCTGGCGTGCATAGTGCCGTTTGCCTTAATGCCGCTCGTGTATATGGGAATACACAAGTACGATACCTTGCTGTTTGGCAGATATCACTTCGTTATGCCGCTTTCCGCATTTATCGCCGCGCCATTTTTCGTTATGGCGTGGAGTGCGCGCGGCGTCGGTCCGTCGCAAAGCTGTTTGGTGTTTTTCGGCATGCTCATATTCGTAATGGCTATTATGATTTACCGCTACTGCGCGTTTTCCGTGCGTGCGCGGCTTGGCGGCGTAAGCATAGTCGACAAGTATCCGGTATACGAAATCGTTTCGGCAGTCGGTTGCGTTGTCGCCGCCGTTGCGTTTGCGTTGTTTTTGCGCTACGACCCCGACGCCGTGTACGTCAACGTCGCGTACGTGATGGGCGGCGTTACGGTAGTGCTGGCGCTGGTGCAGTATCTTATTACGTTTTACGGTATTCCGCGGCTCGGCGGTAGGCGGGTGGAAAGCGTTAAAAGCGTGTTCAATTCCTTTTTCGGCGGGTTGGACGTCAAAACATATTTGTCCGCGCTGTTTTTTGAGGCTGCGTTTGCCGTGGTCGTTGGCTTGCTCGTTTACTTTGGGTTTGTGTTGGAGATCGGTTTGTCCGGCGTTATTGCCGTTGCCGCCACCGTTATTGCGGTGTACGGCGTTGCCGCGTATTTTTGCGCGCGGTATATTACACGCCGGAGCATGAAGCTATCCATAATAAACATCGTGTGCGTTATACTGCCTTGCGGTATTTTGACTTTGCTTGCCGCGCTGGATAAGCGTGGGGACGGCGTGCTTGCCGGCATTATAATCGCCGCGATTATACTTAGCGTGGGCGGGGCCGTGGCCGTGCGCCAAACCAAGCTGCGCTTGCTCACCGTCAAACCGCGCGTCACCAGCGGATCGGTGTTTATTCTGTTCGATTTGACTATGTGCGCCGCGGCGGCGCTGGCGTTTGTTGCCGGCGCGATAGTCGCCAACGTTTTGCAATGGTCGCAGTCGGTTACCGCGTTTATTTACGGCTTTGCCATAGCAATCGTGCTGGCGGCCGTCGCTATGATTTTGTGCTCGCGGCCCCAGCGCGTCGAGCCTTCGGCGGACGAGGTTGCAATCGGCACCGGCGACGGCGAGTAGTAGTGCGCCGTACGCTTTTCCAAAAGGAGATTATATGAAAACCGATATAGAAATTGCTTACGAGGCTAAGCCTCAACCCATAGAGGCCATTGCCAAAAAGCTTGGCATAGACGACGGTTACCGTTACGGCGATTACGTGGCCAAGGTTAAGCCGGCCAATAATCCCAAGGCGAAAATCATACTCGTGACCGCAATAAATCCCACGCCGGCGGGCGAGGGTAAATCCACGGTGTCCATAGGCCTTGCCGACGGCTTGAACAAGATAGGCAAGCTTACCGCGCTGGCGTTGCGCGAACCGTCACTCGGACCGGTGTTTGGCATGAAGGGTGGCGCGACCGGCGGCGGCATGGCGCAGATTTTGCCTATGGACGATATTAACTTGCACTTTACCGGCGATTTGCACGCCATAACGGCGGCCAACAATTTGCTGTGCGCAATGATAGATAATTCCATCTACTTCGGCAATCCGCTCAAAATAGCCAAGGTTACCTTTAACCGCTGTATGGATTGCAACGATCGCGCACTGCGCTCTATAGTTGTAAACGCCGGCTCGGGCGCGCGCGACGACGGATTTAACATAACCGCCGCAAGCGAGGTTATGGCGACGTTGTGCCTATCGTCAGACTTTGATGACCTTAAAGCGCGTTTGGGCAGAATTATCGTCGCATACGATTACGACGGCAAGCCGATTACGGCGGGCGACCTCGGCGCAAACAACGCTATGGCCGTACTGCTTAAGGACGCGGCAAAGCCCAACCTCGTGCAGACTTTGGAGGGTACGCCGGCGTTCGTTCACGGCGGGCCGTTTGCCAATATAGCGCACGGCTGTAATTCCGTAATCGCCACCAAGACGGCGGCAAGCTACGCCGACTACGTGGTTACCGAGGCCGGCTTTGGCGCGGACTTGGGCGCCGAAAAGTTTTTTGATATTAAGTGCCGAACGTCGGGCGTGCGCCCCTCGGCAACCGTGTTAGTCGCAACTATTCGTGCGCTTAAGTACGGCGGTGGCGGCGACCTTGCAAGAGGAATCGGCAATCTTATAAAGCATATAGAAAACCTTACCAAGGTGTTCGGGCAAAACGTCGTCGTCGCAATAAACAGATTTACCGACGATACCGAGGCCGATATAGATTTTGTCAAAACCGAAGCGGGCAAGGCGGGCGCAAACGCGGTGCTTTGCGAATGCTGGGCCAAAGGCGGCGCGGGCGCAGTGGAGCTTGCCAAGGCCGTGGCGAACGCGGCGAGCGGCAAAGCAAAGCTTACCTTTGCCTACGACGATAACGATACAGTTACTGAAAAGGTGCATAAGATTGCTACCAAGGTGTACGGCGCGGAAGGCGTTGCGTGGTCGGCCAAGGCGAAAAAGAGCCTTGAAAAGATGGCCGCGCTCGGCGTGGATAAACTGCCGGTGTGCATTGCCAAAACGCAGTATTCGCTGTCCGACGACGCCAAAAAGCTCGGTAGGCCGCAAGGCTTTACCATAACGGTGCGCGACGTTCAGTACCGCGCCGGCGCTGGATTCGTGGTGATTATTGCCGGCGATATTATGCTTATGCCGGGGTTACCCAAGGTGCCTAACGCAGTAGGAATGAACGTAGATAAAGACGGCAAAATAAGCGGGTTATTTTAATAATTCGGAATTAGGAATGCGGAATTAAGGAGATAAAATTATGAAAATTCTCGTCACTGGTGGAAGCGGGTATATTGGTAAAGCATTTATCAAGACCTACCGCAAGACATTCGATATAGTTGCCCCCACGCAAGAGCAAATGGATCTTACCGACGCGCGGTCGATAGAAAAAACGTTTGCCGCGCATAAGTTCGACGCAGTACTGCATCTTGCGGGACTGCCGAGCAACGGCAAGAATATGCCGCTGCAGGCCGATAATCTGATTATGTTTAAAAACATTCAGTATATGGCTATTGCGCACGGCGTTAAAAAGCTTATCACCGTGGGCGAGGGCGCGGAGTTCGATATGTCGCGTCCCATAGTCGATTACACCGAGGATATGTTCGGCAAGTACATTCCCACCGACGGCTACGGACTGGGTAGGTACCTTATCAACCTACTGGCGAGCAAGGACAAAATAACCACCGTGTTGCGCCTATTTCACGTGTTTGGCGAGGGTGGCGGCATGCAGTACCCCATAAACAAAATCGTTGCGGCCGGCAGTCGCGGCAAAAAGCAAATCGTTATCGACCGCGACAAGGTGGTCAGCGCCATTTCCGTGGAGGACGCGGTCAAGGCGATCGCGGCGTTTATTTTGCGCGATTATCCCAAGGGTGATTACAACCTCGTGGCCGGCGATAAAATCAGCTATCTCGAGATTGCCAAGGCCGTTAAGCGGTACGTGCGCAAGGACGGCGGCGACATAGATATAGTGGTAAAAGACCAAACGCCCGACCTCGAATACACCGCCAGCAACGCCAAGCTTTTGGCCGCCGTGCCTATGAAAATCAATTCTGTGCAGAGCGGGATCAAAAAGCTGTACGAACAACTGAAACGATAAATTCGACTACTTGGATTAGGAGATATATTCTATTATGAAACTTACGAGCGACCAACTTCGTAAAAAATGGATGGACTTTTTTAAGGCGCGCAACCACACGCCTATTTCCTCGGCCTCGCTTATTCCGGAAAACGACCCGACGGTGTTGTTTACCACGGCGGGCATGCACCCGCTGGTGCCCTACCTTTTGGGCCAGCCGCACCCCGCGGGCAAGCGGCTGTGCGATACGCAAAAGTGCGTGCGCACCGGCGATATAGACGAGGTTGGCGACGCTTCGCACTGCACCTTTTTCGAGATGCTGGGCAACTGGAGCCTCGGCGATTACTTTAAAAAAGAAATGGTGCCGTGGAGCTACGAGTTTTTGACTAAGGAGCTTGGCATCAGTCCGGATAGACTGGCCGTTACCGTATTCGAGGGCGACAGCGATTGTCCGCGCGATACCGAAACCGCCGAGCTTTGGGAAAAGTGCGGCATAAAAAAGGAAAACATTTTCTTCCTCGGCAAAAAGCATAACTGGTGGGGCCCCGCCGGTCAAACCGGTCCGTGCGGCTCGGATACCGAAATGTTCTTTGATACCGGCAAACCCAAGTGCAGTGCCACTTGCTCGCCGGCGTGCGATTGCGGCAAGTACGTTGAGGTTTGGAACGACGTGTTTATGCAGTTCAACAAGAACGCCGACGGCACGTTCAGTCCGCTCAAGCAAAAGAACGTCGATACCGGTATGGGACTCGAGCGCGCGCTCATGAACGTTCAAGGACTTCCGTCCGTTTACGACACAGACGTATTCCAGCCCATAATCAAAAAGATAGAACAGCTGTCCGGCAAGTCGGTCAAGGACGAAAATTGCGTAAAGGCCATCCGCGTGGTGGCCGATCATATCCGCACCTCTACCTTTATTATAGGCGACGAGCGCGGCGTTACGCCGTCCAACGTCGACCAAGGCTATATTTTGCGCCGCTTACTGCGCCGCGCTATTAGGTTCGGAGCCGGCCTCGGTCTTAAAAACGGCGACTATTCGGCAATAGCGCAAGTGGTGGTGGATAAGTACAAGGACGTCTATCCCGAGCTTGAGGCCGCGCACGAAAAAATTATTACCGAAATCGACGAGGAGCAAGCGCGGTTCGAGCGCACCCTCGAAAACGGCATGAAAGAATTTGAAAAGCTGTGCAAGTATTTGCAGACCAACGTTATTGCCGGCAAGTCCGCTTTCCGTCTGTACGATACCTACGGCTTCCCGCTGGAAATGACAGTCGAGCTTGCGCGAGAGCGCGGGTTCGAGGTGGACGTGGAAGGCTTTAACGCCAAGTTTGCCGAGCACCGCGAAAAATCGCACGCCGGCGCCGAACAGCGCTTTAAGGGCGGCCTTGCCGATACAGGCGAGCTTACCGCGCGTCTCCACACCGCGACCCACCTTATGCACCGCGCACTGAAGGAAGTGCTTAACGACCCGACAGTAAATCAGCGCGGCTCCAACATTACGCCCGAGCGGCTTCGCTTTGACTTTTCGTTCGGCAGAGCAATGACTCACGAGGAGGTCAAGGCTGTAGAGGACAAGGTAAACGCCGCTATCAAGGCGGACGTGCCGGTAACTTGCGAGGAAATGACGGTGGAGGAAGCCAAGGCCCAAGGCGCCGTCGGCTTGTTTACCAGCAAGTACGGCGAAAAGGTTAAGGTCTACACGATGGGTCAATACAGCAAGGAAATTTGCGGCGGCCCGCACGCCTCGCACACCGGCGAGCTTGGACACTTTAGAATTCTCAAAGAGCAGAGCAGTAGCGCGGGAGTGCGCAGAATAAAAGCTGTGCTGGAATAATTCAGAATTCAGAATTAAGAATTTGCCCTCATCCGCCCACTTCGTGGGCACCTTCCCCCCGAGGGAAGGTAGAATAAGGAATTAAAAGAAGGTATTAGTTATGGAAAGACCTAAGTTTCCCAAACGCGTCGTTATTACCGGCGGTATGCCTTACGGCAGTAAGGAGCTTCACTTTGGGCACATCGGCGGAGTGTTCGTTCACGCCGACGTTTTTGCGCGGTTTATGAAGGACCGGATAGGCGAGGACAACGTTATATTCGTTTCGGGCACCGATTGCTACGGCTCGCCAATAGTGGAAAAATACCGCACGCTCAAGGCCGACGGCGAGCTTGACGGTTCCATAGTCGATTTCGTCAAGAAAAACCATGACAGTCAAAAGAGCACGCTTGACAACTATCTTATAGGCTTGTCGCTGTTCGGCGCGTCTGCGTTCGGCATCGGAGGCGAGGCGCACGACGAGCTGTCGCGCGAGGTTTTTGACAAGCTTCTTAAAAGCGGCGCGTTGTCCGTTCTGTCCACCAAGCAGTTTTACGACGAGGAGCGCGACACCTTTCTTAACGGCAGACAGGTCGTTGGCAGATGCCCTATAAACGGCTGTAAGTCCGAACAAGCGTACGCCGACGAATGCTCGCTGGGACATCAGTACTTCCCCGAGGAGCTTATTGCGCCGGTAAGCACGCTGTCCGGAAAGGCGCCCGTGCTTAAGGAAGTTAAAAACTGGTATTTGGATATAGAAAAGTTTGCGCCTTACCTTAAGGAGCTCGTGTCTAAGTGGGAGGGCAATCCGCAAGTGCGCGCCTTCCTTACCAACGTGTGCAACGAGTCGCTGGTTAAGCCTACTTTGTACAGCAAGCTCGAAAACAAGGACGGCATAGACGCCGCACTTAAAGGTTCTGGACTTAAATATACTTGCGAGGTAGACGAGCAAAAGAACAACTGCAGGGTGGAATTTGAAAAGCTTGCCGACCGCGAGGCGGCGGGCGGCTTGCTTGCCAAAAACGGCATTCGCTTCCGTACCGGCAAAACGCTCGTGCCGTTCCGCATTTCGGGCAATATCGACTGGGGCGTAAAAATTCCCGATCACGACGATATGAAAGGCCTTACGTACTGGGTGTGGCCCGAATCGCTGTGGGCGCCCATTTCCTTTACTCGCGCGTACCTAAAGAGTATCGGCAAGTCCGACGACGAGTGGCGAAACTGGTGGTGCAACGACGACGCGGGCGTGTACCAGTTTATCGGCGAGGACAACATATATTTCTACGCGCTTGCCGAGGGCGCTTTGTTCGAGGCGCTCAACCACGACGGCGATTGGAATATAAAAATGCCGACCATAGTGCCCAACAAGCACATCTTGTTCTTTAACGCAAAGGCGAGCAGCAGCGGCAAAATAAAGCCGCCTATGGCGCAAGAGCTGTTGTCGCACTATTCGCCCGAACAACTGCGCGCGCACTTTTTCGGGCTTAACCTCGGCAATGCGAGCGTGCCATTCCAGCCCAAGCCGTACAATCCGGTTCAAACAAATCAAGGCGATCCGGTGTACAAGGAATGGTCTATGTTTACCAACTTCCTCAACCGCGCGGTGCGCACGCTGTTCTACTCCTTCCAAAAGTATAACGACGGCAATCAAACGGTGCCGCAAGGCAAGGCGTCGGACGAGATTTTGCAAAAGTGCGAACAGCAAATAATTTCCTACGAAAACCGCATGTACAAGTTCGAGTTTGCCGACGTCATGATAGAGCTTGAGGAATTCTTTAAGTACATCAACAAAACTCTGTCCGAGCGTATGAGCGCGTTGCAAAAGGAATTCGACAAGGCCGCGTTCAATCAGACTATTATCGACGCGTTGCACCTTATCAAGACGGCCACGGTCTTGGCGCATCCCATTGCGCCCGAGTCCACCGAAAAGGTGCGCGAGTATTTGGGGCTGACTGCACAGCAGCTGTATTCGTGGGATAATATATTCAAGACGGTGGGAGACCTCACGGGCGGCGGTCATGCGTTGAAGTTCCTCGAACCGAAAATAGACTTCTTTACTCGTCCCGAATGGCAATACAAGTAGACCCGCCGATTGCGTTCGTGCGGCAATCTTGCTGGCGATTTTCACGTTTCGTTCGTTGGCGTTCCCTCGACGTAGCGCTGCTACGACTTCGGAACCGCCGCCTTCGTAGCGCAAAAATCGCCTATGCAATCTTGACGCGTCACTCCATCGGCGTGTCTTAACGAATTATGAATTCGGAATTAAAAATGGAAATATTATTATGAATCATAACGAGATTGAAAGAAAATGGCAAGGTATTTGGAACGATACCGGCATTAACACCTTTAACGACAAGGCTAAGGGCGACAAGCATTACGTTCTGGAAATGTTGCCGTATCCCTCGGGCGCGAAACTGCACATGGGGCATTGGTACAACTACGGCATTGCCGATTCGTATGCGCGGTTTATGCGTATGAACGGCTACAACGTGTTCCAGCCCATGGGCTTCGACGCGTTCGGCTTGCCCGCCGAAAACTACGCCATTAAGACCGGCGTGCATCCCAAGGATTCCACCGACGTCAACATTGCGACAATGGAGCGCCAGCTAAAGGACATGGGCACGATGGTCGACTGGCAACACGAGTTTCGTACTTGTGCGCCCGACTATTACAAGTGGACGCAGTGGTTGTTTCTTCAGCTTTACAAAAACGGATTGGCGTACCAAAAAAAGGCGCCGGTCAATTTTTGTCCGTCGTGCCAAACCGTTATAGCCAACGAGCAAGTCGTTGACGGCAAGTGCGAGCGGTGCAAAACCGAGGTCGTACGCAAGGAAATGACCCAGTGGTTCTTTAAGATTACCGACTACGCCGAAAAATTGCTTAGCGGTATCGACGCGCTCGATTGGCCCGAAAAGACCAAAACCATGCAACGCAACTGGATAGGTAAGTCGGTAGGCGGCGAGGTTACGTTCGACCTTGTTAAGCCTATCGGCGACGTAAAAAGCATTACCGTATTCACCACGCGCGCGGACACTTTGTTCGGCGTAACGTACGTCGTTTTGGCGCCCGAGCATCCGTACGTGAGCGTTATCGTTACGGACGGACAACGTGCCGCCGTCGACGCTTACGTGGCACAGGCGGCAAAACAGAGCGAAATAGAGCGTACTTCCACGTCAAAGGACAAGACCGGCGTGTTTACCGGCGCGTATTGCATTAACCCTATCAACGGTGAAAAGGTGCCGGTGCTCGTGGCCGACTATTGCCTTTCCACGTACGGCACCGGTGCGGTTATGGGCGTTGCCGCGCACGATACGCGCGACTATGCGTTTGCGCTCAAAAACGATATGCCCATTAAGCGTGTCATCAGCGGCAAAAACGGCAACGACGATCTGCCGTTTACCGACTACGGCGTTATGACTAACAGCGGCGAGTTCGACGGCTTACCCAGTGATAAGGGCAAAATCGCAGTGCTCGAAAAACTGGAAAAGCTCGGGCACGGCGGTAGAAAAACCAACTACCGCATGCGTGACTGGTCGGTTTCCCGCCAGCGCTACTGGGGCGCGCCCATACCTATGATTTACTGCGAGCATTGCGGCGCGGTGCCGGTGCCCGAAAAGGATTTGCCGGTGACGCTTCCGTACGACGTAAACTTTACGCCCGACGGCAAGTCGCCGCTCGCGAGGTGCGAGGAGTTTACCAAAACCGTTTGTCCGGTTTGCGGCAAGCCCGCGCGGCGCGAGTCGGATACGCTGGATACCTTCGTGTGCTCGAGTTGGTACTATCTGCGCTATCCCGACGCACACAACGATAAGGCGCCATTCGACAAAAAGACGGTGAACAAGATGTTGCCGGTTGATTGCTACGTCGGCGGCGCGGAGCATGCGTGCACGCACTTGCTGTATTCTCGGTTTATAACCAAGGTGTTGCATGACTTGGGGTACTTGGACTTTGACGAACCGTTTAAGCGGCTGGTGCACCAAGGCGTTATTTTGGGCCCCGACGGCTACCGAATGAGCAAGACTCGCGGCAACGTTATTTCCGCCGACCCGCTTATAGAAAAATACGGCTCGGACGCGCTTAGGCTGTACCTTATGTTCGGGTTCGACTATACCGAGGGCGGGCCGTGGTCGGACGGCGGCATAACGTCGTGCGCCAAGTTTATGGATAGAATAGAAAGGCTTGCCGAGGAAGTGAAAAACGAAAAGGCGAGCGAGGCTGGCGGCGCGCTCGATTACGAGCTTAACTATTGCATTAAGGAAGTAAAAAAGGATATTCCGGAGTTCGGGTTCAATACCGCCGTCGCGCGACTGATGGAGCTTGTAAACGCTATGTACAAGTACCGCACGAGCGCCGAATATAATCCCGCGTACTTAAAGCATGTTTTGGAAGTTACGGTACGGCTTATGGCGCCGCTTGCGCCGCACTTTTGCGAGGAGCTTAACCAAATGCTCGGCGGCAAAAAATCTGTGTTCTTGGAAAGCTACCCGATTTGCGACGAGAGCAAGCTTGTTAAATCGTCCACCGAATACGCTGTACAAATCAATTCCAAAATCCGTTGCAAGGTAGTGCTGCCGCAAGGCTTGGATAGGGCGGCAATAGAAAAAGCCGCGCTCCAAACCGCGGAAGTAAAGGAAGTGCTTAACGGCGCAACGCCGGTAAAGGTGATAGTCATACCCGAAAGATTGATTAACTTAATAGTAAAGTAAACAAAAAAAATCGGTAGTGATACCGATTTTTTTTGTTTATTGTTCGCCGTATTTGATGGACAGCATAGCTTCGGTGTCTATTGCCCATTCGTATTGCGGTAAGTATCTGGCTACAAATACTCCGCCGTTTTTTAGGATATTCCAATAATCGCATTCCGCGCGCTCGACGTCTATTATTGCGCGTCCGCGTTCAAACCGTACGAGCCGTTCTATTCCGTTTTGTTGCAGTGTGAGCCGAAGCCTGCAAACCGCATCGCGGTAAAGATTTTTGCCGTGCTCGGCATCCTTGTTTTGCCACAAATAATCGACGGCTGTTTCCATTTGTACGTACGAGCCGTTTGCGTCCGTCAACAGTGCCAAAAGCTCCTTGGCCTTTGCAGAACTGAACCGCACGGCCTTGCCGTTTACAAACAAATCGAATCCGTTAAACGTTTTGATAAATACTTTGGGCGACGGCGTGACAGAGGATAATACCTTGTTGAACGCGGCGGCGTCGTACGGCTTATATAAAATATCCACAAGATTATCGCCTAGGCGATTTTTTATTTCCTCCTCGTTTTGGCTGTAACCGGAAATAATAATGATTTTAATATTATTGTCTATTGCAATCATTTGTTCGGCTAACGTTATGCCGTCTATTTTGGGCATTCTTACGTCAAGCACCGCCACGTCCACCGTTTCGTTTGCTACGCAATCGAGCGCGGCTTGCGGGTCGTCTTTAAACATGCTGCATACAAAACCCGTATCCAAAATCATCGGCAAAAAATTATTAAGCGCCGCCACTTCGTCGTCAAGCACTATCAGTTTCAATTTTTATTCTCCTTTACGGGAATAGTAACGGTAACCCGCGTACCTTTGTTGGTTTGGCTTTCTATATTTACTTCCGCGCCCGCAAGCCGTTTTAGCCGTTCGCAGCTATTGTCTATGCCGACGCCGTTATGCCGCCCCGCCATGTCAAAGCCTTTGCCGTTGTCCGCAATCGTAACGATCACCGCATTTTCCGCTTTTTCGCTCGAAAGCTTTATATAGCCGTCCTTTACGGATTGCGTGTCGGCATACTTGACGGCGTTTTCCACAAACGGTTGAAGCGAAAGCTCGGGGAGTGAAAAGTCTCTTTCGTTCAAGTCCAGAAGCAAGGTGAGTGCGCCGTCCGCACGCAGGTTTTCGAGGTCGAAATAGTTGAGCACGTTTTGTACCTCCTTGTCGAACGATATCAGATTTTCGCCGTTGCCCGCGACTATGGTAGAACGTAAATGACCGGCAAAATTTTGTAGAGCGCTGTCGCCGTCGTCCAAATTTTTATGGTACTGCGCTTGGATTGCGTTGAGCGAATTAAATACGAAATGCGGTTTTATCTGCGCAGTCAATGCGCGGAGCTTGGCTTGTTCGACTTCGTGTTCAAGCTCGTTCATGCGGATGAGCTTTCTCGAAAAATTGTATAGCCGCAAAAATGACGCTACGCATTGCGCCAATATTACCATTGTCAGCGCGAGCGCAAAAAAGTACTCCGTGCCGAACGCGCACGCGCCCGTACCGTCGATTACTTCCATGGATAACGTGCCGATCGTCAATAGGTATATCAACGCATAGACTATTTTGAATTTGGCGTTTATCTTTGGAGTTGCTATCAACGGATAAAGCGGATAAAGGGAGGAAAGCAAGTATATAAGCGCCGGTATAACTGTGTAACCCGTTCCGTAAAGGACGCCGTACGCAATTACGCACGCGATCAAAACCGCCGTAAGCGGTAACAAATTTTTCTTGTTAAGTGCACCGCTCAGTTTCAGAATATGCACGGCAAAAACGGCAACGGTCAGTATGCCCGTGATAATTGCGGGTATCCACACTGCGCCGTAGCCGTATAGTCCTATGCCTATCGTTACGTCCTTGCTGAAAAAGAAATGCAGACATAACATTCCTATCAACATGGGTAGTGTTATATCTTTGTCGTAGCGTCTGAATGCAAGCGTCATAACAAGGGTCATTAAAAACGCGCCGACGGCCAGCCCGAACACGGATACCGCCGCAAACCTTTCCAAAAAATACCAGTACGTAGGGGAGGTCATTGTGTAGTCTAGGCGCGGGGCGCAAGTAAGTCCGCCGTTTGACGTATAGCCCGTTTCTATTACTATCGTTATGTCGCCGCCGTCAGATATTATATAATCCGATTTTGTCGAGCGCCCCGAAGTCGATTCGGTCGCTTCCTTAGATACGACGCCCGAAATCGCGCACAGCTTGCCGTTTATGAACATTCTAAGCCCGACGACGGAATTGTCCGCAAAGCACGTTATCAATTGTCCCGCGGTAACGTTCTTGACTGTCAAGCGATAGGACGCATACCCGAAGCGCGTCAGCGTTTTGCCGTTAACCGTCTTTCCTGTCCACCGTCCGGGGATGGATATAAATCCGTCGTTGTCGCCGTTGTCGTTATCGGTAATTATCCAGCGGTTATAAAAAAACTCCCATTCTCCCGCAATGGAATGTGCGGTAAGTCGGTTTTTCCAATCGGTATCGGAATAGTCCGCAGCGCCGTGCTTTACTCGCGGAGTGTCGTATATTTCATTGTAAAAGGCGTTACATATAAAAAACGCGCTTATGATTATGCAGTAGACTGCAACCGCCGCTATAAACAATAATAAGCATTTATAAGATATTTTGGTTTTCGGTCTGTTTGCGGTCATAAGGCTTCCTAAGTAAAATAACAGTAATATTTTATCACCTTCGACTTGTTTTATCAAGTAAATAAATTTACGGTTGTTCGATTTTGTTTTTGCAAAACCGCGTATTTTCACGCTTTTTCGACGGATGGTGTGCTAGAATACACATATTGATATTTGGAGGTTAAAAATGTCTGAAATCAGCGCCGAGGAACATGAAAAAAATGTTCGGATGATGAAAAGGATGAAAAGGAATAGCTGGATTTTGATAGCTATTGCTTTTGCACTCACGGTTATTTCAATTATTGCGCTTGCCGTCGGAATGAAGTATATTCCCGAAGTTTATCACGAATCGATAGGTGACGACGGTATTCGCGAAATGATTTACGACGGATACCGTTATAAAGAACTTGACTCAATTATCGGTTGCTTGATAGCTGCCGTAATAGGCAACTTCTTTTTGTTTGTGTATTTTAAAATTCCGAGTATTTGGGTGAATAAGAGTACCGGCGCCGTGCCGTTTGTCGGCAAGATTGTAAGGGCGGCACTGCGTATAGTGGGGACGTTGCTTATAGTTGCTGTGTCCGTTATGACTGCCGGAATATTTATCAGCACGGATTTATATAAAACGGCGGACGCGTGGATATTGGGCGTATACGGTATGTGCTCAATAGGAGAGATGATTACACTGCTTGTATATTATTGGAACACAAGATTTGTAATCGGACCCGCGGGAGCTGATTTGGATTATTTGATTAGCCACAGCAAACTTTTTAAACGTTCGCAAAGGGCAAACAGTTTTGTTAAGTTCTATATTGCCGTCCCATATATTGCGTTTTTAATCGGCTACTTTGTTTCGGTATTGCTGGGATCTTTTGCAAATAAATTCGGAAGATTTATGTGTGGCGGAATTCACTTGATTGTAATAGCTTGCGCAATTGTTTTTTCGGTAGCATGGTTTTTCAAAAAGTATAGGCTAAGCAAGCGCGCCGTAAGGAATTTTAATAAAAGAAACAGCATGTCGAATGCCGGTGGCGAGCATAATGACAGCATTGCGTCTTCGGATGAGAGTGAAAAACCCGTCGATAAGTCTTATGCCGACGGTAAGCGGCGTTTGGCTGATGGGCTTTATGAGTACAACGGATTAAAGTTTGTCCCCGGTGCTTGGTCGTTTGAATTATCGCATCATGTTTCCGATGTGCGTGTTTCGGTAAGTTTATTCAACAAAGATACTTTCGGAGCGTTTGGTAAACTTGTTTTGCACGGAAATGTACAGTGTAATATAAGGCGCGAGGCTTCGTATCCGAACGACGTTGCGCAAGAAGTTCTTGACAAGGTAGTAGAAAATATTCAATCGCGCGCAAATGAACTTTTGGACGAGCTCGCCGATACATATTCAAACTACAATAAAAAATTTACTATCGATTGCAGCGGAATAAAAATCAGCTACAAGATAGTATAAACACTGCATAACCTCAAATAGCAGAAAGATTGCAAAGTAAAAGTTAATAAGTAAAGAAAAGAATCGCCGATGATTATACGCATTGGCGGTTTTTGATTTCGGCGTATTATTATTTAGATAAAAAATAAGAGATAAGATTTAATAGTACAAAGCGGCGAGCGATAATTTACGCTACTTTATTATTTATTATTTCTTATCTCTTATCTATTCAATTAGGCGCGACAGCGCCGCTTTGGCGTTCCCGGCGCGACTTGAACGCGCGACCTTCCGCTTAGGAGGCGGACGCTCTATCCAACTGAGCTACGAGAACATGGAGCCGCTGAATAAGTTCGTGCGGCAATATTGCTGTCGATTTCCGCGCTAAGTGCGTTGGCGTTCCCTCGACGTAGCGCTGCTACGACTTCGGAACCGCCGCCTTCTTATCACAAAAATCGCCTACGCAATCTTGGCGCGTCACTTATTCATCATCTCCTATAATTCTATCATACTCGGCCGAATTTAGTCAAGCAAATAACTATGCTTGACAGTTGGGGTGCGCTATGATAGAATAGAATAAAGATTTTAATTCCGAATTCGGAATTCGTCCGGAGGACTTATGGAAGGTTGGATGATTGCGTTGATCGTGGTGGCGGCGTTTGTTGCGCTCGTTGCGATTGCGGTTTTGGCGGGTGCGCTGATTTTCGTTCATTCTATTTTGGGCAGACGAAAGGAGCTTAGCGCCAAGGCCAAAAATAAAAAGGGTTACACTGCGTCGAAGTTCGGTGTGGATTCCTCTTGGTTCGACACCGTCGTCGGCACTACGTCGCAAGCGACTATTTCCGCGTACGACGGCGTTAAGCTGGGCGCGAGAATAATTCGTCAGCCCGAGCCGTCCAAGCGTGTTGCGGTGCTTTGCCACGGTTACGGCGCGACGCTCGGTTCCACTCAAGTCCAAGCCAAAATGTTTTACGATCGCGGCTTTGACGTATACATGCCGGCTATGCGCGGACATAAAGGTTCGGGCGGCAAGGTCGGTATGGCGTGGATAGATCGCTTTGACCTTTCTCGGTGGGTGGATAGGATTATCGCCGATTACGGCGAAACCGTGCAAATAGCGCTGTTCGGTACCTCGCTCGGCGGTTCAACCGTCGTGGCGTACGCCGGTATGAATCCTCCGCCGCAAGTTAAGTGCGTAATAGACGACTGCGGATTTTCGTCGCAGTACGAGGAATATATTGCTTGCCTTAAAGGCGCAAAGCTCCCCACATGCGCAATTCATTTATTTAATATGGGCCTTAAGCTCGTTCACGGTTATTCGTTGTACGACGCCGATATAGCCAAGCTTGCACAGAATATGACCATTCCCGCGCTGTTCTTTCACGGCACCGCGGATAGCTTCGTTCCGTTTGCGCTTGGCCAAAAGCTGTTTGAAGCTTGTGCGTCGCAAGACAAAAGCTTCGTAGCAATCGAAGGCGCTGGTCACGGCTTCGCTTACGCTACCGACAAAGCTAAGTACACCTCGGAGTTTACCGAGTTTGTGGATAAGCATATAGAGGGTAGTGAGCTAGTGCATTTGCCGACCGAACAGCAGTCTGCTGAACCCGAAACGCCGGCGACCGAGGAGCCTATACCGTCCGAACAACCGACGGAGTAATTAAGAATTCAGAATTAAGAATTAAGAATTAGGGCGGCAAGGCCGCATTAAGGTTGAGATTCTTCGGTGGGCAAAAAACGCGCTACGCGCTTGCTCTGAATGACAAAAAGAATTTGCGCGCTACGCGCTTGTGTGGAAAAAACAAAATATTGTAGGGTATGATAATCAAAAAAACGCCGCATAGGCGGTTTTTTTGTTGTGTAATAAAAATTTTGCGTGTGGTGCATTGGGGACATACATATGTCAGTAAAGCAATGATAGACTACGCTCGAAAGAATGAACAAGGAGAAATAAAAAATGTCGAAGGTCGGGCGTAGAGTTGTACGAGCGATTATTTTAATCAATCCGTTATTATACGGATTGCAAGATAAAATCGAAAAGGAGCAAGATAGCGTAATAGCCGATAGCATGTCGCCTGCGGACAAGGTTGTTAAAAAGCTGATCGAGCTGGATAATAGGCGAATAGATCTTTGCAATCTTAAGGTGCTGTACGGATTTATAGAACGCGGGCTGGGCGATAAGTTCGAGCTGTTGCGGTCGTGCGCGTTTGCGGGCATTAACAGTGATTTGTACCAAACTGCCGAGGCGCAAATTGCGCTGGCCGGTTACACCGCCGAGCGCGCGGATAGGGAGTTCGATTATTTGTTTAAGCTTCTTAAAAACAACGGCGAACGTAAAAAGCGTATAAGCGGAATAGTTGGAATGCAGAATGCAGAATTAAGAATGCAGAATTGCAGATGAGGTTTGGATTGAATAATTGCCCGACGACGGCTTCGCCGCCACCTTCCCCCAAGGGAAGGTAATCACTACTAAAAATCATAGCCTTATTATAATTCTTAATCGTTATTGGTCTTTCGGTTTTTTGAATAGGAAGTACATGATAAACGGTACGGGAATGCACAGCGCGACGATAAAGATTATCGCGGCGGTGGTGGGCATGCTCGCTTCGGCGGTCGTGGTCGGTTCGGTAGTAGTCGGGACGTCGGTAGAATCGTCCGGTTCCTTTTCTATTACGTTGGGCGGGATTTCGTCGGCTTTGACGTGCGCGTAGTATACGTACCCACGCTTGCCCTCCACGCTGACGAAGTACCAGTCCGTGCCGGCGTCCTTGATTAGCGCTTCGCCGGATATCGTGCCGTACAATCGGCCCTTTGCCGAGCTGCCAAGTACTTCCAGTACCTCCGCCGATTTTTTGGGCGCGGCACGAAGTCGGACCGGCTGGCCGTCGTTGTCGCATGTAAAGGTTGCGGTAAGCTCGTACTTAGTTACCGGACGGTAGTCCACCGCTTGGACTTGGTCGGCCTTGACGTATCCGTCTAAGTCGTCGTACGTTACGCGGATATATCCGTCGGGCGCCTCCGAATCGCTTTGCAGTACGAAATAGCCCGCGGGTAGGTTCACTACCTCGCGCATAGCCGAATCGTATAGCATTGTTTGCGACGGCATAAAAAAGAACGTCAAAGCCGCGATTACCGAATAAAGCGCCATAATCTTTGTATAGCATACGGCGCGTGTAGATATATGACATGTTTTGCATAAAAATAATTTAATTGAGAGGGTGGCGGGAGAATTATGAATTCGGAATTCGGAATTCGGAATTAGTGGGTGTAATGGCGCGGTCACTTTGCGGCGGTTCGCCTATATAAGGTTGAGATTCCTCGCGTTGCTCGGAATACCTTCGGTGCTTCGTAGGACAAAATAGAGTGGCCGCTTTCGCGGCATTAAGTCGATTGTTCGACGGGCAAAAAGGAGAAGTTGATTGCGTAATATTATAGAAAGTATTTTGCGTATCGAGCGCGAGCAAAAGCGGCGGTACGACAACAACGCACTGTCGCGGTACAACACCGACAAGGTGCACGAAAAGCAGATGGAATTTCACCGCTGTCCCAAGCGCAACCGCTGGGTGTTCGGCGGCAACCGTACCGGCAAGACCGAGTGCGGTGCAGTGGAAACGGTGTGGCTGGCGCGGGGCATTCACCCATACAAGCAAAACAAGCGCACGGACGGCTGGGTGGTGTCGCTGTCGCGGCGGGTCCAGCGCGAGGTGGCGCAAAAAAAGATTTTGCATTACCTTAATCCCGACTGGATAGCCGACGTCGTTATGGAAAGCGGCAAAAGCCAAAATCCGTCGGGTGGCGTTATCGACTACATTTCCGTAAAGAACGTGTTTGGCACGATAAGCACTATCGGGTTTAAAACGTGCGAGGCGGGTCGGGATAAATTTGCGGGAGCGTCGCTCGATTACGTGTGGTTTGACGAGGAACCGCCCGAGGATATTTACGACGAGTGCGCAATGCGCGTGGTCGACAAAAAGGGGTTGCTGTTCGGCACTATGACGCCGCTACTTGGGTTGACCTTCGTGTACAAGCGCATTTACCTAAACAGCCAAAACGACCCCGAGGTTTGGCACGAGTTTATGGAATGGGCGGACAATCCGTACCTCGACGAAAAAGAAGTCGAACGCGTTTCCGCGGCAATGACAGACGCAGAGCGCGACGTTAGGCGGTTCGGCCGGTTTGTGGACGCCAAGGGCGCGGTGTACACCGAGTTTGACGAGCGGGTGCACGTTATACCGTCGTCCACGCATATTCCCGCCGACTGGCAAGACCGACTGTCTATCGACCCCGGACTGAATAACCCGCTGTCGTGTCACTGGTACGCTGTGGACTACGACGGTAACGTTTACGTGGTGGCAGAGCACTTCGAGGCCGGACGGTCTGTCGACTACCACGCGCGGGAGATTAAAAGAATCAGCGCGGCGCTCGGCTGGCATACCGATCGCGCGGGGCGGATAGAGGCGCTTATAGACAGCGCGGCTAGCCAGCACACGCTTAACGCCGAAAAGTCGGTTGCTGAGCTGTTTTGCGACAACGATATCCTTGCCGACACGCGCGTAGACAAGGATTTGTTTACCGGCATAAACCGAGTTAAGCAGTATCTTATGACCGACGGCCGCCCGCGCATATTCATTTTCGACAACTGCGTCAACCTTATTCGCGAGCTGAAAAGTTATCGCTGGGGCGACGGCGATCGGCCGGTCAAGACCGACGATCACTGCCTTGACGAGCTTAGGTATTACCTTATGAGCCGACCGGTACCGCCGCGGCGTGAGGAAACCAAAACCGAAATTCAGCTCGATAAAGAGCGGCTTATTCGGCGCAGAGGCCGCGGTAAGTAGTGTGGAGCGGATTGCGGGTGGTATTTGCAACGATTTTAGGGGGTGTACGATGTGAAAACGCGTGACGAGATTTTGGACGCGGTGGTGAAGCGTGCGTGCGGGTACGAGGCCAAGGAGACGGTGGAGGAATACGCGGTGGTGGACGGAACGCTGGAGCTGGTTAAGCGCAAGGTGACGACCAAGGACGTGCCGCCCGACATGACTGCGGCGAAAATGATTATCGACGGCGGGAACGCGTCCGATCTTACCGACGAGCAGTTGGAGGCCGAGCGTAAACGTTTGATTGGGCAGTTGTACGATTTAGGTATCAAGGACGGCGAGTAAAGTTCTTTGCTCGCCGTTGCCATATAAAAATTACGGAGGATTTATGGAAGTAACGGAATGCAACACGCACGTTAGGTGCGAACTGGGCGCGTGCAAACGCCGCGCGACTAAGGCGATTAAGTTCGACCGCGTAGGCATACGCAGTCGCATTTACGCTTGCGACGAATGTCTTGCCGAGCTACACGCGGCTATCGGCGCGACTATAGTGCCCAAGTCGATTGAAACGGCTAAGCCCAAGGGTAAGGTGAAGGGTAAATGAAACGCGAGTTCCGAGAGGATATTATAGAGGACGTGACGCGCGACTATCGCGACCGTGCCGAGCTTAGGCGGCCGTACGAAACGCAGTGGCGGCTTAACCTTAACTTTTACATGGGCAATCAGTACTGCACGGCGTTGCCCAGCGGCGATATTGCAGACGTCGAACGCGAGTACTACTGGCAAGAGCGCGAGGTGTTCAACCATATTTCGTCGCTCGTGGAAACGCGCCAAGCTAAGCTGAACACCGTGCGCCCCGCGCTGACGGTGCGGCCGTTTTCGTCGGACGACGACGATATTAAGACGGCCAAAAGCTCGACCAAAATCCTTAACGCCGCGTGCGACAAGCTTGACGTGGACGGAGTGCTGACCGAGGGCACCATGTGGTCGGAGATTTGCGGCACGGCGTTTTACTACGTCGGTTGGGACGAAAAGGGCGGGCTGGCGATAGGCGACGGCGTGTACGAGGGCGAGGTCGTGGTCAACGTGGTTTCGCCGTTCGAGATTTATCCCGACAATCTGTTTGCGCAAAAGGTGTCCGACTGCCGCTCGATTATTCGTGCGCGGTCGGTGAACGTGGACGAGCTGAAACGGATATACGGCAAGACCGTCGAGCCGGAGGACAACGACGTTATAGCCATGTCGGCTGTGGCGGTAGGCGGCGGACTGACGGCGGACAGCGCGCTTACCAAGCTGTCCGTGCGCACGGCCGACCGCAGTGCGGTGCTGATAGAGCGCTACGCGTTGCCGACTGCGGACAAGCCCGACGGCGAGTATGCGGTGGTGGCCAACGGCGTGCTGTTGCACTACGGCACTCTTCCGTATATAAACGGCGTGGACGGCAAACGCGGTATTCCCATAATCAAGCAAGTGTCGTTGGTGAACGCCGGTTGCTTTTTCGGCGGGTCGATAGTGGAGCGGACCATACCCGTCCAGCGCGCGTACAACGCCGTTAAGAACCGTAAGCACGAGTTTATTAACCGGCTTGCCATGGGCGTTATGGCGGTGGAGGACGGCTCGGTGGATATAGACAATCTCGAGCAAGAGGGAATTTCCCCCGGTAAGATTTTGGTGTACCGTCGCGGCGCGACGCCGCCGAGAATGATGGACGCCGGTTCGGTGCCGAGTAGCTTCGATAACGAGGAGCTTAGGCTGTTGTCCGAGTTTACGCAAGTGAGCGGCGTTAGCGAGGTTATGCGTTCCAACGAGGCTCTGCCAACCAACATGAGCGGCGCGGCGCTGCAGCTGCTTATAGAGCAAGACGACACGCGGCTGTCGCTATCCGCCGAGTACGTGCGGCTTGCGGCGCGCGACATTGCGCGGCACGTGTTGCGCTTGTACAAGCAGTTCGGCACCGATTCGCGACTGTCGCGCATAGTGGGCGACGGCGGCGAGGTGGAGCTTATCAAGTGGTCGGCGTCCGACATATCGAGCGACGACGTGGTTTTTGCCACCGACAACGAGCTTTTATCTACGCCGGCAATGCGGCAGAACATGATGTTCGAGCTGTACAAAATGGGCATATTGTTCGACGAGGACGGCAAAATGTCGGAGTCGGCCAAGCACAGATTTTTGGACGCGCTCGGCTACGGCGGTTGGGACAGCGCACAAGACATGACCGCCACGCATATATCCCGCGCCGAAAAGGAAAACGAAAGCGGCAGTTACGCTATCAACGAGTTTGACGACCACAAGCTGCACTGCGACGTACATATTAAGTATTTGCTTACCGACTGCGACGGCAAAAAGGCGGATAAGTTGAAAGAACATATAAAAGAGCATCAAGCGATGATGAATGCAGAATTAAGAATGCAAAATGCAGAATGAAACGGTTAAAGGAGAAAACATGGTAAATCAAATCGTGGAGCAAGCCGATAATAAGTCGGCTTCCAAAATAGGCAAGTTCAACACGGCGGACGATTTGCTTGCCGCTTACAACGCGCTGGAGGGCGAGTTTACTAAGCGCTGTCAACTGGTTAAGCAGTTACAAGCAGAGCTGGACTCGCTCCGCGCGCAAGCGCAAGCGGACGATACGGTTTGCGACGGTGGCGTTCGGTCGGACGGCGCCGCGCCCGAACCGGAGCGTGATACTGCCGCAGACGGCGCACAGCCGTCCCAAGACGATCGGCCCGTACCCGAGGCCGGCGGGGATAGTAACGGCGAAGTAACGACCACTGCGGTAATTCCCGCGCCGTCGATCGTTACGGCGGACGACGTGCTGAACGAAATTTTGCAAAACGCGTGCGAATACGCGGAAGCGCTTAGCGCTATTCCCGAGGTTATGAACGCGTGCATTGCAAGCTACAAACAGCGGCTTATACGGCCGCAACCCGCGTCGGCGCCAAGCGGTTGCGCGGTGATAGTGCCGGCCAAACGGCCGACAACGCTATCCGAAGCCAAGCGTTTAGCTGATGCGCTGCTTGCGGGCAACTAAAAAATAATAAGGAGAAAGAAATGGTAACATTACAAAATGCGGAAAACGCGTTAAAGACAGTTTATCTCGGCACTATGACAGATTTGCTCAACACCAGAGTTAATCCGTTGCTGTCCAAGATAGAGCAGACTACCGCCGACGTGTGGGGCAAGGAGATACGCACCGCCGCGCGATTCGGCATAAACGGCGGCATAGGCGCCGGCGACGAGGACGGAGATCTTCCCGCGGCGTACGGCAACAACTACTTGCAGTTTGTGACCACGCTTAAAAACCTTTACGGCCAGATAGAGATTTCGGACAAGGCGATACGCGCGTCCAAGGACGGCAGCGGCGCGTTTACCGATCTACTTAACGCCGAGCTTGAAGGCTTGCTTACCGCGTCCAAGTTCAACCTCGGCAGAATGCTGTACGGCGACGGAAGCGGCTTGCTTGCCACCTTTACCGGCGCCGGCGCAAGCGGCGTCGCACCGTGCGATACCGTGCGCAATATTATAGAGGGTTTGGTGGTGGACGTGTATTCCTCCGCCGACAGCAAAAAGGGCACGGCGCGTATCAAGTACGTGGACCGCGCCGGCAAAAAGGTGACTTTGGACGGTAGCGTAACCGTTGCCGCCGGCGACAAAATGTACGTTCAAGGTTCCAAGGACAAGGAGATTACCGGTATCGGCGCGTTGTTCAACGGCAATTCCATTTACGGCGTGCAAAAGAGCGCGCACCCCTTCCTTAATCCGTACAGCAAAAACGTCGGCGGCGCCATTGACGAAATAGTCATTCAGGAAGCTATTGACGCGCTGGAAAACGAGGCCGGTTCCACCGTCGACTTTATTGCTTGCTCGCAAGACGCCAAGTATTCCTATATCGACTACATGTCGTCGTACAAGCGCAATATCGACGTGATGGAGCTTGAGGGTGGGTTCAAGACCTTGTCCTACAACGGCATACCGTTCGTGTACGATAGGTTCGTGCCCGAGGGCAGTATGTACCTTTTGAACAGCAAGGCGTTCAAGCTTCACCAGCTTTGCGACTGGCGTTTCCTCGAAACGGAAAACGGCAAGATACTGCGCCAGAACCAAGGTAAGCCGACGTATACGGCGACGCTCGTCAAGTACTGCGATCTCATTTGCCAAAAGCCCAACGGTCAGGCCGTGCTCAAAGGCATTACGCGCAGTTGATAGGGCGAGTTATCGACGACGACTTGTTTGGGGTGTGCCGTAGGCTGAAAAGCATAGACGACGGATACTTCGTGTTCCTAAACTACAAGACCGGAAAGTTCGAGGTGCACAATAAAAAGGACGCCCGTACGCTGTGCTTGGTTTTGCCGTACGACCGCCTTGACGAGCGGACTGTGCGGCACGTGCTGTACACGCGCGCCGAGCGTGCGCGCGAAATATACGAGCGCATGGAACGCGAAAACGCGCGGCTGGAGGCCGAACAGCGTAAGGCCGCCTTGGACAAGGCGTTGTTACGAATATCGTAAGCGGGCGGGCGGCGTTACTGAGTCGCCCGCAATACGCTTATATAAACGGAGGAAACAATGGACGGACATCAATTAGCTACGAGCGTTGCCGTGCTGGTGCAAGACAAGCTGCTTTTGGACGCGGTAGCGGACGAGCGTGACGGACAAGACCCAAGCGTGCAAAAACTGCAGAGCGCGGTAAGCAGTGCGCTTGCGGAGCTTGACCGTGATTTTGCTTATACCCAAAAAACGGCGACGGATACTGCCGACGTAGGCGTAACCGGTTATATTGCGTACGACGATATCGTCGTGCCCGATTGCGTTAGCGCGGAAATGCTTGCGCAGCTTGTGGCGCGCAACTACTGCATTTTGTGCGGGCGCGTGGACGAGGCTGACGTTTTTGACGGTGTGTACGACGGTTATGCGGTGGCGCTGAGATTAAAACGCAAGGTAAAAATGCGCCCGCGCAAATTCTTGTAGGCGAGGTGTTACATGGCACTTAAACTGCCGCGCATAAAGCGGTACAAAAAACAAATGTCACGGTACGCGTCCGCCGACTTTAAAAGCGACAGAAGCTTGCTTCCGTTTTCCACGGCTAAGTCATTTTACAATATAGACTTTTCGTCGGGCGCGTTGCGCAAGGGCTACGGCGTAAAAACCCACCCGTGCGTGCCGACGGCCGCGCGGCGGTACTGGATATACCGACTGTATTCGGCGGAGCATGGCGCGTACGCCGACCAGTATATTTACCAGTATAGCAACGGACTGTTGGCGTGGTTCGACGCGTTCAAGCACAAGGAGATTTTCGTGTCCGGCGTGGCGTTCAAGCCGCTCGACATAATCAACTACCGCGTTAATTCCAAGGACGTTTTGCTGTTGTCGTGCGAGGGACGAAAGCTGATTACTTGGGACGGCAAGGCGCTTACCGAATTTTCCAACAGCCCATCAATATCGTCTATGGCGGTGCATTACGAACGGCTGTTCGTTACCAGTCGCGACGAAAGGACCAAGGTGTACTTTTCCAAAAACCTCGATCCCACGCAGTGGGAGATAGGCGAGGACGGCGGCGGCTTTATTGAGCTTTTGGACGAGCGCGGGTATCTGAACAAAGTGGTGTCGTTCGGCAACTATCTGTACATATTCCGCGACCACGGCATAAGCCGCGTAACGGCGTACGGCGACCAGCGCGAGTTTTCGGTAGTAAACATGTTCGTCACGGCGGGGCGCATATTTCCGTCGAGCATAACGACGTGCGGTAACAGCATAACCTTCCTCGCGTCCGACGGACTGTATAGGTTTGACGGCTACAACTGCGTGCGGGTGCTTACCGACATAACGCCGTCCATACGCTCGGACGACGACTGCGCTTGCGCATACCACGACGGTAAGTACTATCTGGCGTGCAAAATGGACTTCGGCGACGATAAGACGGTAGGCTGCGAAAGCGGCGAGTACACTACCAACGCGCTTATAATTTACGACCCGCAAAGCGGCGAGTACTCCATTTCGCGCGGGCTGAATATAACCTTTATGAACGCATGCTCGTTTAACGGCGAGGACTACCTTATGTGCTGTGAGGGCGGCAAGGGCGGCGTTATAGAGCGCGGCGCTTCGCGGTTCGGCACGGCGTTGCCGTCGTACTGGGAGAGCGGCTTGACAGACATGAACGCGCCCGACAAGGCCAAGTACTTGACCGAAATTCTGTTTGACAACAGCGACGGCGACAGCGATGACAGCGTGGTTTTGGGCGTGTGCGCCGACGGCACGTGGTATAATCTGAAGGCGGTAAGCGCCGCCGATCACGGCGTAAAGCTGAATGCGAGCGGGTATAGGTTTGCATTTTCGATTTTTACCGACGGCGCCCAGCTTAACGTTACGCCGCTGTGCGTAAAGTATAACATGTATTAGAATAAGGGGGAAACGTGTAAGCATGGAGGAAATTATATCGCTCGTGGTTGCCAACGGCATATTTGCGGTGCTGTTTTGCGGGTTGCTCGTGTACGAGCTGCGCGACAGCCGAAGCCGCGAGGACAATTACGAAAAAATCATTCACGCGCTCAACGACCGGCTCAATACGGTGGAGGATATAAAGTCGGACACCGAGGAGCTTAAGGCGGCCGTCGGCGAGATAAAGACGGACGTCAAGCTTTTGAAGTCGGACGGCGAGCGCAAAAGACGAACGGTAACGGCGGCGCAAAAGCCGTGCGTAACCGAACGGTGCGGCACGCAAGCGACGGCGTAAAGCCGCCGCTTGTTTGCGCCCGAAACTAAAACGAGGTGTAAGAAACTATGGCTAACAATATAAAAATTAACGAGTTGCGCGACGAGCTGGCGGACGATATAGAGCGGCTGGAAGCAAGTTCCTCCGTGGCTATCAAGCCGAACTTGCCCAAAGTGACGTTGCAAGAAAAAAGCTACGACGCGCCAAACGACGCTACGTTAAAGAGCAAGGCGGAGGGCGAGCTTGCGGCCTACCGCGCGGAGGGCGAGCTAAGTATTAAGCAAAACGGCGAGGCCGAAAAGACCGAGCTGAACGCAAAACGCGACGCTTACGACAGCGCCAAAACCACGGCCGAGGCCGACATTGAAAAGCGGTACGAAGCCGCGGCGCGCGCAATAGACAACGACGTCGTTAAGCGCGGACTGGCACGGTCGTCGGTGGCGGCTGTGGAACGCGGCGCGTTGGAGCGCGAGTATTTGGGGCAGACCGCGGCGGTTGCGCACGAGTATGCTAATAATATATCCAAGCTGGAATCGGACATAGCGGCGGTTGACAAAAAATTGCAGACGGCGCTTAACGACTTTAATCTGACCTACGCCGCCAAGCTAAACCAAAGGCTGACCGAGCTTAAGGCCGAGCGCGAGCAAAATATGCAAGAGGTGATAGAATACAACAACGAGATAAAGCGCAAGCAAGCAGCTTTGGATAACGATAGGCTAAAGACCGAAAGCAGTCTGTACACTGCCGCGCTCAATCACGAAAAGCAAGAAAACAGTCTTGACGGCGCGGCGTCCGAGCGCCGCGAGGCGATGTACAAAGCGGTGTACGAGCGTATGGACGCCTTTTTGGGTTCGCTCGATCCGGCGCAAGCGCTGTTGGAAATTCGCAACCATTCCATGTACCGCCAGCATCTGTCCAACTACTACTACAACAGACTGTACGACAAGTACGGACGAGGTGCGTAATGCTGGAACGGATAAAGAGCGCTTCATTTTGGGTGGAGCTTATAGGCGCGGTGTTTCTTATACTCGGCGCGTTCGGCGTGGAGATAGGCGACGAGGTGGCCAGTACGGTGGTAAACGGAATTTGCTCGGTGCTTATAATGCTGGGCATAGTAGTGCCGTCTAAACCAAGGAACACTACTGCCGCATCCAATGACGACGGCTCGTCAGCGGAAAGTGACGACGGTAAATAACGGATAGGAAAAACGGCCGCGCGTATACGTGCGGCCGTTTTATCGTGCAATAATATGACGTATTATAAACTATTCTTGATTATTTTTGTATAATACTTGATTGCAAATTAGATTTATAGTATAATGTTTGTGATGAGAAAAGTGAATTTGTGACGTAATTTTTTAGCTATTCATATTATACAGTAGTGGTACTATGCAAAAATGCTCGCAACAGTTTTATTCAATCAGTAAAAAATTAAAAATTTTTCTATATAAGGAAAAAAACAGCAAAAAAACCGATTATAATTATATGAGGAGGGTTCTATGTGGATTAAACATAAAAAAGTCATAGCCGTAATAATGGCAGTGGTTGCAGTATTAGCGTTTGCTTTTACGTTTGTGGGATGCGGAAGCGATAGGGCCAATGAAGATAAAACGCCGAGTGTGTCTAAGCGCGCAAGAGGAAAGTATGCTATATTTGACGATGGAGCCGGAAATACGTATAGGGTTTCTTGCATTCTCGGTAATCCCGCACGTACGGTATATTATGAATATGAGCAAGGAAAGACGTATCGGTTTAGTTATACGATATATTATAGCGATAATGATGAGTTTACCGGAGAAGGCGGAAATTGGATTGAAGCCCCCGGAGAATTTAACATAGCCTCGAGGTTAGTAGTGCCGGCTTATATTCCCGGTGAGTATTCGATAATGATATATACAAAATTAAGTAATGGTTCTCAAGAAAGTGCTAATTTGAACGTAGTAGTAAAAGAAAAGCCGAGACTGACGCCCGAGGTATCGTTTGATCCTAAAGACGCTATCGACTTTATACCTAACGAGAGGTACGTTTATAAGTATGATGGGAATAGACATTATCCGAGCGCGTTATTAAGTTATAATGGAAATAATATAGAACTAAATAGAGATTGTGTTATTACAATGAGCGCTGAAAACGAGATTAAAGATCCGGTATTGGCGCTTCAAAGCTACGCAACGAATGTTGGAGTATACACCGTTTATTATTCGATAGGTGATAATTGCATGAAAAATAAAAGTGATAAAGGTGTGTATTCTACCGTCAGTACGAGTGTAATTGTAGAAATAGTAGAATAAATTATACCAAAATTAAATTACCAAGGAGAAAAAATGAAAGCTTTGTTTACTAAAAGAAACTTTTTTACGTTTCTTTGTCTTATCGTGACACTTGCGTTTATTGCGGTGTCATCTTTTTTTGTTACGACGGCGTTTGCCGACGAGGCCGTTACCGGTCCTACAAGCAATTTCGATCCAAATTCCGTGGAGGATAAGTGCGCGCAGCTATCCGCTACCGACCTTTTGGAAGGCGGTGTGGACGAATACGGAAACGAACAAACGTTGGAAGATTATATGAACAGAATGAAAGATAATCCGTATGCTTATGAAACACATGCAGATCTTATTTACCGTATAATCCCGATAGAGCTTTTCGTCAACGCTTGCGAGTATTTTCATAGAGGTATTGAATATTCATTTTACATACGCACAAAAGTAGATTCTTGGGGTGGAAAAATGATTTCCGAAGTATTTATTATAGATAATGTATTCTCTATTGATATGCTTACAAATACCGCGAGAATCAAATTGCAGACTTATGCCGCCACGTATGCGACAATATCGCATCCCAATCCGGCAGTAGGCATAGTTACACAGCGTTTATTCGACGATACGGAGTGGGAATATTCTTTGCATAACGTCAAATTTTATGCCGGTCTAATGAACGAGCATACGTTAAATAAAAACGACGTCGGTTACGATATGCAAAGCGACGTAGGGTCTGTAATTACGCAAACACGTCTTAATTATACGGAATTAAAAAGAAGCGAAACAAATAGCGCTGAACCATTATTTACGCAGATGTTTAGCATAGCTATAGGATATATACCTTATGTTGGTGATGTTATAGGCTATATTGAAGACGCCGTGGACTTGGCCGTTGCAATAGGTGAGTGCCACGTTGTAAATGTCGAATACGTTGTTCATGACAACGAAGATAATATTTTTGATTTTGCTACAAGGGAAAACCAGCCGGAAGTGTACGGTGAGTATTTAAAATTTGCTTTTGTCAAGCCGCAAAACGATAACGTTCTTGCCAGCGACTACGCCGAATTGATTGCAAAATTCAGTCATACGGAAAACGCAACGCGAATAGTTATGGGCGTATATTATGATTTGAGTATTTTTAAGCTTTATGACGGATATCAATATTTGTATTTTGATGGTAATAAATGCAATGCACAAGATTATTACAGTAGCACAGACAAAAGCGGTTACAAACAATTTAATACGCAATTTTCTCAAGTAGTGTTTCAAAAGCAAGAAAAGGCGACGGAAGGCGACAACTATGGGTATTTGTTGACAGAGGATAGTGAGCAAGTATTTAAGTTCGTTCCTAATAAAAATGGTGATTACGTTATTGACGTAAATGACGAGAAAAAGGTTTATTATACATATAATAACGCTGAACACAATACTAATTTAGTGTATGGAGCGCAAAAAGAAGATGAAATTTTAATATATGTACGTAATTCCGCTCAATCAAACAATTTAGGGCGATATTCTTTAAATATACGATTCAATCCGGATTCAATTCAAGTAGGGCAAACTGGAAACAAAATAATTGAGCGTGGCGAAACGGAATATTGGGGATTTACTCCGCAAAACAGCGGGGTGTACAGCTTGTCGGCAGTTGGGGATAATATTCGCTTGTTTGCCGTAAGGGCGGACGACGAGGACGAGGTATTGGCGGAAGGGTACGGAGCGCTTGACGTATATTTAGAGGGCGGTGTTTACTATTACTTTGGCGTGCAAAACAACGGAAGTGCCGACTGCGACGTCGCGGCGTCGCTGAATGCCGGCAAAGTTATAAATCGAGGGGACGTTATTTCCGCTACGGTTAGCGATTCGGTTATTTACACCGTAAACGTCGCGCATAACGGCGATTATACGTTCTCTATCAGCGCAGCGCAACCCGTGTCGGTCATTTTGAAAGACAAGAGCAGCTTTACTATCAATCAATTTGACGGAAAAGTAATAGAGGCTTTGCAGTTTTTAAAAGCCGGTGTGTATTACGTATATTTTGAAACGGACGATACATACGTATCGGCTCAAATCGGATATAACTTTACGCCGTCTATTATTTGCGAGCCGAACGTCGCAGTCGAAAATATTTCGGATTATAATATTTACAAGTTTATTGCGCCGGTATCGGGACGATATGATTTTACTATACTGCAAGACGATTCGTGCGCAATATCCGTATACGACGGTTACGGTAACGACGGCGTCGTCGATTATGTGCAAGGGGAGACTTATTTCGTTAAGGTTCACAGCGACGGCAACGATAGCGTGCTCACTACCGTGCTTTTGCCTACCGGTCAAATTTCGCACAACTCGTCGTATACTGTTGTAGGCGGTGCAAACGCAGTAACGTTTACGCCTACTATATCGGGCAACTATACGTTTGACGGACTGACCGATTGCGTCGTAATGGACGAAAATTGGAATAGCGTATCTAAGTATTCCCAATTTATTTCCGAAAACACGTACTATTTGTGTTTTTTCAGTAGCGGTGCGGCAGATACCGTTACTGCGTTTTTTGCACCGCCGGCATTGTCGATTGGCGGCGGTATACAAGTAAAAGACACTTCGTATTATATGCTTAACGTTGCAACCGACGGAAAGTTCGATTTCACTTTAAGTACGGAGGCGCCTACTAAGTGGTCGATTTATCTTTACGACGTTGATTTAAACGAGCTTAACCGTTCTACGGACGGCAACGGTGCGTTGAGCGTTTCGCTCGTTGTCGGCAAATATTACGTGCGGGTTGTAAAAGAAAATAATTATCCGCATATCTTGAAAGTAACGAGCAACGTACCGGATAATAACGTTAAAGGATGTGGCGTAGGAGGCGAATATTCCTATACCTTTAAAGGTGACTACGAGGTAGTAACGTACAAACTTAATTATAATAATGATGATGCCGACCAAAAGATATATCATTTGATTACCAATAAGTATATCGTCGAAGCAAGCGAAGTAAGCGTAAGGGTATATTATTACGATAACGTGAACGTTATTCATGAAATATCGTTGTATCATGTTGTCGAATCGGAATACGAATGCGAATACGCGTTTGTTTATAATAAAAGCTTTGGCGAATGCTATATAGAAGTCACGTCATGTATTGCTAAATATTTTAAATTTGAAGTAACTATTCCTAAACAAGTCCAAGGCGTTAAAATAAATAATTCGGATATTGCAAATTTCGGCAACGTCTTGGTTATAGGTAATTCGTACAGAGTTGATTTAAACGTATTGGATGAGGATATCGACGGTGGCAAAATAGTTTTGAGCGTTGTCGGCGGCGATAGAGGTATCAAGCTGGAAAACGGTGTTTTAACCGTGCCGTTTAATACGGAATTAGACGGAGTAGTCGTAAAGTTGAGGTTCAGCGGAAATTTGGGCAACGAAGTAGTGGAGCATAGTTTTACCGTAAAGCTTCCTTATTACGCTCAAGCTTCAATATCGGGCACCGATTATACGCTGAAATTTACCGACGCATACGGAAAAATTATCAATCCCGGCACGGCTATCACTTCTATTTCTACGTATTACAAACGCCCCGACGGCACTAAAATTGTATTGAGCAATAAAAATGAAGTGGTAAGTCTGGTGCGAGTTTTGACGGTGAATAAAATATCTATTTGCACCGATATTACTTTCAAGTACGATAATTCGAGCTATGCCGTTAATGCGACGGCTAAGTACGACGCGAGCAGCGCCGTCGTATTCCTCGATTTTTCCGGCAACGCTGCAACGCTGTCCGGTGTGTATTCGGTTGGCGCTCAAGTTAAAGTCCTTAATATAGAGGGCACGGCCGTGAATTCTTTTGGGATTAGTATAAAAGAGCGTAGCACCGATTTATATATCAACCTTATCAACTGCGATTTTTCTTGTTCTACTTCGCGCGCAATTTACGCCGCCGGCACCGGTACGGTGCGTATCAACGTTGCGGGCGCTTGCGTAATTCGTAGCAACAAGTCCAAGACTAACGCTATCGAGGCGAATAATATCGTTATTTCCGGCACGACTATTTCTAAGGATTACTCAACGCTTAAGGTATACGGCGGAAGCTACGTCGGTGCATGTACCGCAAATACCGTAAGCGGAACCGGCCTCGTCGCAAAAAACGTTACGGTCGACAACGTTGCTCTGACGGTTTACGGCGGTAATGCCGAATTAAACGGTTGCGTTATGACTGCCGGCGACGGCATTTCCGCAGATAAGCTGTCCGTCGTTAATTCGGTGTTGCAGTCTTACGGTGGAAATGGAACGTTCGTGTTGAAAAATAAAGGTTATACCGGAGCCGTCGGCGGTAACGGCATAACGATTTCGTCCATCAACGTTTCGGGTGGAAGCCGTGTGTCTTTTTACGGCGGCGAAGGCGGAAAGGGCGATACCGGCGAGCGCGGAGCCGACGGTAATAACGGCGGTAACGGTTCTGCCGGTAAGACCGGCGGCACCGGCGGCGACGGCGGACTTGCCGTCAACATGATAAAAAAAGACGGCTTAACTCCGTTTACAAAGGATAGTACGAGCACCGTATCGTTTTTCGGCGGCGTTGGTGGCAACGGCGGTAACGGCGGTAACGGCGGTAAGGGTAGTAACGGCGTAAGCAGCGTTAACAGCGGAAAGGGCGGCGTAGGCGGTCGTGGCGGTAACGGCGGCGTGTACGGACAAGGCGGAAAAGCTTGCCAATACGTATTTGCCGGCGTACAAGCAGTTGACGGTCTTACCGGCTACGGCGGCGTAGGCGGTTACGGTGGCAGCGGCGGTAACGGCGTCGGCAAGGGTAACGGCGGCAACGGCGGTAACGGCGGCGATTCGTATTTCGTCGCGTACTCTTCATCCGGCGGTAACGGCGGCACCGGCAGTAAAAACGGCACTAACGGAAAATCCGGTTACGTCATTCCCGGCGGTTCGATATATCAGGCGTATCATGGCACTAATGCGTCGTACCGATATACTTTTTATTCGTATACTCCGGTAAACGTTACGATATATACTTCCGGTTCAACTCCCGGCAATCCGTATTTGGAGCTTTATGATAATCAAGGTAAATTGTTAGCATCCGACGATGACGGCAACGGTGCGCCGCACGCTAAAATCTCTCATTTTATAGCGCCGGGCGTTAAGTACACTATCGTCGTAGCAATACAAGGCTCTTATGCGCAATTCGGCTTGTACGTTAAGTGATTCGTAAAATACGATTAGAAACGAAAAGCGGTCGCGGTATACGTTCGCGGCCGCTTTTTGCGTGAAAAAATTATAAAAATGTTTCGCGTTTTTTCTTTGTTACTATTGCCTAAACCGACAAATTATGCTACAATGTTACTATGGTATACTTTATACGGCGAATTACTGCCGTTTGCGGTAAATATCATATATCGGTGGAGTCAGCTTGAAAAAGATCAACAGAAAAATACGCGACGGCGTTATAATAGCGGTAAGCGTGATCGTAGTCGTGCTTACTGCCGTTTTGTATTCCGTTTTCGCGTCCAAGCATATATATAACGAAAGCAACCACCACCTTACCGAAATTTACGAGCAAGTGAAAAACGGCTTCGGGCAGAGGATAGAGCTTAACCGAAAGCTTCTAAAAAGCTGGGAACAATACATAGACGAAACGGTAAACGATATAAAAAGCGACGATAAGGATAAGAGCGACAGCCGCCGCGCGGAGCTGGAAAGTTTTCTTGCGTCGCAAATTAAAGAGTTCGACTTTTCCGCGTGCTATTTCGTGGGCGAGGAGGTTACCGACAACAAAGTTCCCGACTACGCGCACAAGGTTAAAGTAAAGCAGATAACGGTGGACGATGACGGCAACGCGGTGGACGGCGATCCCATGGATATACGCGTGCGGCGCAGTGTGTACGATTTGTTGGAAAGCGACACTTGCGGCGTAGTCGGGTTTTACGACGACGGCAACGATAAGACGATGCCGGAGTTTATGATGTTCGCCGTAAAAACCACGCCTAACGTTATAGACGGATTCGCATACAACGCCATTGCGGTCAGCTTTAAAACGGGCGACGTCAGCGGGCTGTTGGCGGTGTCTACCTTCGGCAAGGCCGGCATATGCTACGTTACGCGCCCCAACGGCTTGATACTTGCGCGCTCGGGCGGCAAGAGCGAAGTAATGGGCAATTACTTGGACTTTTTAAAGTCGGACGAATGCGAGATTACGCATACTACGGCGGCGCAGATAGAGCGCGACTGGGCGGAGCAAAAGTCGGGGGCGTGCATTATTACGCGCGACGGCGTGGAGTACTACCTTACGTATCTGCCGATCGAGTTCAGCGACTGGATGCTTTTGGGTCTTTCGCCGACCGTGACGGTAAACAGTAGTATGAGTTGGTTTCGCACGGTTACGCTTATCGTAATGATTTCCATATTCGCGTTCATTATCGTTATTATAACGGTTATAATCATACTCAACAACCGCCACAGAATTCACGAAACGCTGTTGGAATCGGAGTCGCGCGAGCGGTTGCTCAACGTACTGTCCATGAACACCAACGACGTGTTCGTAATGTTCTCGCCCGACACCTTTGAGGCTGAATACGTCAGCGCCAATACCGAAAAGGTTTTGGGCGTCGATCCCGCCGCGGTGCGCGCCGATATACGCACGCTGTTGCAGTGCGCCGACGCGGAATGCCGTCCGTTCACTACCGAGGGGCTTAAGACCTTGGGCAACGGCAACGTGTGGGAAAAAAATTTGCTGTTAAAGAACGACAGAACGGGCGAGTCGTACTGGTTCTGCCTAACGCTGTACCATTCCAAAACGTCGCGCGGCGAAAAGTGCATACTCGTGTTTTCCGACCGTACCGACGACAAAACTATGCGCGAGCAGCTGGAGCAAGCGCTGGAGTTGGCAAAGAGCGCCAACGAGGCCAAGAGCCACTTCCTTTCCAACATGTCGCACGACATTCGCACGCCTATGAACGCCATAATCGGCTACGCGTCCTTGCTTGCAAAGGACGCCGACGACGGTGAGCGCGTGCGCGAGTACACGCACAAAATCACGTATTCCGGCCAGCACTTGCTCGGCCTTATCAACGATGTTTTGGATATGAGCAAGATAGAAAGCGGCAAAACGTCGCTGTATATCGAACGGTTCTGTCTTCCCGAGTTCGTGGAAGAATTGTATTCCATGATGTTGTCGCAGACCAACGCAAAAAAACAGAGCTTTGACGTTCATATCAACGGCACTCTGCCGGAGTTCGTTATGGGCGACAAAATGCGGCTAAATCAAATACTTTTGAACATTCTGTCCAACGCGGTCAAGTACACGCCTAACAGCGGCAAAATATCGCTCAACGTGGAAACGCTTAAGCAACAAGTGCATAACCACGCGCATATCAAGTTCTCCGTCGAGGATAACGGCATAGGCATGAGCGAGGATTACGTCAAGACTATTTTCGAGCCGTTCAGTCGCGAAACTACCACCGTTACCAAAAGCATTCAAGGCACCGGCCTCGGCATGGCCATAACCAAAAATATAGTCGATCTTATGGGCGGCGTTATTTCGGTGGAAAGCAAGCAGGGCGAGGGCAGTAAGTTTAACGTCGAGCTGGAGCTTGCAGTTGCCGACGTCGAGCCGGACTACGAGGATTTTTGGCTGCACCACAACGTTACGCGCGTGCTGGTGGTGGACGACGAGGAAGACGTTTGCATCGACATAAAGGAGGTTATGTCGGATACCGGCGTTATCGTGGACTACAAGCTTAGCGGCAAGGAGGCCGTGCGCGCAGTGGAGCGCGCCGCGGCCAGAGGTCAGGACTACGACGTAGTTATAGTCGACTGGAAAATGCCGCAAATGAACGGCGTGGAAACAGCGCGGCGCATACGCAAAAGCGTGGGGCGCAAGCTGACGATAATGGCGCTTACGTCGTTCGGCTTCGAGGAGATAGAAGAGGAAGCCAAGGCGGCGGGCATAGACTGGTTCCTTACAAAACCGTTTTTCGTATCCAACTTCCGTCGCGCGGTAATGCAAATAAACGCCGACGCCGCGGACTCGGAGGTAGCTTCGGCGGAGGAGGAGATTTCCATAGACGGCTTGAGCGTGCTTGCCGCCGAGGACAACGAGATAAACGTGGAAATACTTACCGAGCTATTGGATATAGAGGGCGTGCACTGCGACGTTGCGCCCAACGGCCGCGACGCACTGGAAACTTTTGAGGCGTCGCCGGTAGATAAGTACGACGTTATATTTATGGACATTCAAATGCCCATCATGGACGGATACGAAGCCACGCGCTTAATACGCGCTTGCTCGCACCCGCGGGCCAAGACGGTGCCCATTATCGCAATGACGGCTAACGCGTTTGACGACGACGTAAAGGCGGCGCTGGAATCGGGCATGAACGCCCACCTAGCCAAACCCATAGACATGACCAAGCTTAAACAGCTTGTTGCAAAATTCGTTCAAAAAAAGGATTGGTAAACTATGAGCAACAAATCCCAAAAACCAAAAAAGACGATACTTATAGTCGACGACTCCGAGCTTAACCGTTCGCTGTTGTCCGATATGCTGTACGAGGACTTTAACATAATCGAGGCAGAGGACGGCACGGAAGCCGTAATGACTTTGCAAGAGCACGAGCTGGATATTTCGCTTATGCTACTCGACATCGTTATGCCCAAGATGGACGGCTTTGACGTTCTGGCAATGATGAACAAGCGCGGCTGGATAAAGAACATTCCGGTAATCATGATCTCTGCGGAAACCGGCTCCTCGTACATAGACAGAGCGTACGACTTGGGCGCCGTCGACTACATCAGTCGTCCGTTTGACGAACGTACCGTTAAGCACCGCGTTATGAGCAACTTTATGCTCGCGCTCAAGCAAAGAGAAATGGCGGATATGCTGTCCGAACAGATTTACGCACGCGAACGCGACAGCCGCTTGATGGTGGAAATCCTTTCGCACATAGTCGAGTTCCGTAACGGCGAAAGCGGCTTGCACATTCTGCACGTCAGCACCTTTACCGAAATGATACTAAAGCACCTCATGCTCATTACCGACAAGTACAATCTGTCGCAAGCGGAAATCAAGGTTATTGTCAACGCGTCGGCACTGCACGACATAGGCAAAATGTCGGTGCCGGAGGAGATACTCAACAAACCCGGTCGGCTTACGCAAGACGAATTCGAAATAATGAAGCGCCACGCGGCCGAGGGTGCGAAAATGCTGGCCGACATTCCGTACCGCAGTAACGAAATGCTTATCCGCATAGGCGAACAGATTTGCCGCTGGCACCACGAGCGCTGGGATGGCCGCGGCTATCCCGACGGCCTTAAGGGCGACGAAATACCTATCGGCGCGCAAGTGGTTGCGCTTGCCGACGTGTACGACGCGCTGACCAGCAAGCGCGTATACAAGCCCGGCTTTACGCACGAAAGGGCTGTGGAAATGATCCAGAACGGCGAGTGCGGCATATTCAATCCGTTGATATTGCAGTGCTTGGATGATATTAAGGACGACCTTAAAAACGAACTGCACGTGTCGTCGCCCGGTCAGAGCATAGACCGCAACATGCGCGACAGCGTGGAGGACTTGCTCAAAACGTCGGGTGGCGACGTATCTAACCGCACGGTGCGCTTGCTCGAGCACGAGCGTATGAAGTTCAAGTTCTTTTCCGGTCTTTCCCGCGAAGTTATGTTCGAATACGTCAGCTCGCCGGAAATGATATTGCTTACCGATTACGGCGCCGAGTACTTGGAGCTGCCCGAAAAAATTCTCAACCCCGCGGAAAGCGAATTCGGCTCGCGCGTGTTTGACAGAGCCGACTTCGACCAGTTGCTTACTCGCGTAAAAAATTCCTCGCCCGAATCGCCGATAGTGGAGGGTAAGTACAGACTCAACATTCACGGCGAGCAAAAGTGGAACAAGGTTATAGTCCGCGCGGTGTGGAACGTGGACGGCGACAAGCCGGTGTTCGATGGCGCGCTCGGCAAGTGCATAGATATTACCGAGGAAGCGGAGGAGATTCAGCAGTTGGAGGTTCTTGCCGACAAGGACCAAATAACCAATCTGCTCAACGCCCGCGCCGCCAAAAAGCAAATAAGCAAGCGCCTTGCCTCGCAAAGCGACAAGCTGTACGCATTGGTGTTCTTTGACTTGGACAATCTTAAAAAGGCCAACGACAAACACGGTCACTTGTTCGGCAACGAGCTTATCAAGGCTATTGCCGACAGAATGCTCGGCAACACTCGGTCCTCGGATATTTGCGCACGCTTCGGCGGCGACGAGTTCGTCATTTTCATGCAGTACAAGGACCAACACCAGATAGACCGTATTTTCAAATGCCTTACCAAGGATCTTAAGGGCTTCCCCGTAAGCGTGAGCATGGGCATTGCCTTGTCCGACCAGTGCGACGGCGACTACGACAAGCTTTTGCACATGGCCGATCAAGCGGCGTACGCTGTCAAGTACGGCGGCAAAAATTCGTACAAGTTCTTCAGCGAGCTGGGCAGTGGCGGCAACGGCGGCGGACTTATTAACGAGTAAATAAAAGATAAAAACGTCGGAAAAAAATTTAATTATTATAATGAGGGCGGCTTTGCCGCAGTCCGACGTTATTTATTATTCACTTTTAACTATTCACTATTTTCGGAGGTTATCATGACAGTAGAAGAGTGCTATGAAAAAATGGGCGGCGACTACGCCGACGTTACCAGCAGATTGCGCACGGACGAGCGCATAAAGCGGTTTTTGCTCAAGGTGGTGGACGACGCCAGCTTTAACAATCTTTGCGAGAACATTGCCGCGCACAACATGGAGGAGGCCTTCCGCGCCGCGCATACGCTCAAGGGCGTGTGCTCCAATCTGTCGCTTACCATGCTCCAGTGCTCGGCAAGCGAAATTACGGAAGCGCTTCGCGGCAAAACCGAGTACAGTGCGGACATCGAGCCGTACTTGGCGCGGGTAAAAGAGGACTATGCCGTTACTATGGACTGCATAAAAAACTTGGATTAGTCAGTCTATGCGCGCAAAATAAGTTTACAATTTTTTTCCATTGTGATATAATAAAACAAAGCGCAATTACGGAAAGAAGTATTCATATCGATTAAGGAATAAGAAATCGAAAAACCAATCTGTGATTGTGATATAATAAAGCAAGAGTTCCGTATGGGAAAAGGATTATGTCCAAAAAAAGCGAGTTGTTAAAGAAAATACGTGAAAGCGAAGCCGAGCTTGACATGCTGGAACAAAAACGTTTGCGGTCCATGTCGCAGTTCATCGTGGCGCTTATCAATCACGAAACGCCGGCTGACGAGGACGTGGAGTACTTTAAAACGTTTTCCGGACTTATCGACTTGGAACGCGAAAATCTGCGCTTACTCAACGACGAGCTTGACAGCCTTTCCCGCAGACGTAGATAGTAATCCGCCTTTAACGAGGTAAAAAAGAGGTACGTATGAAGAAGTTTTTCAAGGAATTCAAGGAATTCATAACCCGCGGTAACGTTATCGACCTTGCCGTAGGTATGATTATCGGCGCGGCGTTCACCGCCATCGTTACGGCGCTTGTCAACGGCGTGTTCACACCGCTTATCAACGCCATACCTATGGGCGATATGTCCGGACTTATCACCATGCTCAGACCCGCGTACATGCTCAATGCGGACGGCGTAAAGGTTCTGGACTTAGCCAATTCGGTATACATAAACTGGGGCAACTTGATTATGGCTATAATCAGCTTCCTCATTACCGCAATGGTTCTGTTCCTTATTGTCAAGACTATCAACACAGTTCGTTCCAATGCCGAAAAGCTTAAGGGCGCCAAAATCGACAAGGAGCTTAAAGCCGAGCTTAAGGCCAAGGGCATGAACAAAAAGCAAATGATCGAGTACGTGGCCGCTCAGCAAGCCGAGGCCGAAGCCAAGGCCAAAGCGGAAGCGGAAGCCAACAAACCCGAAACCGCCGAGCAAATCCTCGCCGAAATCCGCGAGCTGCTCAAGGCACAACAGAAATAACAAAAAAACACCCTACGGGGTGTTTTTTTAGTGAATAAGTAATAGTGAATAGTGTCGGACTGCGGCTTCGCCGCCCTTATAGAATAGTTAATAAGTTGTCCCCCTAAAGGGGACAACGCGTAATTCCATGATTCCGAATTCCGCATTCCTAATTCCGAATTAAAAAAGCGACTGTATAGTCGCTTTTTTCGTACTACTTTTTGAACAGCTTGGAGAATACCGATTTTTTGGGCGTCGTAGTAGTGGTAGTGGTAATCGGCTTGGCGGTAGCGGGTTTAGCCGTAGCGGGCTTTGCCTCGCTTGCCGCCGGCTTGGTTGCCGTCGCCCTTGCCGGGGTGGGCGTCGCCTTTACTTCCGGCTTGACGGTAACCGGTTTGGCGGCCGGTTTTGCTACCGGTTTGGCAATCGGTTTTACTTCGCTTGCCGGAGTCGACTTGGCGGTAGGCGTAGTCGCTCTTGCCGGCGTAGGCTTAACCTCCGGCTTAGCCGTAGGCGTCTTGGCCGCGGGTTTGGCCGGGGTAGCGGCCGGTGCCGGCTCCGCCGGTTTTTCGGTAGTAACGCCGGTAGCCGTTCTGGGAATGACCGATTTTTTGGGCGTAGCGGGCGGCGGGGTAGTGGCGGTCGCAACAGTCTTGCGCGGTGCGCGGGGATTGTACAATCCGTTAATCATTTGTTGAACGTCTTGATACCGCTTTTTTCTGTCTACGGCTAGCGCTTTCATAAGCGCGTTTTCCACGCCCGCGTCGATGGCAATGCCCATTTCGGACGGTCGCTTAATGGCTTCCTTGCCCATCATTATGCGAATGGACTCGGGCGGAAGCACGCCTGTTATTGCAAAGTATAGGGTAACGCCCAGCGCGTACACGTCCGTCCAAGGGCCTTGCTCGCCGTGGGTGTCGTACTGCTCGGGCGGGGCGAAGCCTTGCTTAAGGACTATGGACAGCGATCTGCCGTCGGGGTTGGAGTATTTGGACGCGCCGAAGTCGATCAGCTTGACCTCGTTGTATTTGGTTATAAGAATGTTGTCGGGGGAAATATCGCGGTGGATAAGCCCGATTTTGTGGACTTGGGTAAGCGAGTCCATGACGGGGCGCATAATGGTAAGGATCTCTTCAACGCCAACTTTGCCGCCGCGGCGCTGAAGGTATTTTTTCAGCGACACGCCGTCCAAGAATTCCATAACTATATATGCGGTGCCGTTGGCGGAAAAGAAGTCGCGAACGTTTACCACGCCGTTAAGGTTCTTTATTTTGGCGAGCGCGCGAGCTTCCTCGACAAACCGTTTAAGGCCGCGGTTGCTTGCCGCTTGGTTCTGCTTGGAGTTGATTATTACTTGGTTGTTGCCCGCAACGCGCGTTACGTAGCCGGAAGGGAAGTATTCCTTGACGGCAACCTTAATGCCTTGCTGCAAGTCCCAACCCAAATACGTAATGCCAAAGCCGCCCTCGCCGAGCGCCTTGCCTATAAGGTATCTGTTTTGCGGGCCTATTACCGAACGTTGGGGTAGGTGGTGGGGCGGCGACGGCACGTCGTCCGCCTTGTGGTGACAGTTCATGCACACGCGGTCTGTGTCGAGATCGCCAAAGCAATACAGACATATATTCTTGTTGGTGCGAATTCTTGCCATGTGTCGTTATCCTTCTTTTACCATAGCAACGATTGCCGAATAGTTGTCGTTATACTTGGTTACGCGGGAGAGTAGGCGTTGCTCCATCTTGGCCAACGCTTCCTCGGGCGTAGCGGAGGATTGCAAATCCTCCTCCATTTCCTCCTCGTACACGTACTCCCAAAATCCGTCCGAGCAGAGTATAAACGCGTCGCCGGCTTGGAGCGGGCTGTTGTAAATATCGCAGTCGGGTGGAATGTAATAGTCCGAGCCGAGCACGCGCGTCAGCTTGTTTTGGTCCTTGTCCGACCGAATATCGCGCAGCGGAATCTTGCCCATTTCCACCGAAATCTGCGATAGGGAATGGTCCTTGGTCTGGAAGTGCAGACGATTGTTCTTGAAAAAGTACACGCGCGTATCGCCTATGTGCGAAATTACCGTCGAGTTAAAGTCGGTAGTTACGCACGCGACGGTGGTGCAAGAGGAGCGGATTTTGGCGTTGCGCTCCTTTTCGTCGACGACGCGGTTGTGCGCCGACTGAATATAGCTCTGGCAATATTCGGGCTTAACCGCGCGTTCGGGGTCGACTTGCTTTACTTGCGAGTACGCGTCGATAATATGCGTGGCGCATGTGCGGCTGGCAACCTCACTGCCGTAGTACGAACCCAAACCGTCGCAAACGACGAGGCACGCGCCGTCGCCCTCTACTATTTGATCGAGGTAGTCTTGGTTGTATTCGCGTCCGCCTTGCTTGCAGATAGAACTTGTCAGTAACTTCATAATTACTCCGTAGTGCGGTGTATACTTACATGTATACTTATACACATAATGCATTATACAACAATAAAGTGATATAGTCAAGAGAGTTTTAAAAATAATTCGGAATTATGAATTCGGAATTGTGAATTTTAGCGGCGTTGCAAGGTAAACGACGTAATATTTATTGACAATACCGGTCAAATAAATTATACTTATATTAGTAACAAGGAGCTACGAATGAACAAAGAATTATTACAGCACCTTATAACGTGCGGGTACGCCGACGACGCGGGCATTGCCGCCGAGGTAGTGGGCGAGGGCGGCAAGCCGTATTTGCTTTGCGTAAACGGCGAAATAGTCACGCTTGCGCAAGACCGTATGCAAAAGGTGTTTTCCGATTCCATAGACAAATTGCACGACCTAAAGGTTATCGGCACGTTCGGCAAAAAGGTGTGCTTTACGCACGACGGCACGAGCTATGCGCTCAAAGTAAAGGGCGGCAAAACGCTCGTCGAGTATTTTAAGCTAATAGTTTAATCAATTCGGAATTATAAATAAGGTTGAGATTCTTCGGCGGGCAGAAAATGCTCGGAATACCTTCGGTGCTTCGTAGGACAAACATGCTGTACTGCTAAAATTTCTTTTGTCATTCTGAACAAGCGAAGCGCAGTGAAGAATCTCATCCTTAATGCGGCGTTGCCGCCACAATTCCTAATTCCTAATTCCGAATTCATAATTAACTCAGAGGTGCATTATCAAACGCATTTATAACGCAAATTCCACGGCCGATGAGCTTTTCGAGCAGGCGGCGACGATAGAACCCGAACGAATGGCAGACGGCTTTTCGCAAAAATCGTACGCTCAGCTTTCGGCGTTCTACAAGGAGCAGAGGTTTGCAATGAGCTTTGACGACCTCGTGTTCGTGCAGTCGTATTTTCGCGGCCAGCGTCGGGAGCCGACGTACACGGAGCTTAAGGTTATAGACGCGTACTGGTCGGAGCGTTGCCGCCACACCACTTTTACGACGGCGCTAAAGACCAAAATCAAATCGGACAATCCGCACGTGGCGCAAGCGTACGCCGACTATACCGAGCTGTTCAATTCTCTGTACGACGGTCGGCCGGACAAGTATCCGTCGCTTGCCGACGTGTCGACTATCGGCGTCAAGGTTCTGCGCGAAAAGTGCCTCGCGCCGAACGTGGAAGCTTTGGACTCAAACGCATACGCCGTCAAGCAAGATATAGTAAAGCGCGACGGCACCGTCGAGCCGTGGTATATCCTTGCCAAAACGGCGGCCGACCAATACGATATTGCTAATACCGAATGCGGCGCGGAAAGCTTTACTGCCGCCGCGCTCGGCGCGATTTCCGACAAAGCGTACGCGTATCAAGCAGTGCGCGTAAGCGCCGGTGCGGAAGTGAATACTTCGTCGGCCTACGAATATGCGAAGTACGCCGAGCAAGCGGGCGTGCCGGTAGGCGAAGCGCGGCAGTACTGTAACGCCGACTACGGCGCACGGCACCGTCAAGCTAGCCTCGTAGTGGGCGGCGTTGCACAGTCGCAAGCGGCGAGTAACACGCCGACGGCGGGCGATCTCGTGGTGCTTATAGGCGACGTCGAATGCGGCGGCGACGAGCTGTACAAGCTTCGGCGGCTCGTAAGAAACGCCGAGTTTACGAGGCTGATAAAGCGCAGTAAACCTTGCGGCATGAGCGGCGTTGCCGTGGCGGCGGGCACGCTGTTTGCGGGCGTGGATATTGAGCTGACTTCTATACCCAATGCGCGTATTGCTCACCGTGCGGCCGAGCTTGCCGTATGGGCGGGCGGGGAGCGAATAGTCGCGGTAATCGACACCGGCGATTTAGACGCCGTTGCCGAGCTGTGCCGCGGCGAAAATTGCAGTGTGACGGCCGTAGGCAAAATCACCGACAAAGACAGACTGCGTATGTACCAAAGCGGCAATATGATAGTCGATTTGGAGCGCAGATTTTTGGATAGCAACGGCGTGCGCCAAGACGCCGCCGCGCATGTAAAGGAGCGCAAAACCGCTTATTTCGGGTCGATAGACCGCAAGCATGCGGCAATGCACGCCAAGGGCGATTACGCTACGCTTATGTGCGAAATATTAAGCGACCCCAACGTGCGCTCGCAAAAGCGCGTTACGGAAGCGTACGACAGCACGGTTGGCGGCGGTAGCGTGTTTACTGCGCTGGGCGGCAAAAAACAGCTTACGCCTACCGAGGTTGCGGCAATGAAAATCCCAGCCGATACCGATATGTGCACGGTGTGCGCGCACGGCCTTTCGGCGGTGCTTGAGGAGTCGCCGTTTATCGGCGGTATGTATTCGGTTATACTGGCGGTGGAAAAGCTGGCGGCAGCCGGCGTTAGGCTCGATCACATATATATTGCGTTGCAACACTTTTTCGGGCGCAACGCCGACGGCGAAAAGTGGGGCGAGCAAATGAGTGCGGCGCTCGGTGCGCTTACCGCCCAGCTGAACCTTAAACGCGCGGTAATCGGCGTTGACGATTGCATAGCGGATACCGTGGGCAAGAGTGAGCCTACGACGCTTGCGGCGTTTGGTATCGGCATATCCGACAGCGCGGTAATCGTGGATAATACGTTCAAGGCCAAGGGCGAGCGCGTGTATCGTTATAGGCTTAAACGCGACGAGTACGGCGTGCCCGACTTTGAAAACCTTTGCGACTTTTTGATGTTGTTAGCCGGCGAAATAGGTAGGCAGAACGTAACCACGGCGGCGGTAGTAGAGCGCGGCGGCGCGGCGGCAACCGTCGCAAAATCGTGCTTCGGCAACGGTTTGGGTTTTGCGTTCGCTTCCACGGACAGAAGCTTGTTCGAGGAGAGCGAGGGCGATATAATTTTCGGTGCGCGCACCGGTGACGACTTTTTCGGCTACGACCTCGACTTTTTGGGTATGACTACCGCAGAGCCGGACTTTCTGTTCGGCGCGAGCATAACGCAGACCGCGGACGGCACAGACGTTGTGTACGACGGCAAAAAGGTGGACGGCGCAAAACTGCTTAACGCGTTTATCTGCGCGCAAGATAGCATGGCGGCTACGGCAATGCCGACGATTGCGGCACAGACCGCGACTGACAATGCCGGCATTGAGGTTCAAAACGCCGACTACGCCGGCAAGGGCGCAAAACGCAAACGTTCCAAGTCCAAGCCGCAAAACGGTGTAAAGGTTTTAATTCCGGTATGCGGCGGAAACGGCGAAACGGAAACGGCAAGGCGGTTTGAAAAGGCGGGCGCGCAAGTGCGAATATTCGTCGTGAACGACCGCGACAAAAACGAGCTTGAGCGTAGCGTAAAGGCTTTGGCGACGGCGATTAAGGAAAGCAATATCTTGGCGTTGCCGAGCGGCGGCCGCGATATGGCGGAGTTGCTTACGAACTCCGCAGTCGCCGAGGCGGTGGAGAATATGCTGTACAAGCGCGACGGACTTGCTATTGGCTTCGGCGGCGGGTTCGAGGCGCTTATTCGGTGCGGACTGTTGCCGAGCGGGCATATACACGCGCCCGATAAAACCGACCCTATGCTTACGTTTGACAGTATAGACAGACCTGTGTCTACGCTTACTGATATACGCGTGTGTTCTACGTTCAGTCCGTGGCTTAAACAGTTAAAGGTGGGCGATACGTACCAAGTGCCGACGTATTGTACCGGCAAGATTGTAGCGGGTGCCGGCGTTATTGAATCGCTTGTAAAGAACGGACAAATAGCAACGCAGTACTGCGACGGCGACGGCAATACTGCCGTGCTCGCAATAGAGGGCATAGTCAGTCCCGACGGCAGAGTGTTGGGCAAAATGGGTCACAGCGAACGCACGGGCGAGTTTTTGCTAAAGAACGCCGTGGAGTACTACGCCAAAACCGATATGCGCATTTTCGAGGCGGGAGTTAAGTACTTTAAATAATTAAGAATTAAGAATGCAGAATTAAGAATTAAATAAGGTTGAATTACTTCGTTACGCTTGGTACGACAATAGAATTCAATTTTATTGTTCTAAACCCAGTCGGTAATCCCAACCTTTTACTTAGTTGACAATCGCTATAAAACACTGTATAATTGTTGATATGACCGGATATTTGATAACAGTAATTATTACGGCTATAGTGTCCGTGGCAATGACGGCGGTGCTGGCGCAAAAGCTGGTTACGCTGATTATGCGGCAGATCAAGCTGTATCATTCAATCACGCTCGTAGAACTGAAAACGCGTAAGATTTTCTATTGGGTTTTTGCGGCGGTGATAGGGTTTTTGATTTTTTACGTCATAATGCAGATGGCCGACCCCGAGGCGCCGAGCGTTACCGACTTTTACAATCTGTTCGGAGTGGGACGGCTGTACACTAATATCGCGCTTATGTTCGTGCTTATAGTTATGATAGCCGCCGAGGCGTTCGTTATAGTGCTGGGCATTAGCAAAAACGCGGTCGTAGACAAGGGCGTGTACACCAACTTCGACATGCTGGACTGGCACCAAGTGCGAGATTACATAATTGACGAGCAACGCGGCATACTTGTATTAACGTCCAACAAGCACACGTTTGCTTCACTGCGCAACCTCACCACGCCGTTCAAGGTGGCCAAAGCCGACGTTCAAAAGCTCAAGTTTATTCTTAACAAAAACAAGAACAAATTTTCGGGCTTCGACGCACATATAAATAATTAAGAATTAAGAATGCAGAATTAAGAATTGGAAAATAGGATTGAATCAATTATAATTGCAAATGCGACGGATTTGTTATATCGATAGTAAACTACCGAAAGTAAAAACCACAATTACTACAATTCCGAATTCATAATTCCGAATTCCGAATTAGTCAGCGGAGCACTATGGCAAAGGACATAGAAAAGTTAATAGAGGAATTCGTCATTCCCGAAATGGAGTATTCGCCGTCCTACGAAAAAAAGGCCAAGGGCAAAAAGGACAAGAACGCGATTAAGACCGTTACCATTGACGAGATTCCCGAGGTGGTTTTGCCAAAGACCAAAGCGGAGCGGTACGAGGAAGCCAAGGGCAGACTCAAGCAAAAAACCTCCGCCGTGTCCCGCCGCACCAAAACCCCCGACGAGCAGTCGGAAACGGCGGCTACCGTTACGCTCAACCCCATAAGCAAAACTCTTACGCTCAATCCCATAAGCAAAACTCTTACTCGCACCGTTACCAAAACCTTGACTCGCACCGGCAGTACCTTGGAAAGAACGGCCTTGCGCAAGCCGCCCATCACTTCCGTCAAGCCGGTGGCCGAACCCGTATGGGTGGGGAGTGAGGACGAGCTGGTGCCGTTTGCTTGGCGACTGCCGTTACTTCCCAACATTGCGCGGCCGTGCAAGTACTACAAGCAAGCCGTGCGCGAGGCTAAGGAATGGCTTTTGCCGGTGCCGAGGGCGGATAAGTAATTATAAAAACTCGCTATAGTTAGCGAGTTTTTTTGTTGTGATATTTTGCTTGCGCAAAGTGATATGGCTGTTATCACTCGCTGTAAGGCGAATATCACGCGGAGCATACCACTCGCCGTAGGCGAATATAACTTGCCGCAAGGCAATATAACTGTGCAACGTCGTTGCGTAATTTGACGGAAATTGCGCGGACGATAATTATGCGCGCCGCAGTGCTATTATATCAGCACGGAGGTTGCTATGCGCATAACAAAAAAACAAATAGCGGTCATTACAGTACTTAATATCGTAATAGCGGGGCTTATTGCCACGCTTATATTTTGGCGCACGCCGCGGCGTGCGGAGGGCATAGGCGGTACCGAGCCGGACGACGGCGGTGTGCAAGTAGTTGCGCCGCCGCACGAAAAACTGCGCGATTCGCAAAAGGGCAAGGTTAAGGAAATTTCGTACGAAACGCGGCTTATGGGCAGTGGCGACGAAAGCGTGATATTCACGTTTGCGGCGGGCGGGGTTACATATATTTTCGGCAACGCCGTCGTGCCCGACTACGACTTCGACAGCGTAGGCGGTTTTTTGTGCCGTATAGGTTCGGGCGGAAAAATCCTCGGCTTTACGTACTTCGACGGCAAGCTTTGCGCGGCGGGAGTGGTGGAAGGCGGGTTTTGCGCCGCGACCGTAATTAACGCCGGCACGGCCGACGAAAAGTCGATACTGCATTCGGTGGGCGACGACGGCGTCGCCGACGTTTTGGCTACCGTCGAGGGCACGGTGGTGGACGTAATGACTGTGGATAGCAAAAAAATGGCGGTGGTTGCGGCCATAAGCGGCGGAACGCTTAAGCTGACCGAATTTACGCGCGCGGGCGACGGCTGGGCGCTAGGCGGCAGTACGCGCATATCCAACGCGCTCAGTCTTAGCTATTTCGACTGCTATATTATCGGCGACGGATACGTAATCAGTGCGCGGGCGTTTAGCGAGCCGCGGTACGACGCGATAGTGTTTTACACGTTCAAGGCCGGCGGCGACGCCGTGCCGCACTACTACGGCGGTAACGACGAGAGCATGCTTCGGCCGTACGCCGTGCTTCCGTACGACGACGGATACATGGCTGTGTGCGACAAGAACGGCGAGGCGGCTATCGTCACCGTGGACTACGGCTTTAAAAGCTTTCGCCGCGACATGCTGGGATTCGAGTTTACCGACGGATCGCTAACCGAGCTGAACGGAAAATATTACGCGTGCTTTATGGGCGCAGACGGCGGCGTTACGTACGAGATAGACCAACGACTGAACAGAAAAGCCGTGACTGCAATAAGCGGTTCACGGCTGGGCGCGGTAGTCAATATGGACAGTCCGCTGTTCGTTTGCACTACGCCGACAGCAGTGACCGTTAAGGACGCCGGGGATATATCGGTGTCGCTCGCGGTTAACGATTGCGTTATAAACCGCGTAATAAAAACGGGCTACAACGAGGTGCTTATAGTGCTTACCGCCAAGGGCGGGGACGCACTGTCCAAGCCGACCGGCGGCGCGGACGTGTACGCGGTGAGTATTAAATTATGAATTATGAATTATGAATTCGGAATTATAAATAAGGATGAGATTTAGAGTAATCGTGCGGCTGCGCCTAGATTTCTCCGCTTCGTTCGCTGCGCTCACTACGGTCGAAATGATGGGTGTATGGAATTGTCTTTTTAGTATAGTATTGTTGTACTCCCATCATCCCGAGCGTAGTCGAGGGATCTAGGCGACCCGCCGCATAAATGTCAATATTAAAAAAATATAATTCCTAATTCCTAATTCCGAATTCCGAATTATCTATAACTTCCTTTATAATGCCCACGATCTTATCCGTTCCGTCTACGTTGATACAGCTCATTGCATTGACGTACTTGTACTTGCCCTCGTACACCTCGTCCACGGCGGCGACGAAGGTCTTTAGCTCGCTTTCGCGCAAAACCTTGATAGCGCCGAGGCCGGAATAATACTCGGCGTTTTGTACTTGGTCGCCGCGCGACGCTTTTTCCAATGGTATGGCTATAGTCGGCTTTTTAAGCGCAATACACTCGGCCAGCGCGTTGGCGCCGGCGCGCGTTATTATTATATCGGCGGTGGCGTACAGCCTTGCCATATCGGATTCAAACTCGACGGCGGCGTAGCCCTTTTGGGCGACGGCGCCCGCCTTGTTTTTGCCGGTCATGTGTATTACTTCGTACTTTTGCAGTAGGCGGGGCAGAGCCTCTATTACTGCGGCGTTTACTGCTGCCGCGCCCGACGAGCCGCCGACGACGGCTATTATCGGCTTGCTTCCGCTAAGGCCGTAGTGGGATAAATCCCTTGCGCCGCGGTAAAGGTTCCGGTTAAGCGGCGTGCCGACGAACAGACCTTTTTTAAAGGTTTTGGCGCACGGCTCGAACGCGCACAGAATTTTGGTTGCTTTGCGCTTGCTCAGTTTGGTGGCGAGCCCCGCCGAATAATCGCTTTCGTGGCAGAGCACCGGCGCCTTTGTTGCCAGCACTACCGGCAGCGCGGCGTATCCGCCCTTGCTGAAAACGAGGGCGGGGCGAATTTGCTCGAGCACATGCTTGGCTTGCTTTACGCACGCATGCAGTTTGAACGGCACGCCTATATTGGACAGCAGATTGTCGCGGCGAAACTTAACCGTATCTATGCGGTAAAACGGTATGTTACGCGCCGCGCAGATGTCCTTTTCCATTCCGTCGCCGCCTATATACACGCAGCCGTAGTCGGGCTTAAGTCGGTCGATAAGCGCTATATTTGGCATTACGTGGCCGGCAGTGCCGCCGCCCGCAAATACTATCGTTTTCATGGTATATCCTCACAGCCGTATTGACAAGATTTATTCTATATAGTATAATGGTTAAGATTAAAATATATGAATCGTCGGAGGTATAAATGACGACTGAGTTTGTAAAAATGCGCGACGGCAAGGACGTTGCGGTAACCTATTGGGACAACGTGGAACGCCCGCGCGCGGCTATAGTAATGGTGCACGGCATGTGCGAGTATATAGCGCGGTACGACGACTTTTGCGAATTTTTGGGCAAAAACGGATATAACGTAATCGGCATGGACAACCGCGGCTTCGGCGCGACCGATAGCGGCCGTCGCGGCAAGGGTGAGGACGGTATGTTCGAGGCGACCGTGGACGATATAAAGCAAGAGGTGGATATTGCCAAGGAGCGCTGGGGCGTAGAGCGCGTGTACGTTATAGGCCACAGCTACGGCAGTATACTCACGCAACGGTTTATCCAAAAGTACCATAGCTACGTAAACGGCGCCATACTTTGCGGCACGACCATGCAGAGCGGAATTATGCTGTCGCTCGGGCGGAGCATAGCGCGGCGCGGCGCAAAAAAGAACCCCGACCGCGACGGTAAGTTTTTTGCGAACATGACCTTTGCGGCGTACGACAAAAAGCTTAAGGACGGCGTAAACGGCTGGATTAACCGCGACAAGGCGGAGGTGGAAAAGTACAACGCCGACGAGCAGTGCGCCGGCGTGGGATTGTGCTCGTATATGTTCTACCGCGAAATGCTGGACGGCTGTGCGCGTATCAACGCTAACCGCGGCAAAACGCCGACCGGCTTTAAGCTTATGATAGCTTCGGGTACGGCGGACGGCGTGGGCGGCTACGGCAAGCTGATTAAAAAGCTGGTCAAGGCGTATAACAAACACGGCCTTTATCCGCGCGTCAAAACGTACGACGGCGCTCGCCACGAGCTGCTTAACGAGCTTAACAAGGGCGAAGTGTACGAGGACTTTTTGCAGTTTATCAACGATTGCGACGGCGTGCACGCGGAATAGTTCGCGCAATTAAGGAAAAATTTCCTATGTTTAACATCGTACTTTATCAACCGGAAATTCCGCAGAATACCGGTAATATTTCGCGCACTTGCGCGTGCACCGGATCGGCTTTGCACATAATACGGCCTATGGGATTCGAGATAACCGACAAGCACCTAAAGCGCGCCGGACTGGACTACTGGGACAAGCTCAACCTTACGTACTACGACAGTCTGGAGGAGTTTTTTCAAAAAACGGCAAACGGCGGTAGGTATTTTTATCTGTCCAAAAAGGCGAGCAAGCGCTATACCGATATAGACTTTAAGGACGGCGACTACTTGATTTTCGGCAAGGAAACCAAGGGCTTGCCCGAGCATATAGTGTTCGACAATCCCGAAACCGCGCTCCGCATACCTATGGCGGAGGGGTTAAGGTCACTCAATCTTTCCAACACCGTCGCACTGGTGCTGTACGAGGCGCTAAGGCAGAATGGGTTTGAGGGATTGGTTTAATTCGGAATTATGAATTATGAATTAGGAATTGTGGACTGCGCTAACGCGCCCTCATTATAGCAATGCAAATTTTTTCTGTAATTCCGAATTCCGAATTCCGAATTCCGAATTTAATTAAATATTCTTGCAAAATTTTTTCTTTTATGGTACAATGAACTGTAAGCGTATTACGGAGGAAGCTATGGCTGATTACAATGCGGGTAATATACGAGTATTAGAGGGACTGGACGCCGTTCGGCTCCGTCCTGGTATGTATATAGGAACTACCGGTATAAAGGGTTTGCACCACATTTTGTGGGAGATCGTGGACAACGCTATAGACGAGGTGTCCAACGGCTTTGCTACCGGTATAGAGGTTACGATCCACGCCGACGGCAGTGCGTCCGTACTGGACGACGGTCGCGGCATACCGGTAGACATTCACCCCAAACTGGGCGTATCGGGCGTTGAAGTCGTATTTACGCAGCTGCACGCCGGCGGCAAGTTTGACAACAGCAACTACGCGCACTCGGGCGGTCTGCACGGCGTGGGCGCGTCTGTTACCAACGCGCTGTCCGAATGGCTCAAGGTCGAGGTTTTCAAAAACGGTACGACCTACCGTATGGAGTTCGAGTCCAAGGAGGTTAACGGCGAGGTTAAGGGCGGCGTGCCCAAGTACAGCCTTATCGACACCGGAATGCGCACGGAACGGCACGGTTCGTTCGTGCGGTTTATGCCCGACAAGCGCATATTCGAAACGGTAGTGTTCCAGTTCGATACCATTGCGCGCCGACTCAAGGAGCTTGCATTCCTCAATAAAGGACTAAAGGTAAAACTCATTGACGAGCGCGTGCGCGTGGGCGAGGGTTACCGCTCGCTGGAATACTGCTACGACGGCGGTATAGTCGATTTTGTTAAGTACATCAACGAGGCGCGCAACACGCTGTACGACGATCCCATACTCATAAGCGGGGAAAAGGACGGAATATCAATGTCGCTCGCGTTCCAGCACACCGACGCGTATACCGAAAACCTTTTCTCGTACGTAAACAACATTCCTACCACCGAGGGCGGTACGCACGAAACCGGCTTTAAGGCGGCGTACACCAAGGTTATGAACGACTTTGCACGGCGCGTGGGCATGCTCAAGGACAAGGACGCCAACCTCTTGGGCGACGACTACCGCGAAGGCCTTACCGCAGTGCTTTCGGTGCAAATGACCAACGTTCAGTTCGAGGGTCAGACCAAGACCAAGCTCGGCAATCCCGCGGCGCGTATCGCGCTGGAGGGCATAGTGTCGCAAGTGCTTGGCGAATACTTTGCAGATCCCAAAAACGCCGCGGTAGGCGAGGCCATACTCAAAAAGGGTATGCTTGCCGCAAAGGTGCGCGAAGCGGCGCGTAAGGAAAAGGAAATAACGCGCGCCAAGAACGCTATCGACAACTTCAACCTCGTGGGCAAGCTTACGCCTTGCACCGGCCGCAAGCCGGAAAACAACGAGCTGTTTATAGTCGAGGGCGACAGCGCGGGCGGAACATGTAAGCAAGCGCGTGCGCGGTCGTATCAGGCCATTCTGCCGCTTAGGGGTAAGCCGCTCAATGCGGAAAAGAAGCGCATAGACCAGGTGCTTGCCAACGAGGAAATCCGCACGCTTATATCGGCGCTCGGCTCCGGCATAGGCGAGGACTACAACCCCGACAACCTTAACTACCACAAAGTAATAATACTGTCCGACGCGGACGTCGACGGCTATCATATTCGCGCGATACTGCTCACCTTCTTCTTTAGGTACATGAAGGACCTTATCAACGAGGGACACGTATACATCGGCTTGCCGCCGCTGTACAAGATAGAAAAGGGCAACCAAGTGGAATACGCCTACGACGACGCGGCGCTTGCGGAAGCTAAGTCGCGAATGGGCAAAAACGCGCAAGTCCAGCGATACAAAGGCTTGGGCGAAATGAATGCCGACCAGCTTTGGGAAACGACTATGGACCCCAAAAACCGTGCGCTTATGCAGGTGACTATCGAGGACGCCGCCGAGGCGGAGAAGCTCGTATCTGTGCTTATGGGCGACGCGGTAGAGCTTCGCCGCGAATATATCATAGAACATGCGGACTTTAATAAAGTCGATTCGTTTAACAGATAAGTTAATTAAGAATTCAGAATTAAGAATTCAGAATTTCTGACTGCGCTTACGCGCCCTTATAATAGAGGATGGCAATGGGACAAGACAACGAACAAGAAAAACAGCCTATCGGAAAACTGGTAGTGCAGACTATGGAAGACGTAATGCGCGACTCCATGATTCCGTATTCGGAATCGGTCATTCTGGACCGCGCACTGCCGCGCGTAGAGGACGGTCTAAAGCCCGTTCAGCGCCGCATACTGTACACTATGCAACAGCTCGGCATTACGCCCGACAAGCCGTACCGCAAGAGTGCGCGTATAGTCGGCGACTGCTTGGGTAAGCTGCACCCGCACGGCGACTCGTCTATATATCAAGCGATGGTGCGTATGGCGCAGCCCTTCAATATGGGCGCGACGCTCGTCGACGGTCACGGCAACTTCGGTTCGGTAGACGGCGACGGGGCGGCGGCCATGCGTTACACCGAAGCAAGGCTTACGCCGCTCGCTTTGGAGCTGTTGCGCGACATTGACAAAAACACCGTCAAGTGGAGCTGGAACTTTGACGATACCATAATGGAGCCGGACATTTTGCCGGGGCGGTTCCCCAACCTTTTGGTAAACGGCGCTACCGGTATAGCGGTAGGACTTGCAACCAACATTCCGCCGCACAACCTTATGGAAGCGATTGACGGCGTTATAGCGTATATAGACAATCCGCGCATAACGCTTAAGGATATGATGAAGATAATCAAAGGCCCCGACTTCCCGACGGGCGGCGTGGTTATACCCACCGAGCTTACCCAAGCGTATGAAACCGGCAAGGGCAAGGTTGCAATCCGCGCCAAGCTTCATATCGAAAACGACAACGACAAAAAGGTAATAGTAATCGACGAAATCCCGTACGGCGTAAACAAGGCGCAGCTACTGGAATCCATTATCAAGGTACGCGAGGACAAAAAGGGCGTACTGTCGGCAATAACCGACGTAGTGGACGAATCCGACCGTGTAGGTATGCGCGCGGTAATCAAGCTTAAGCGCGAAAGCACGCCTAAGGAGATTATCAACCTACTGTTCAAGTACACCAATCTTTCTATCAACTTCTCGTTCAACATGGTCGCCATTGCGGACGGCAAGCCTCAGCTTATGGGGTTGCTGGACATAATAGCGTACTACGTGAACTACCAGCGCGAGGTCGTACTGCGCAGAACGCGTTACGAGCTGGACGCCGCCAAAAAGCGCGAGCATATTTTGGAAGGCTTGGTAATAGCCGTACGCAACATCGACGAGGTTATTGCCATAATCAAGGCGAGCGCGAACACCACCGCGGCCAAGGAAGCGCTGCGTAAGCGTTTCTCGCTGTCGGAGATCCAAGCCCAGGCCATACTGGATATGCGCCTTGCACGGCTTACCAACCTCGAGATATTCAAGCTGGAAAAAGAGCTTGCCGACGTCAAGAGCGAAATCACTCGACTGGAAGCTATTATCGGATCCAAAAAACTGCAAATGGAGCTTGTAAAGACCGAGTTGCTGGGCATACGCAAGCAATACAAGGAAAACCGCAAGTCCCAGCTCGTTCAAGACTTGGAGCACTACGTAGTACCCAGCGACGACGAAAAGCCGACCTTCGAGTACGTGATTGCCGCAAACGCCAATCATCAGATTAAGCGAATGCTCGTCAAGAACTTTACTATGGCGACCAAGGACTTTACCGACAACTCCACGCTCAACGAAATTTGCAACTGCTTGGTGCGTGCCAAGTCCACCGACCGCGTGTTCTGCTTTACCAACCTCGGCAACTGCTACAAGATAGACGTCGAGGCTATACCCGACGGCAAGTGGCGCGAAAAGGGCGTCGACCTTAAAAAGATAGTTGCCGAAGCGGTGGACGGCGAATACCCGCTGTATATGCGCGTAGTAGAGGAAAAGCTGCCCAAGGGCAATCTGCTGTTCTATTCCAAGGGCGGACTCGTAAAGAAGTCGCCGTGGAGCGAGTACGGCGTAGTCAAATCGGCATTCCAAGCCACCAAGCTGCGCGACGGCGACGAACTTATAGGCATAGAGGACGAGCAAGACGGTTGCTCGCTTATGATAGTAACCAAGGGCGGTATGTGCCTTAACGCGGATATGTCCGACGTGCCCAGCCAGAACCGCATAGCCATAGGCGTACGGTGCATGATGCTTGCCGACGGCGACGAGTGCATATTGATAAAACAAGTAAACGGCGACGGCGAGGTCGCGCTGTGCACCGACCGCGGCTATACCAAGCGCTTGCTCGTCAGCCAGATAGACGTTATGGGCCGCTACCGCAAGGGCGTAAAGATAATCGACTTCGGCAAGGGCAAGGCCGACAACGGCAGTTACCTGGCGTTTGCCGCGTGCGTAACTGTGCCGTACAAGGTGGTGTTCAACGTGGACGACGAATACCTAACCGCGTTCTCTACCGAAAACTTTGCAATAGAAAACCGCACCCACGCGGGCAAGCCGATGCTTCGCGGCCGTCACACCGTAGTTGCGGGCTATGCGTACAACGACAAGCTCACTTATAACGGAATTTAAAAAAACGCCGAAAGGCGTTTTTTTAATGCAGAATTAAGAATTAAGAATTAAGAATTAAGAATTAAGAATTATAAATAAGGTTGAGATCTAATAATTGCCCTCATCCGTCACCTTTGGTGACACCTTCCCCCAAGGGAAGGTCTACATGTGAAACGGCTTTACCACTGATTACCTTCCCCGTGGGGGAAGGGGGACCGCTTGCGGTGGATGAGGGGCGACCTTAATGCGGCGCAAGCCGCCATGTTTTGCATTCTTAATTCTGCATTAGTGCAACATTAGAATATGATTAGAATTGCGGTAAACGGCTTGTGCGCTATTGACAGCGAAAAAAAGCGAGCGTATAATTTTAGTAAGAATACCACGAAAGGATTGTACGCATGAAGTTTACACGCAGACCTATAGTAATAGCGGTGTGGGCTGTAGTCGTAGTAACGGCGATTATAGTCACAGTTTTTGCGTGTAGCTTTGGCGGTGGCAACGGCGGTGGAAATAACGGCGGCGACAACGTAGGCGGCGATACCGGCAGCAAATACACGTGCACCGTAACGTTCGACGCCGGCGGCGGCTTGATGGACGGCAAAAGGCTGTACTCCGTTACTATAAACAAGAACACCACCGTGCCGCGGCCTACGGTTATTCCCGAGCGCAACGGTCATATATTTTGGGGCTGGAACACCACGGGCCGAGAGGACGACCCTATGTGGAAGTTCGACGCCGAAAAGATTACGCAAGACATGTACATACACGCCGTGTGGGTAAAGGAATGTACGGTAACGTTCTACGCCGAGCACGGAACGTTTGAGGACGGCACCGAAACGTTTACCGCAAAGGCGGCGTACGGCACTAAAATTACTTCGCCCAAAATAACCCCGCCCGACGAGTATTCGGAGCTTGCCGGCTGGGAAACCCGACGCGGCGAGGCGTTCGACGTGTCTAACGACACGGTGAAGGGCGACATGTATCTTTACGCGCAGTGGGATATAAAGAGGGACGTACTGCGCCAGCTCGCGCCGTATACGTACGAGCGCAACGCGTTTGGCTACACCATAACCGGCGTTTTGGATAAAAACGTTTCCACGGTAATCATTCCGCAAGTCGCTACGCGCATAGACGACGGCGCGTTTTCCAACTGCCATGAGCTGAAGTCCGTTTCCATGCACAGCGCAGTGGACTATATAGGCTACAACGCGTTCCTTAACTGCGACAAGCTGACGAGCATAGTTCTTTCCTCGAGCGTGGAGGATATAGGCCACAACGCATTTTACGGCTGTACCGCGTTGCAAAGCATAAGCTTGCCAAATTCCGTTACTACGATAGGCAAGCAAGCGTTTTACGGCTGTACTGCGCTCAAGCGCGTGGAGTTAAACGACGGCTTGACGGAGATAGGCGACTACGCGTTTTACGGTTGCACGGCACTGCAAAGCATATCCGTGCCCGATACCGTTACGAAAATAGGTGGGAACGTTTTTTGCGGTTGCACTGCGCTACGACAAGTCGAGCTTGACGCCGCCGTTGAAACTATAGGCGACTACGCGTTTTACAGCTGCATCATGCTTGCGGAAATCCAACTGCCCGCCGCTACGATAGGCAGTCACGCTTTTGACGGCTGCACCGCGCTTAAATCCGTTACGGTACCGACCGATTGTGTAATTGACGGATATGCGTTTAATAACTGTACTGCGCTTACTCGCGCGGAACTGCATTGCCAAACTATTGCCGCAATGGCCTTTGACGGTTGCACGGCGCTTGCCGAGATCGTGATAGGCGACGAAGTGCGTACTATAAACTCATGTGCGTTTTACTATTGCACGGCGCTTACCGAATTGGATATTCCCGACGGCGTTACCAAGCTGGAGGCGGCCTTTGCCAACTGCTACAGTCTGCGCCGCGTATCAATAGGCAACGGCGTAACCGATATAGCGGGAAGTACGTTTAGAAACTGCTACAATTTGCGTAGCGTGACTATAGGCAGTGGGGTAAAGACCATAGGCTACCAAGCGTTTGCGTACTGTTATTCTCTGCTTAGCGTTACCATCCCATCTACCGTGCAAACTATTTACGCAAGCGCGTTTTACAGTTGTTACAGACTTGCCGAAGTGTACGATTTGTCCGGCAGTCAATATAACTTTACCGCGTCGGTAACGGTGCATACCGCCGCGTCGGATGCAAGCGTTTTGCACGATACCGACGACGGCTTTACATTTAGAGTGCACGACGACGGAACGGTATCTCTCGTGGACTACTTCGGCGACGACGAGGATATAGTTTTGCCGGACGACTACGACGGCAAGGACTACGCAATAGCCCAATACGCATTGGCGTACAATCCGCGCTTAAGGAGCGTACAGCTTTCGGCCGGCGTAAAGGAAATAGGTTATAGAATTTTGTTAGACAGCAACGGTATAACCTCGCTTACCGTGGACAGCGGAAATACTACGTATTCGGCGGCGGGCAACTGCGTAATTTTGACGGCCGACAAAAAGTTCGTGCTCGGCTGCAAAACCTCGGTAATTCCGAGCGACGGAAGCGTAACCTCTATCGGCGCATACGTGTTTTGTTGCAACGATACCATAACGGACTTAGTCATACCGGACAGCGTTACCGTCGTGGATAGTTGGGCCTTTTACGGTTGCAACAAGCTTGGCGAAACGGTGGACAACGTGCGGTACGTGGATAAATGGGTAATCGGAACGGAGACTTCCTCGGACGACGAAAATCTCGATTTGGAAATCCGGTCGGGCACTCTCGGCATAGCTTACGGCGCGTTTTCATACACTGCACGCATACGGTCGGTCAAGTTCAACGCCGAGCTTAAGTACGTGGGCAATGACGCATTTTCTCACTGCACCGGTCTTACCAAAGTGATTATGAACTACGGATTGCTGGAAATAGGCGATATGGCGTTTTGCGGTTGTAACGGATTGCAAGAGGTGGTCGTTCCCGACAGCGTTCAAAAGCTGGACGTGCGAGCTTTTCTCAGCTGTAATAATCTTAAATACGTCAAACTGCCGGCGGGAATCCGTAACTTAAACGGCCGTACGTTTGACGGCTGCAGTGCGCTGGAGGGCGTGGTTATTCCCAGGTCGGTCGAGTACTTTGCATACGAGGAATTCGAGGGCTGTCCCGCAACCGTCAAAATCTATTACGAGGGCACTGAGGAGGAGTGGAACAAAATTTATATTTCCACCAACGACAACGACGTGCTTAACAACGCTACCAAGTATTTCTATTCGGAAACGAAAATAGCCGGAGTTAACTGCTGGCACTACGACGCCGACGGCAAGCCGACGACGGAGTATAATTAAGAATTAAGAATTCAGAATTAAGAATTATAAATAAGGTTGAGATTCTTCGCTTCGCACTTCGTGCTTGCTCTGAATACCTTCGGTGCTTCGTAGGACAAAAGTATTTTTAGTCGTACAGTTTGTTTGTCATTCCGAGCAACGCATTATCATGGACGAGTAGTAATGGCCGCTTACGCGGCATTAAGGTCGCCCCTCATCTGCCCACTTCGTGGGCACCTTCCCCCACGGGGAAGGTCATCATGTGATTAAGCTTTTGTGAGTGGTGAGCTTCCCTTGGGGGAAGCTGTCGCGGAGCGACTGATGAGGGCAATCACTAAAATCTCTACCTTATTTTTAATTCTGCATTAGTGCAACATTAGAATATGATTAGAATTGCGGTAAACGGCTTGTGCGCTATTGACAGCGAAAAAAAGCGAGCGTATAATTTCAGTATAGCAATCTCTAAAGGATTTGACACATGACGCTATCACGCAAAAAAATGATAATAATAGGAGTGCTTGCATTCGCCTTTATGGCGGCGATTATAGCAACCGTTTTTGCGTGCAACAGTAGTTTGGATAACGACCAAACGCAAGGCGACCTGAGCACGAGCAAGTACGGCTGTACGGTCACCTTCGATATGAATGGCGGTAAGTCCGACGGTTATCGTTCGTACAAAGTGACGGTGGAAAAGAACACTTATCTCAAGCGCCCGACCGATATACCGCTTAGAGAAGGGTTCGTGTTTTGGGGCTGGAACGTCACCGGCAACGAGGACGATCCTATGTTTCAGTTCGACGGACAGCGGATTACTCAAAATCTAACCATATACGCGACGTGGCGCGAGGAATGCGCAGTTACGTTCTACGCCAACTACGGAACGTTTGAGGACGGCGGCGATACGCGCATAGTGCTCGTGGCGGACGGTACCACCTTTGCTCCGCCTAAGGTAACTCCGCTCGACGCGGAAAAGGAGTTGACCGGCTGGACGAACGAGTTTGGCGAGCTGTGGGATTTCGGCAAGCAAACGGCTTATTACGGCCTTTGTCTGTCTGCCAAGTGGGAAGTAAAAAGAGATATTCAAATAGCGCTTGCGCCGTTTAAGTACTCAAAAATCGAGGACGGCTACAGCGTATGGGGGGTCAACGACAAAACCGTCACGGCGCTGACCGTGCCTAATATAGTTACAAGTATATCCACCAGTACTTTTGAGGGATGTCGCAATCTCGTTTCCGTGGATATACCAAACAGCGTGACTGTTATCGGCGAAAGTGCGTTTAAGGATTGCGAAAAGCTGCAAAGCGTAACCCTTCCGTCCGGCTTGACGAGCATAAAATACCGCACCTTTAGCGGTTGTACCGCGCTCCAAAGCGTGCTCGTGCCCAATACCGTTACGGACGTCGACTTCTACGCGTTTTCCGGTTGCACGGCGTTACGGCAAGTCGATTTAGGCAACGGCTTGCTCAGAATAAGCAGTAACGCGTTTGAAAACTGCACCGCGCTTACCGATATTCGGTTGCCGGACTGCTTGGAGCGTATCGGAGATTCTTCGTTCAAGGGCTGTTCGGCACTTAAATCTATAACGATTCCCGCAAAATGCACCGGTATGGGCAATCGCGTATTTGAGGAATGCACTGCGCTTGCCCGCGCCGAACTGCATTGTTCGTGGGTAAGTAATTACATGTTTAACAACTGTACTGCGCTAACGGACGTAGTGCTTGGCGACGAAGTGCGCACTATCGGCAACGAGTCGTTTGGTGGGTGTACCGGTATGCGCCACGTGACGATAGGCGACGGCCTAACCGAAATACCGGCGAGCGCATTTGCGTACTGTTATAATTTGCGAAGCGTTGAGATAGGCCGCGGCGTAAAAAAGATAAACGACAGGGCGTTTATGTGCTGTCGTTCGCTACTCAGCGTTACCATACCGAATAACGTGCAAACGATTGGTGCTAAGGTATTTAACGGATGTCACAAGCTTGTGGAGGTATACAATTTGTCCGACGCGTCGTTGGATGGTAGCGACGTTAACGCTACTGCCGTAGTGCATACCGACGCGGCCGAGGAGAGTATTATACACACCACCGCCGACGGATTTTCGTTCTGCACCACTAAGGACGAAAGGACTTATCCGTACGCGCAAACGCTATTCCTTATGGACTATTCGGGCGATAAGGCCGATATAGTTTTGCCGGACAGCTACGACGGCGAAAGCTACAAGCTGTACAAGTACGCTTTGGCGCATAATTACAAGCTTAGGAGCGTAAAGCTTTCGGCGGGCGTAGTCGGCTTTAACGAGCAAGTTTTGTACGGAAGCGACGACGTAACGTCGCTCACGGTGGACGACGGCAATACTACGTATTCGGCGGCGGGCAACTGCATAATTTCGACGGCCGACAAAAAGTTCGTGCTCGGTTGCAAAACCTCGGTAATTCCGAGCGACGGAAGCGTTACCACTATCGGCGAAAACGTGTTTTGCGAAAACGGTTCGATTCCGCGTGATACGTTCCGCATTCCGTCCGCGGTCACGCGCGTTCAATACCTCGCATTCACTAATTGCGGACTGGCGAGCATAGTAGATAACGTGGCGTACGTGGATAACTGGGCGATAGGTATCGGCAATTTCGACGCGAACAGCGGCGAAAAACTCGATCTCAAGTTCCGCGCAGGCACCGTCGGCATAGCGGACGACGCGTTTTGGAACAGAAATTATATAAGCTCGGTCACGTTCAACGCAGAGCTTAGGTATATAGGCATATCGGCGTTTAGCAACTGCGACGGACTTACTGCGGTGAACTTTAACGACGGACTCGTCAGTATAGAAAGCAGTGCGTTTTACAACTGCGACGTGCTGGAACGCGCGGATATTCCGGACAGCGTAACCACGCTCGGCTGGGGCGCGTTTATATACTGCTACGAGCTTACCTACGCCAAGCTGCCCGCTAATCTTACAACCGCCAACACCCAAATTTTCGACGGCTGTAGGTCGTTGCAAACCATAGTTATTCCGCGCGAGGTCAAGGTGATAGGCTACACCATGTTCCGCGGCTGTCCCAATACCGTGGATATTTACTACGGCGGCACCGAGGAGGAGTGGAAGGCTCTCGATATTCGCAACGACAACGAGCCGCTTATCAAAGGCAATAAGCATTATAATTATGAATTATAGATAAGGTTTTGAATTAAGAATTGTGCGGCTACCGCCTAGACCCCTCCGCGTTGGTCGGGGTGATGGGTGGTGTGTACGGTACTGTTTCTTATATAGAATAGTACCGCCTAAATCCCATCATTCCGAGCGAAGCCGAGGAATCTAGGTGAACCGCCGCAAAGTAGTAAAGCTATATATAAGCGATACGTACAAAAGTTTCTTGTCTACTTCTTTTCAAAGAAGTAGGTTTTGCATTCTTAATTCCGCATTAGCATAAGCTACATGTATGAAAAAGTCGGTTAAGCTTTTGGCGAGCGCAATTACGGCGGCGGCGTTTGCGTTAATCGTTGTCTTTGCGGTAACGGTGTGCGTAGTATTCCCCAACAAGTACGTGGACAAGCTGTGCGCGGCGGCGGACGAGTTCGGGTTGTCGCGCTCGCTCGTCAAGTCGGTTGTGTGGGCGGAAAGTCGGTTCGACGAAAAGGCTACTTCGCGCAAGGGCGCAAAGGGGCTTATGCAGTTGATGCCCGACACATTTGATTATTGTGCCACGGCAATAGGATTGCCCAAAAACGCGGATGCGTTCGACGCGCAAAACTCGTTGCGGTGCGGGTGCTACTACTTGTCGTTGCTTATAGATAAGTTTGACGGAAACGTAACCGCCGCGCTTATGGCGTACAACGCGGGTGAGGCCAACGCGCATAGGTTCTTGGCCGGCGAGCCGATTTTTCCCGAAACCAAAAAGTACCTTGCTTCTATAAGCAAGGCACGAAAGGTGTACGGACTGTTCGGTGGTTAATTCTTAATTCAGAATTCAGAATTCAGAATTAAGAATGTAGCCGCTAACGCGGCATTAAGGTCGCCCCTCATCTGCCCACTTCGTGGGCACCTTCCCCCATGGGGAAGGTTATCATGTGATTAAGCTTTTACGAGTGAATAGCTTCCCCTTGGGGAAGCTGTCGCGAAGCGACTGATGAGGGCAATCACTAAATTCTCAACCTTCTTTATTCTTAATTATTCTTTTAACCAACGCTATAACGTCGTTCGTGAACTCCGCAATATCGCGATCGGAGCGGACTACGTAGTCGGACCGAGTGCAACGCTCGTCGTCGGATATTTGCGCGGCTATTATGCTTGCCGCGTCCTCGGCGGAAACGCCGTCGCGTGCGGTAAGGCGGTTTATGCGTTCGGTGTTGGGGCAGTGCACGCATACGGTGCAGTCGCACAGCGCGGATAACTCCGCCTCGAACAGCAACGGCGCGGAAAGTATTACCGGCGGCGTGGCGGCGGATATTTGCTTCTTTATCTGCGCTATTATCACGGGGTGGGTAAGCGCGTTAAGCTTTTGCCGCTCGCCGGCGTCCTTGGCTATAATCTTGCGCAGTGCGCCTCGGTCCAGCCGTCCGTCCTTAACCGCTTTTGGAAAGGCAAGCATCATAGACCTTTCGCCGTCGGTGCCGGTGGCAAACAGTGCGCGCGAAACCTCGTCCGCATCTATAACGGTATAGCCGGCGTTTATCAGTGCGGTGGTCGCAACCGTCTTTCCGCTCGCTATCCCGCCGGTAAGGCCGATTATGTGAACAGATGTTTTTTTGTCGTTGGGTGTGTTATTCATAGTATCCTTATTTGTGCCCTCATCCGCCCTTCGGGCACCTTCCCCCAAGGGAAGGTAATCATGTGATTAAGCTTTGCGAGTGGGGAGCTTCCCCTAAGGACCTGTCGCGTAGCGACTGATGAGGGCAATTATTCTAAAATCAACATTATTTTAATTCTGCATTATCTACTTGCATTCCATCCAGTTACTGCCGACTGAAATACTTACGTCCAGCGGCACGGATATGTTCACGGCGTTTTCCATTTCGGTCTTGAGTATTTCCTTTACTTGCTCCACCTCGTCGGGGTGAGCGTCCACAATCAGCTCGTCGTGCACTTGCAGTATTAGGTTTGACTTCATGTGCTCCAGCCGCTTGTGCACGCGCACCATTGCGATTTTAATTATATCGGCGGCCGAGCCTTGGAGCGGTGTGTTCATTGCCACGCGCTCGCCGAACTTGCGCTCGGTAAACTTGGCGGAGTTAAGTTCGGGAATAGTGCGGCGGCGGCCGAACATAGTAACGGCGTAGCCGTGCTCCTTTGCGACGGCTATCAGTCCGTCGAGGTATGCCTTTACGGCGGGAAAGCGCTCGAAGTACCGCTTTATATACTCGTCGGCCTTGCGCGGCGGGATGTTGATGTTTTGGCTTAGGCCGTAGTTGCTTATGCCGTACACTATGCCGAAGTTTACCGCTTTGGCGTCGCGGCGCATTTGCGGCGTAACCTCGTCGGGCGCGACCCCGAACACCTCGGCGGCGGTGGAGGCGTGAACGTCGCCGCCGCTACGGAACGCTTCTACCATTTTGGGATCGCCCGAAAAGTGGGCGAGCAGCTTAAGCTCTATCTGGCTGTAGTCGGCGTCCACCAGAACGTTGCCCTTGGACCCGATAAACATGGACCGCAACAGCTTGCCCTCCTCCGTGCGAGTGGGGATGTTTTGCAGATTGGGGTCGGTGGACGACAGCCGACCGGTGGTGGTCAGCGTTTGATTGAACCGCGTATGCACCTTGCCGTTAGGACTGAGCGCCTTGCGCACGCCGTCGATAAAGGTCGATTTCAGCTTGGAGTTGAATCGGTATTTGAGTATTTCGTCCACTATTTCGTAGTCGCCGGAAAGCTTTTGCAGTATTTCGGCCTTGGTGGAATAGGTCTTGGCCGACTTGTCGGGGTAGGGAATGCCCATGTCCTCGAACAGTAGCTTTGCCAGCTGTTTGGGCGAGTTTAGATTTATATCGGTATTGCCCAGCTCGCGTATGCGTTTAACGTTTTCGCGCTCCAGCTCCGAAAACTTTACGTCTATGTCGTCCAGCCGCTTGCGGTCTACGGCAAAGCCCTTGCACTCCATGTCGTACAGCACGTGCAGTAGCGGCAGTTCTATATCTCGGTACAGTGCGGTCATGCCGCGCGCGGCAAGCTGGACGGAACATTCGTCGTACAGCGCAAACAGCTCGGCGGCCGTCGCGGGCGCCAGCCGATATTCCAGCAAGTACCCCATAAGCGCCACGTCGTCCGCGTCGGTCGGGGCTGTCGGCGCTATTGCGTGCAACAACGACTTTAAGTCGAAGGTTATAACCTTGCGCGAGCTAAGCGCCGGCATAAGTATATCCGCGCACGAGGCAAGCGTGAACGTGCTCATAAGCGTGTCCGCTATGGGCGCAAAATAATCGGTGCCGTCAAACGCTATATGCAAGCCGTCGGGCGTTAGCAACAGCGCCATATCGCCGTCGGGGTAAACGCCGGTAACGAGGTCGTTAAGCTCTGCGGGCGCGTTTAGCGTAACCGTTTTAATCTCGGTAGCGGGGACGCAAGCGGAATCGGTTTCGTCGGCTGGAGCAAAAAGCTCGGCGCGGTTCGTAAGCGATTTGAATTCCAGATTGGCAAAGCGGGTTTTGACCGCGGCGGGGAAGGGGAAGGTGAGCGCGCAATCGTCAAGCGCAAAGTCTATGGGCGCGGCGGTATCTATGCGCGCCAGCTTGTACGATAGGTAAGCGTTATCCTTGCCGGCAATCAGCTTGTCGCGACGACTGCCCTTAATCTCGTCGATATGCGCGTAAACTCCGTCCAGCGAGCCGTATGCGGATATAAGCTCCACAGCCGACTTTTCGCCGATGCCCGCAACGCCGGGGATGTTGTCCGACGAATCGCCGGCCAGCGCCTTAAAGTCGACTACGCGGTCGGCGGCAACGCCGAATACCTCCGCAACGTTGTCGGGCGAAACGTCCAGTATTTCGGTTATGCCGCGTTTGGTCAGCAGTACGTGCGTCGTGGTGTTGACAAGCTGTAGGCTGTCGCGGTCGCCGGTCACGATGTAGGTGAACACGCCCGCCCGCCGCGCTATGGTGCCTATAACGTCGTCCGCCTCGTAGCCGGCCAGCTCGTACGTCTTTATATTCATGTCGGCCAGCATGGCTTGAAGCACGTCCATCTGTACGGCAAGGTCGGATGGCATCGGCTTGCGCGTCGCCTTGTACAGATCGGTCATTTGGTGCCGAAAGGTGGGGGCGTGAACGTCAAACGCCGCCGCAATATATTTGGGGCGGTACTGTTCGATAAGCTTTATCAGCATGGTGGCAAAGCCGTACACCGCGCCTATCGGTTCGCCGCGCGTGGTAGTCATGGCCGGCATTGCAAAGAACGCGCGGTTGACCAGCGAGTTGGAGTCTATAATAATCAAACTGTCTTTTTGAACGTTATTTTCCATACTGAATAGTATATAACAAAAAGATAAAAAGCGCAATACGGTAAGTATAAAATTCGGAAAAATAAACGGAACGTATATTTTGCAAACGAAAAAAGCGCCGCAAGGGCGCTATTTCGTGGTAGAGCATACCGAACATAAAACGAATAATGAAATGAAGTCGCAAGCTAATGAAGACGGCACTTTGTGCCTAATGAATAATGAAGCGAAGCGCCATTTATCAGCAATTAGCGCAAGCTACTTCATTAAGCGAAGCTAACTTCATTTTTCATGCCGCGCAAGCGGCGCTTCATTTAAGAAACCCTAAACGAGATTCGTTTAGGGTTTCTTATGGTAGGAATGAGTGGACTCGAACCACCGACCCCCACCTTATCAGGGTGGTGCTCTAACCTGCTGAGCTACATTCCTATATATATTTGGTGGAGATTAGCGGATTCGAACCGCTGACCCTCTGCTTGCAAAGCAGATGCTCTACCAGCTGAGCTAAATCCCCATGCGAATGATATAATACCAAATATTATCGGGATTGTCAACCGTTTTTACGCTGTTAGTATTTATTTTTTAAATTTGGATATATACGGTTATACACTAATTCGCTTGACGGATAATGCGAGTATGTGGTATATTGTTTTTAGTACCGGAAAAAAGCGAGGGCTTTTTTCCAACCGAAAATCCGGTTGACAATGGCGTCGAAGATACGTTTTTCGGTGCCGTTTTTACGTGGAGGCAATATGAAAAGGAAAATACTTACCGCAATATTATTGACGTTGATACTCGCGTTGTCGCTGTTTGTGGTAGCGTGCGGGGACGACGGCGCGCAGGGCGGCGCTAAGTATAAGGTGACGGTAAGCTACGCCGCGACCGAGGGCAGCGTTACCGTGGCCGACGAGTCGGGCAAGCAAACGACCGAGTTCGGCGCGGGCGCCAAGGTGGTGGTGACGGTATCTGCCGCCGACGGCTACGAGCTTGACGGCTTTACCGTGAACGGCGTTGCCGCAAGCTTGGTTGACGGCGTTTATAAGTTCGATATTACCGCAAATACCGCGATAGCCGTCACGTTCAAGCAATATTCGGACGACGGCAAAACGCCGGAGGAGCTTTTTGCTCGAGCGTATACGAGCGTGCAGACCACCTTTATGGCGGTCGGGTCGTACACCTACAAGGAGGACGGACAAGACCCGCACGTCAACAACGTAACCACCGTGTTCGGCGACGGCGCCGTTAATATAATAGAAACGGACGACGAAACCGGCAACGTTTTGTACGACAATATTTACGTAAACAGAGACGGCAATCTTGCAGAACCGTATCACACCATAAACAACGAAATAGCGTACAGCATGCCCGACGAGGCCGAGCCGTTTGCCGATTACGACAATCCGTTTAAGACGTTGACCACGGCCGACTTTGCTACTACCGACGTAGAAAACGTATTCGTGCTTACCGACGCGGCCAAGGCCAAAAAGGCGGCTACCGCAATTACCGGCTGGGTGGAGAATATAGCAAGCTTTACCGTCACTATCAAGGACGGAAAGGTGACGAGAATAAATATCGTTACCGAACTCATAAAGCGCGGTACCGGCGACGACGAATACTACTATACTTCCGACTACGCGTTTACGCTAAGCGGCTGGGGCAGTGCGGCGGTCGACCAAGCGGCGCTTACGCCGTACGCGACGACTGCGGCGCACACCGCGCTCAAAAACGCGCTTAAGGCGGCGAGCGAGGCCAAAAACTACACCGTGCACGTTTTCGAGCAAGAGTCCGGCTACGAGGATTTGAACTACGACGTATACGTAACCGAAACGGCGATATTCGATTCTTGCGCGGGCTGGGAGTCCGGCTACGTGGAAAAGAAGCTTAACGGCGACGACGACGAAATGCGCGTGTATTCCTTCCGTATCGGCGACGAGGACGACGGCGAGGAAAAGAACGGCAAGGTAGTTATAGGCGACGCCGTAAACTACGAAACCGTCAAGGCGATGCGCGCGGACTTTTCCGGTTTTGCGCCCGAAATATTCCAAAACGACGGCGACGTATTTACACTTCAAAGCGATTGTATTAACTACACCGACGATGTGCTCGTTCACTTTGCCGACGGCGCGGACAACATCGTTCTGTACCGCGACTATGCGCTTAGCGTGCAGATTACGCTAAAGGACGGCAAGCTGTACCAAGTGGAAATGTACTACTACGTTTACGGCGCGCTGGTTAAGCGTACCGTCACGTACTCGGAGTGGGACAGCACCACTATGCCCATATCGTTTGACGAATGGGTTAAGGAAAGCGTGTTCGACAACTACGTCGGCACCTATACCGACCAAAAGATAGTCGTAAAAATCACGACCGACGGCATAACCGTAAACAACACGCCGGTGGTCGTTACCGGATACTCGGCCACTCAACAGATATTCAGCGGCACGTACAACGGACAAGAATGCTACATAATGTATATGTCCGAAAAACAGCTGGCCGTGGTTATAGGCAACTACAGCTACGTAGTTACCAATATCGAGTTGGACGCGGTGGAAATACCCGAAGCGTACAACGGCGTGTGGAAGGACGAAAACGCCAACTGCGTTACCGTTGCGTACGATAAAGTTATGTTCGGCGCAAATATGCTCAAAGTGCTGTCGTACGACGAAAACGAGGGCTTGGTGGCGCTACGCGGCGACTACACCTACCGACTGATTTTGGGCGAGCTTAACGGCAAGACCGTGCTTTCGGTACGCGCGCTTAACTCCGGCATGTCGTCGCAGACGTACGTTATGAGCAAGGTTCAAAACGGATTTATACTTCCGCAATCCTTCGTCGGGACGTACGCGGCGTTCTTGTACAACGTGGACTACAAGGTTGTAGTAACGCTTAATGGCGTTACCGTTCAAATCGGCGACAAGCCGTACGTGGCTACCGACGTTGCGGTAGGTACCGACGGAACCAAGGGCACGGTAATTACCTTTAAGCTTAACGGCGCAAGCTATTCCATAGCCGGACATTCGTACGGCGCTGACGGCATTTACTTGGAGGGCGAGGGCGCCAACGTAAACCTTCCGCGAGTGGAGGACGACGATCCCGCCGCGCCGCCGGTAGTAAGCGTGGATATACCCGAAGCGTTTTACGGCAGTTATATGTATATCGACATACCCAATAAGGTGTTCTACTCGCTGTACATCGACGAGGACGGAATAGTCGCGGCCGTGGATATGAGCAGTGCCGAGTACGTGGCCGAGGTCTTGGAGTTCGACGAGGAATACGACTTCATGTTGACGGTGTCGATAAACGGCAAAACCTACTATCTGATCGGCTCGGTAGACAATATGACCGACGACGGCAAGTACAATATTATCACACTTATGGACGGCAAGGAAGGCGAGGACGGCATTGAGGTCGACCTGCTTCGCGACGGCTACGAAGGCCCGAGCGAGGGCGGCGAGGATACGTTCAGCATACCCGCCAACTTTATCGGCACGTACGAGGGCACCAAGGCGGGCGACGATACCAAAACCAAATACGTGCTTACCATAACCTCGACCGGAATGACCCTTAAGGTGGGCGACGCAGAGCCGGTTAAAGTGACCGTCAAGAATTACGAAATACAGTCGATTGGCGGCAGTAAGCGCACCAAGTTCACCGTAATCATAAGCGGTATGGGCTTCGATTCCATACAGTACAGTGGCGACGCGTCGGCCATAGGCGACACGCTTATCCAAAAGATTTTCCTTATGGGCGACGGAACGGTAACGTTCAATCGCGTTGCGGAATAGTACATACTAAAAAATCCCATTGGCAGCAATGGGATTTTTTAGTAGTGATATTTTTGGCCTACGGCCAAAAGTGATATAGCTCGCTATGCGAGCAGTGTTATTGTTTGCCTATGGCAAACGGTGATATTTTAGCTTAACGGCTAAAGTGATAGTATATTGCAAGTATCTATAATATAGAATGGCGTTGAGAAATTTTTTAATAGTATGCAATTATTCGGGCGTAACGAATAACGAATTACTTAGCAAATACACGCAAGTAAATTTTCTTGCCTACTTCTTTTTTAAAGAAGTAGGAATGTGTTTGCATTTGTCATTTTTTTGTGCTATCATATATTACACTTAGAAACAAGCAAGGAGCTTATCGTGCCAGATCCAAAAAACACCAAACCTCCGGTAAAATCAGCGCCCGCGGCAAAACCCGCGGCGACTAAGCCTACGTCTACTGTGACGGCAAAACCGACGGCTACTACTGCGTCCAAACCCGCGGCCGCTACGGCAAAACCGGCCGCAAAACCCGCGCCGGCCCCCGCGCGTCCCGCGCCTACGGCCTCGCGCCCTACGGCAACGACCGGTGCGGCCAAGCCCGCGCCTACCGTAAAACCGGTAACGCCGGCGGCAAAGTCTACGCCTACCGCGACAGCAAAACCGACGGCTACGGCGGCAGCAAAACCGACGGCTACGACAAATCCTACTGCTACCGCGGCAGCAAAACCGACGGCTACGACAAAGCCTACTGCTACGGCGGCAGCAAAACCGACGGCTACGGCTACGACAAAGCCTACTGCGGCCCCCGCTCGTTCCGCACCCGCGGCGACTAAGCCTACGACTGCACAGGCGGCACCCGCTACGAAACCGGAGACTCCGGCGGCAAAACCCGCACCGACTGCTACTGCCAAACTGGCGGCGTCTACGGCGGCCGAAAAGCCGACGAGCAAAAAAGTCGAACCGGCGGCAAAGCCGGCTCCCGCAAAAAACGAGGGCAAGGCCAAAGCCGCCGCGATTAAGCGTACCGAAAAGAAAAAGGAAAGCTCTGCGACCAAAGTGCCCAAGAGCAAATCTAAGGGCGAGGGCGGCGTTATTGCGCTCATAAAGGAAAACAAGGTTAAGGCTATTATTTCCGCCGCGATATGCTTCGTGGTTATAATTGCGCTTATATTCGGGCTGGTGTTCGGTCTTAAGGGCTGCGGCTCGGACGGCAAGGTGTTGCACAACCAAAAGGCGAGTGCAATCAACCAGTATCCGGCAGTGTCTAGGGTTGCGTTCCATTCCGAGCAGACGACTACCGCCAAGCGCAACAAGCCCGTCGAGGGCGTTCATGACGAGGCAGAAGCGTTTGGTTCTGCCAACGGCTATCCCAAATACGGTTCTACGTTGAAAGCGGTTATAGGCACGGACGAAGCAAGGGTTGCGGCGAGAAACGCGCTTATAGACGAATCTACATATCTTGCGGCATACGGCACGCGCGGTGCCAACAACGACGGCAAGGGTAACGACGAGGATAAGTATACGTGGATGGACAAAGACGGATATCTTTTCCGCGGTTCCGTGTCCGCGCCCGTTCCCGCAAAAAAGATAAAAAGCTTGTCGGGCGGCGTAAAGACTTACTCCGACGAGCAGCGTCAGCTGTACAAGCACACCGCCTCGGTAGGCATGTATCTCGGCGACGTTGCGGACAGCGAACCCGCTATCACCAAAAAGGTAACGCTGTCCAACCGCGGATATACCAGCTATAACGTTACCGGCGTTTACGCGCCCGCGGGCGAAGTTCTTACGGTCAAATTGAGCGGCGCGGCTATGAATTCGACCGGAGGCATTGCGGTAAACATCGGCCAAGCGCTTTACAACAGCCAAGCCAACAATATCTGGGCGGGCAAAAACGCCATGCCGCGTATGCCGCATGTTTTGACCACGCTTGTAATGAACAAAAACACCATGACGTACAACGAGGAAACCGATACGTGGACGGGGTATATAGGCTCCTTCCTCGGCGGTCCGGTGTACATTCAAAACGAATCGGCTACGTACACGGTGGAGATTTCGGGCGGCGTTACGTACTCGCACTTTATTCTCGGCTACACCACGCCCGAGGAGTTTGAAAAGAACAATAAATCGACGGCTCCGTACTTCGATTTGGAGGTTTGGGAATACGGCGTGCTCCACTCCGGACCCAAAAGATATGCGCAGCAGTTCTCGTACAACGATTTGTACAACGCCGCCGTATACTGGGAAAAGGTTTCGCTTGTAACTACACAGCGCGGCAATGGCTATAAGCAGGGTATAGTATTTATTTACGATCCGTTTGTAGCGGCGGGCGCTGCGGTTGCATTCCCCGGCAGAAGCTCGGTCAACTGTCCGTTGGGCTGGATGACTTCGTCGCTCAACTACAACTCTATGATCACGTCGGGCTCGTGGGGCAATATGCACGAGTACCACCACAATTTCCAGGGCTTCGGCGTGGGCGGCGGTGCCGACGGCGAGGTCACCAACAACTCGCTTAACCTTGTTTCGTACGCATTGTTTACCAATATCTCCGCAAGACGCGGCATCGGCTCTTTCGGTGCGGCGGGCGTCGGCGGTGGTTGGAACAACTATACCGTCGGAACATGGACGCTTAACCAAATAAACAACAAGTCTATATCGTCTACCAACGGTCTTGCGGTATACGCAACGCTTTTGCACAATTTCGGACCCGAGGCATTTATAAAGAACGCAAAGGGCAGCAACGGTACGTACTGGAATAATTGGAGCAATTACACCGGATATGATATGTCCTATTACGCCAACCTCGTTTCCACGTACGCCGTGAGCGGCGCGACCGCTAATCCCGCGCGGCCCATGTTTATTCCGGTATCGAGTGTGTACCAGACCGGAAGAAGCTACGGCACGGGCGACAACAAAAAGTATATCACCACTACGCGGCCGTACGTTATTCCTTACGGTACCAAGTTTAACATCGACCTTTCACCGTATTCCGCGCCCAGCGGGCAGTACGCGAGCGGCAGCATAGTGTTGCCCACCAAGCAAGACAGTGCGCAAACCAAGCGGTTCAGCTATACCGTAAAGAACGTGTCGCAGCCCGAGCATGGCAAAATAGAAAAGGTGGACGACTTGCATTACAATTACATTCCCAACCAAAGCGATAGAAGCTTTACTTCGGGTAAGATTATAGTAACGCTTGAAATAACCGACGATGCCGGAGAAATAACCAATATCGACGACGTGGATCTTGTGCTCGAATTCGAGCAAACCCATGAAATGAACAAGATGACGCTCGATAGGACTACGTATACGTATGACGCGGACAAAATGTATACCGACGCCGTAGACGCATACAACGCCGGATTCAAAAACTACAATTCGGTCGTCACCGAGGCACAGTATAACCCCGTGCAAAACGTCAATACCGATATATGGTTCCGTCCCGACACCGAACAGTACCGCACTCAATTTTCCAACGATCCCGAAAAGTATTTCATTCACGAAAACCAAATCGACATTGTTGACGGCAAGCTGTATTGCGCGGAGGACGGCAAGTACAGAATATTCTTGCGCGGCAGAACTAACTGCGCCTTGTATTTCTCGATAGACGGCAAGGATTACAAGCTGGGCGCGACTATAAAGAGCGCTACGGCTACCGACGCGCCTAAGGGCTGGGCCAACTCGCAATTCCGCACATTCGACAGCAATACATATTTCGACGTGGAATTCGACGAGGGTGCTTGCACCGTTACGGTGTACGTCGACAAGCAAAAGACTTACAATTACAAGCTGAAACGCGACGAAACGGGCGAATTCCGCAACTGGGTGTACATTAAGGAAATCCTTATCGACACCTCTAAGGGCGCGGTAAGCTATATCGGCGTAGGCTCGGCGCAGTGGACGGAAACAATGTTCAACTTGTCCGAAACGTATCACAACGCAAGCGGCGGCCAACTGACCAGCGCGGAAAACGTGGATTACAGCTATACGCAAAATACGTATAACAACCAATCGGGCGTTGCGATTGCCGCAACACGTACTTACGCCAACGGCTCGGTCAAGTATTACAGTATAAGCAAGGGCAACTACACCGAAATTACCGGCTCCAAATTTGCCGAGATCACGGAGCCCAAGCTGGTAGAGCCCACGTCCGCGGCATATGCCAATGCGTATCGCACCACGTACGAGTTCAGAAAGAACGAATTTAAAAGCGATTATTTCTATATAAGAAATTACGCGGCAAATTATTTGGACAACGTTAATTTGACTCCGGCAAGCGACGTTACCCTTATCGATAACAACTATTCCGCACCGCCTACGGGCTGGGGCTGGGGCAACTTCCCCATAGCCAACATAACGGACGGCAATACCAATACGTATATCCATACCAGATCGACCATTACCGAAAGCAGTCCGTTGCAGCTTACCTTTGACGCGGGCAAGGAGATAACCGCCAACCGAATTGTTATAACGGCTCGCAACCATAACAACATGGGCGAGGGACCCGGCAGCTTCCGTTTGCTTAGCAGCTTGGACGGCGTGGTGTACTACGAGGTGGCGTCTTATGAAAATCTTCCCAGAGCAAACACGACGTCCGTCAACTTCCCCGAAACCAAGTTCCGCTATTATAGGATAATCATAACGCATTCTCAGCCTACGGCGGGCGGCGGCACAAGTCCGTACTACATTGTCATAAGCTCGATTTCCTTGGTCTATTCCACCGAGGTTACCGGCGGCGCGCTGTATTCGCCGGACAACAAAATGTTCACGTACAACGGCGTGTGGAGCCAGGCCGCAACGCACTCAAACTTCGGACACGTGTTTATCGGCAAAAAAGGCGCGACGATAGATTTCTCCTTTGAGGGTACCCAGCTCGGCATAGTGTCGTCCAACAGCTACGGCCAAAAATTCGAGGTGTATATCGACGGCAAAAAGGCCGAGTCGTTATCTTTAAAGGAAGATAAAGGAACGTATAAGTACACCTACATTTCCCAAAAACTAAAGAGCGGCAAGCACAAGGTACAAATCAAGTGCACCGGCGAGGCTAACTTCGACTCGTTTGCCGTGTTCAACCACCCCGAGAAAACAGATTAAATATAATAGGAGAATACAAAATGAGCAAAAAATTGGTAGCATATTTTTCTTGCGGCGGCGACACCGCAATGATAGCCAAGCAAATAGCCAAGGCAGTCGGCGGCGCGGACTTGTTTGCAATCAAGCCGGTGGTGCCGTACACCGAGGCTGACCTCGACTGGAACGACAAAAACAGCCGTACCTCCGTGGAAATGCGCACGCTGGAGGAACCGCCTATTGCCGATACCGTCGAGAACATGAGCGACTACGACACCGTGTTCGTCGGCTTCCCCATTTGGTGGTATATCGCGCCGACCATAGTCAACGGCTTTTTAAAGAGCTACGACTTTACCGGAAAAACGCTAGTTCCGTTTGCAACCAGCGGCAGTAGCGGCATAGAAAAGGCGGAAGCCGTTTTGCAGTCCAAGGCCAAGGGTGCGGACTGGCGCCAAGGCAAGCTGATTAAGGACGACATGACTCTCGACGAAATAAAAGACTGGCTCAAAGAGATTAAAATAATTTAAATTTAATGCAGAATTATGGCGGCTACGCCGCATTAAGGTTGAGATTCTTCACTGCGTTCGGAATGACAAAAAAACTATTTTGTCATTCCGAGCAACGCGAGGAATCCCAACCTTTTTTAGTTCATAATTCCGAATTGAATGAAACGCTTGCGTTTTCGCCTCGAACATAGTAATATAGTGCTATGAAAAAAATTGCGAAGTTTATAGTTGAAAAGCGGCTGTGGCTGTTTTTTATATTCGTAGCGATAATCGGATATTGTATTTTCGGCATTACGCGCATAGAGGTGGAGTACGACATTACAACGTATCTGCCCGACGGCACGGACACTAAAAAGGCGTTGGCCATAATGGAGGAGGAGTTCGCTTCGCTCGGCACGGCTACAGTTATGGTAAAGAACGTCGCCGCCGCCGCGGCGGACGGTATTGCGGATAGCTTGCGCGGCATAGACGGCGTTACTTCGGTTACTTTCGACAGCGCGAGCGAAAGCAACTTTAAGGACGGCAAGGCGCTGTACAATATTTTTTACGTAGGCGACAGCGGCGACAAAAAAGCGGTTGAGGCGTATAATCAAACGATAAAGGTTCTCGATAAAAGCGGGTATAAGTACGGCGTGCCTACGCCGCTCGTCAACGATTTTGCTCAAACTCTGGCGAGCGAAATGGTAATAATCATTGCCATATCGGCGGCGGTAATTTTGGCGGTACTGCTGTTTACCTCCAAAAGCTTTGCCGAGGTGTTGGCCTTTCCTATAGTGTTCGTCGTTGCGGCCGTGCTCAATATGGGCACAAATCACTGGCTGGGCAAAATATCGTTTATATCCAACACGGTGTGTATAATTTTACAGCTCGCGCTGGCTATAGACTACGCCATAATCTTGTGCCACCGCTTTACCGAGGAAAAGGACAAAACGCCGGACGACCCCAAGGGCGCGCTTATTACGGCGCTTGCTAAGGCCATACCGGAAATCGCGTCCAGCTCGCTCACTACGGTGGCCGGCCTCGTCGCGCTTATGTTTATGCAGCTCGGTTTGGGCTTCGACCTCGGCATGGTGCTTGCAAAAAGCATAGTCTGCTCGTTGCTTACCGTGTTCCTTTTAATGCCGTGCATACTGCTTTGGCTTACCAAGCCTATGGATAAAACCCGTCACCGCAGCTTCGTGCCCAAGGTGCGCTTGCTCGGTGTGGGTGTAATCAAAATCCGCTACGCGCTGGTTGCGGTGTTCGTCGCGCTGTTCGGCGTTTGCGCATGGCTCAGCCAAACCATTACGTACTGCTACAGCCAAGATTCCATAGACACTTCGCGCCCCACCGATACCGTTATCGCTCAGCGCGAAATGGAAAAGACCTTCGGTGCGAGCAATACCTTCGTAATACTTTTGCCTAAGGACACCGACCCCGACTTGCAACGCAAAGTAATGTCGGACGTGCAAGAGTTGTCTGTAGTTGGCGATAAGCAACTAATCACGCAGCAACCTCTCGGCTGGGCGGCTATATCGTTGCCGTCGCGCACCGACCAAAACAAACAGTATTATCTTACCGACGAGATAAAGTATACCGAGCTTAAGGATATTATAGAGATTGACGACGGTACGGCGCGTATGCTGTTTTTTGCGTACGCCATGTCGCACGGCGGCTACGGCGAGGGCGGTTCGCTCCAAAGCTACGCCGTGCCGATAGGGGATTTGGTGCAGTACGTATTCGACAATCCGGAAATGCTCGGCGCGGCGGGCGACGGCGCGAGCGATATTTTGGAGTACAAGTCGCTACTCGAGTTCGGCAGATCCCAGCTTGTCGGCGACAAGCATTACAGACTGGTGTTCAATATATCGTCGTCGGTCGAGTCCGAGCAAACGTTCAAGTTTATAGAAAGGCTGTACGGCTCGGTAAAAAAGACTGCGCCCAAGGCGATATTTGCCGGCTCGAGCATGAGCGCGTACGACCTTAACGGCTCGTTTCAAACGGACAATCTGCTTATAACGCTACTCACTATTGCGTTTATATTCATTATTCTCGCCGTCACGTTTAGATCGTGGGGCATACCTGTCGTGCTGGTGGCCGTTATCCAAGGCGCCATATTCATTAACTTTACCATTCCGGTAATGCTGGGCAACAATCTGTTCTTTTTCGTGTACCTTATTGCAAGCGCTATCCAAATGGGCGCGACAATCGACTACGCCATACTTATGACCAATAGGTATATGAACGGCAACGGACTGTCCAACCGCGACGCCGTGATAGGCGCAATTTCGGCGGCATTCCCCACTATAGTCACTTCGGGCACCATAATGACGGTGGCCTCGTTCTTGGTCGGGTTTATGACGAGCAACCCGCTCATAGCTTCTATGGGAATGACGCTCGGCTTCGGCACTATTATATCAATAATATGCGTTCTGTTCGTACTGCCCGCGTTGCTGTATATCCTCGGCCCGCTACTCAAAAAGACGGTGATAGGCCGCAAGCGTAAGGGTGTTGAAGTCCCGCCCGCGGAGCCGACGGACGGTTGCGCGATGGAGCAAGCAGAGCAAACGGAGCAATCCGAGCCTATGGATACGATAGACCAACCGCAAATTTCCGATACTTAGTTTTAAAAACGTATTGACATATTTCCGCATAAGTAATATAATTACAGTAACGTTTCGGTAGTCGAAACTGTTATTCATATAGGGAAATGGTGAGGAAATGGTCTGTCGTAAGTTTGGTACGGTAATCAACCGTGTTTTGGCGCTGATTGCGATTTTAGCCACAGTGATGTTGTCGTGGTCGGCACTTTATTTTGCTACAAAAAAGTATGCGCACGCCGACGAGGTTCAAGCGCAAGCGCAAACGCAACCGTCGCACGACGATGTGTTCGGCGCAAGTCACACCAATTCCAAGCCGTTTTCGCTGTCGGACGAGGAGATAGTTTTTGTCGAACCCGGCAAATATAGCTGGCCTGACAAATACTTTTTAAAATCGAGCACCTTTCATCTGACGGAAGACGTTGTGCTGTCTAACAATTTGCAAATGATAGCGAGCTATTTCGGCGATGGCACTATTATAACTGTAAATATCTGTCTTCACGGACATTCGCTTACTTATAATAGTTCTTACGCAATAGATCTTGCCGGTGACTGTACGCTGAATATTTACGACTGCGGCGGCGACGACAATCATAGCGGAAGCATACGCGGTATCAATGTTGTGAACGCCGCAACCGTCAATTTGTACAGCGGTGCTATCAAGGATTACACAAAGGATTCCGGCGTATCGGTTTATGGCAAAACAGGCGACAAGCACGCTACGTTCAATATGTACGGCGGCGAAATATCGGGCAACGGCTTAAATGCCGGCAGCGGCGGCGGTGGCGTCGGCATAGGTAGTGATGGCGTATTCAATATGTACGGCGGCACTATAACAGGCAATACGGTCACAAAGAAGGACGGCGGCGGCGTCAGAGTGGGCGATGTTTCCGCAACTTTCCACATGTACGGCGGCACTATAACCAACAACACCATTACGTTTAAAGAAACGGACAGCGATACCGTTGTCACTTGGTACGACGGCGCGGGCGTTTACAACAACGGCGGCACGTTCACCATGCAGGGCAACGTAAATATCAGTGGCAACGTCAAGGGCAAACCGTCGGCGCTTTCGGCAAACAACGTAAAGGTATTTTACAAAGTTAATTCCGACGGCAGTCCGGTAAAAGATTACGAAGGAAATATTTTATACGACGGCAAAATCAAGATTACGGGTAAACTCGGCGCCGGTTCGCAAATCGGCATGACGATGCCGGCGGATCATTTGACCGGTGTTATTACGAGCGGTTATACGGAAAGCGGAAATACACAAAATCCGTCTACCTTCTTCAACTGCGACAACAGCGGGTATTCTATCAGCTACGACGAGGACTTGGGCACGGAAGCCGCCGTCTACGAGGGCGAGGTCGTAGTGGGTAACTATACTATGACTTCGGCGGTTGCAAAAAGCCATGTCGGCACGCCTAAGGTGGGCGACACCTCTATCGGCTTGAATATAGAAGTCACGCTTAAAAATACCGATGATAATTCTACCAAAACCATTCAAGACGTAAAAACAGTTCCTTGCTCTGCGTTGAAAGTGGGCGATAACACCGTTACGTATAATTACTCGTACAAGGGTGTAACAAAGTCTGTTTCGTACGTTATTCATTTGGATAAGGTAAGTGCGGCGGTCAACTGGACTTGCTCCGGCGCGACGTCCACCGGTTCTAATACCGCCGAGCGCGTTTACGACGGATCGGACGCGCTTGCGGGTATATCGGCAAGCTACTTGGGCTACGACGGCCAAACCGTAACGGTAAGCGGCTCGAGCTTGACCGTCAAAAAGAACGGCGTTACCGTCAATTCCGCAACCGAGGTAGGCGTTTATTCCGTATCGTTGCCGACGTCGAATATTTACGATTTTTCTAATCCTACGTTTACTCTTACTATAACCGAAGCGCCGATTGACGAGGGGTACTACACCATGCGTTCGGCAACGGCGGTCGTAAACGGCACTTATACTGCGGGCGCTACCTCGGTAAGCGTTACAGTCACGGCTACGCTCAAAAACACGGTCAACGCCAACGATACGACTACTGCAACCGAAAATAAGCAAATTACTGTCGAAGCGCTCAAGGCGGGAAGTAACAATATTAAGTTCACTTACGTGTATACCGACTCGAAGGGCGGCACGCAATCTGCGCAAGTTACGGTGACTGTAAACGCCGCAAAAAAGCAAACGGCTGTCAGCTGGTATTTCAACGGCGCGCTCGCGTCCGGCAATACCGCGCAATTTACGAGCAACGGCATAGACGTTTTGGGCGATATTTCGGCTAAGTACACCGACCTTAGCGGTAAAACCGTAACAGTCGGAGGTTTGTCGGGCGACGTCGTAGTCAAAAACAGCGCGGGTGCAACCGTCACTTCGGTTGTCGGCGCCGGCGTTTACACCGTTTCGCTCGCCGCTAAATCCGATTATACGTTTACAAACAATACGTTTACGCTCACCGTCGAGGAAGCTAACGTAGAGGACGGCTATTACAAATTTAAGTCGGCCATGACTGTCGGCGTTGTCGGCACGCCCGCGGTCGGCGATAAGGAAATTATCGTAGCCGTCAAAGTTACGCTCGAACATACAAAAAATCATGATATCAGAGAGAATACCGTCAATACCAAGGTTCCGCTCGCTACCGCGCTCCAAGTCGGCGACAATAACGTTACTTTTACTTACGAGCATACGAGTGCGCCAGACGACGTGCAGAGCGTTCAGCTTTCTGTCACCGTTACCGTAGCGAACGGCGGCAACGTTTCGGACTTGACGTACGAGGAAGACGACGAGGTCGTTCTGGGCGTTTCGAGCGACAACGGATTCGAATTCGGTACCGAGGTCGTAGTTGAAAGGGTTAATATAAGCAACGACGTAGTCAACGGACAAATAAGCTCGGCGCTTAGCGTCACCTTCGTCAACAACTCTACGGAAGTCACTCCGTCCGGCACGATAACGGTGCGCGTGCTCGTTCCCGACGATCTTGTAGGCAAAGATTACAAAATCTATAATTATAACGGCGGCGTCGCGACAGAGGTTAGGTTCACTGTCGGCGGCGGCTATGCGTCGTTCGAGGCTGACGGGCTCGGCACGATCTTATTCGTCACCCAAGACTCGGTAGCTCCGATCGGTGGCAACGGAGCGGGGATAGTGCTTAACAATAACGGAATGGTATGGGTGTGGGTATCCGTAGCGATAATTGCGTCCGCCCTTGCAATAATGTCCGTAGTAATCGTCTTGCTCGTCAAGCGCAACAAAAACAAGTAGAGCGTAACCGCGCTTATAAGTTCTCAAAATATAGACCGTCCGATTGCGGGCGGTCTATTTTATATTTAGATATAGCTGTATCGTATTTAGATATAGTGGTTATAATAAGTATTAGGTTTTTCTTGCTTGCTTCTTTCTAATAAAGAAGTAATAAAAAATTTTTAAAAAATTTTTAAAAAAGTTGTTAAAAACGCTTGACATACCTTTAAGGCTGTGATATTATGAGTAAGCTGTCACGCAAAAAGACAGCACACGGGTTATCCAAGTATCGCATATAAGCCATACCGCTGGACATAATAAACAATAACATATAAACGGACGCGAGTTCAAAGTTGTTGTTTGTTGTGTTTTTTTTGACCTAAATGGCCCGCGTCGCACATTGACAACTGCATATAACTTAAAGCGAGTATACAAATATCAAAAAATTGGTGATATGTATTACCAGTACAATTTTGAAAGTTTATATCTTGTAATTTCTTATTTTTAGGAATTGGACGATTAAGCTACCAAGAGCATACGATGGATGCCTAGGCATCTGGCGCCGAAGAAGGACGTGATAAGCTGCGATAAGCTGCGGTTAGTTGCAAATAAGCGTTTGACCCGCAGATCTCCGAATGGGGGAACCCAGCCATAGGAAACTATGGTTGTATGCAAGTGAATAAATAGCTTGCATACGGGAACCCGGGGAACTGAAACATCTTAGTACCCGGAGGAAAAGAAAGTAAATTAACGATTACCTTAGTAGTGGCGAGCGAACGGGTAAGAGCCCAAACCGCATATAGCAATATGTGCGGGGTAGTGGACTTGTATACGGGCACTTGACATAAGTAGCCGAAGCTGTTTGGAAAACAGCGCGAAACAATGTAAAAGCCATGTAAGCGAAACCTATGTCATAGCTCACAAGTATCCGGAGTACCACCCAACACGTGGAATTGGGTGGGAAGCAGGGAGGACCATCTCCCAAGGCTAAATACGACCAGATGACCGATAGTGATTAGTACCGTGAGGGAAAGGTGAAAAGCACCCCGGAAGGGGAGTGAAATAGAACCTGAAATCGTGTGCTTACAAGCAGAGAACGCACTACGCACTCCGCAAGGGGTGAATGTGTTATCTCGTACTTTTTGTAGAACGGGCCGGCGAGTTACGATGTGTTGCGAGGTTAAGACATACAGTGTCGGAGCCGCAGCGAAAGCGAGTCTGAATAGGGCGATTTTTCAGTAGCATGTCGTAGACCCGAAACCGAGTGACCTACCCATGAGCAGGCTGAAACAGGAGTAAAATCCTGCGGAGGGCCGAACGCACCCCTGTTGAAATAGTGGGCGATGACTTGTGGTTAGCGGAGAAATTCTAAACGAACTCGGATATAGCTGGTTCTCCTCGAAATAGCTTTAGGGCTAGCCTCGGAATTTAGAGTATCGGGGGTAGAGCACTGAATGGGCTAGGGGCCTTCACGGGTTACCGAACCTTATCAAACTCCGAATACCGAATACTTTTGTCCGGGAGTCAGACAGCGAGAGATAAGTTCCGTTGTCAAAAGGGAAAAAGCCCAGACCCACAGCTAAGGTCCCCAAATAACAGTTAAGTGGTAAAGGATGTGATGTTGCATAGACAACCAGGATGTTGGCTTAGAAGCAGCCACTCATTTAAAGAGTGCGTAATAGCTCACTGGTCGAGTGACGTTGCGCCGAAAACTATCGGGGCTAAAACTGTTTACCGAAGCTTGGGAATTATCTTTATGGTAATTGGTAGAGGAGCAATGTGTGCGGGCTGAAGCAGCATCGAAAGAGACTGTGGACTGCACACAAGAGAGAATGCCGGCATGAGTAGCGAAAGAGGAGTGAGAATCTCCTCCGTCGAAAGCCTAAGGTTTCCTGGGGAAGGTTCGTCCTCCCAGGGTTAGTCGGGACCTAAGCCGAGGCCGAAAGGCGTAGGTGATGGACAACAGGTTGATATTCCTGTACTGTCATACGGTTCGATGCAGGGACACGGAAGGATAGTTGATCCGCGCGGATGGTAAAGCGCGGCCAAGCAGTTAGGCTGGGTTGTAGTGAAGTACGCAATCCGTTAGGCTGAGCTGTGATGGGGAGTCAATTGCGACGAAGTCAGTGAATCCACGCCGGCGAGAAAAGCTGCTAAGATTAGCCGTAAGGCACCCGTACCGCAAACCGACACAGGTAGGCGGCAAGAGAATTGCAAGACGAGCGGAATAACCATCGTTAAGGAACTCGGCAAAATGACCCCGTAACTTCGGAATAAGGGGAGCCTAGCAATAGGTCGCAGATAATAGTCCCAACCAACTGTTTATCTAAAACACAGGTCTCTGCAAAAGCGCAAGCTGATGTATAGGGGCTGACGCCTGCCCGGTGCCGGAAGGTCAAGGGGACGTGTTAGCGCAAGCGAAGCACCGAACTTAAGCCCCGGTGAACGGCGGCCGTAACTATAACGGTCCTAAGGTAGCGAAATTCCTTGTCAGGTAAGTTCTGACCCGCATGAATGGCGTAACGACTTGGGCACTGTCTCAACAAGGGACCCGGCGAAATTGTAGTATATGTGAAGATGCATATTACCCGCGACTGGACGGAAAGACCCCGTAGAGCTTTACTGTAGCTTGGTATTGAGTCTCGGCAAAGGATGTACAGGATAGGTGGGAGACATTGAAGCAAGGGCGTTAGCCTTTGCGGAGTCAACCTTGGGATACCACCCTTTCTTTGCTGAGGTTCTAACGAGATGCGCTAATCGCGGTTTCGGACATTGCCAGGTGGGCAGTTTGACTGGGGCGGTCGCCTCCTAAAGAGTAACGGAGGCGTTCAAAGGTTCCTTCAGAATGGTTGGAAACCATTCGTAGAGTGCAAAGGCAGAAGGGAGCTTAACTGTGAGACTTACAAGTCAGGCAGATAGGAAACTAGGACTTAGTGACCAGGCGGTAGAGTATGGAATTGCCGTCGATTATCGGATAAAAGTTACCTCGGGGATAACAGGCTGATCTCCTCCAAGAGTTCACATCGACGAGGAGGTTTGGCACCTCGATGTCGGCTCGTCACATCCTGGGGCTGAAGAAGGTCCCAAGGGTTCGGCTGTTCGCCGATTAAAGTGGCACGCGAGCTGGGTTCAGAACGTCGTGAGACAGTTCGGTCCCTATCCTTCGCGGGCGTAGGATATTTGAGAGGATTTGCCCTTAGTACGAAAGGACCGGGGTGAACGCACCTATTGTGTACCGGTTGTCGCGCCAGCGGCACTGCCGGGTAGCGAAGTGCGGAGCGGATAAACGCTGAAAGCATCTAAGCGTGAAACCCACCTCAAGATTAGATATCCCATCTACTTCGGTAGAGTAAGACTCCATGTAGACGACGTGGTTGATAGGTCGCAGCTGTAAGTGCAGCAATGTATTCAGGTGAGCGATACTAAATAAGTCGAGGGCTTGATCATAACCGATTGCCTAAACTAAATAGGCGATTACAAGATTAAACCCGTATAAAAGCAAGAGTTATGTGCAGTTGTCTTTGTTCGACGGGACAAAGTACGGAACCTTCTAACAACTAAATAGAAATCCGCAAAAGAACTTGTGCCGATTAGCACATAAGCAAAGAGCGCATGATCCTCGGTAGCTCAGTAGGTAGAGCGTTCGGCTGTTAACCGAATTGTCACAGGTTCGAGTCCTGTCCGGGGAGCCATTGCGGTGGTCATATCGTAGGGGTCACACCTGTTCACATTCCGAACACAGAAGTTAAGCCCTATGGAGCCGATAGTACCTGTCTGGTGACGGACCGGGAGAGTAGGTAGCTGCCGCATTTCATTAAAAGAGACGTTTAGAGTAATCTAAGCGTCTTTTTTCTTGCAAAATAACAGCCATATTTGATGCGCAGTGTATCCGTAGTGCTGTTGGTAAACTGCTTTTATCCTACGAAGCACCGAAGATATTCAGAGCGTAGCGATGAATCTCAACCCAATTTATATGTATAAAGATTTTATTTAGTTATTTTGCGGCTACGCATAGATTTCTCCGCTACGCGCTAACACGCTTCGGTCGAAATGATGGGTATTTAAGAGGTGCTATTCTGTACGAGAATAGTACCGTCTACACAACCCATCACCCCGACCAACGCGGAGGGGTAATTATTAAATACTCAATATTATTATATTTGCTATTGACAATAACCGCGTTACGTAATATACTATTAGCATAATTTTTATCGGTAATTATTATGAAATTTAGAGAGATATTGCAGTACGAAAAAGAGGTTATGCCAAGCTATCAATGGAAATTGGAAAAGTTTTTGTTGGTATACCTTATCGTTTTGATTGGCGGCGCGATTGTAGCGTTAGTAGGTGGATTGTTGATAGGCTTTCTCATAACGGACGAAGGGGTAATATGTTTTATTCCGGAATTCGTTTGGATGGGCGTTGTCGCTGTTATGAGTGTAGTATTGGTAGTAAAGGCGCGACATGTTAAAATACAATTACGAGTGGATATTGCCGAAAAACTGACAAGCGAATTTTATGCCGTTGATTATCAAGAAGCTAAACGTAAACTTATTGAGCAAAATATTATAACTGATGAAGGCTTTATCAATAATAACGACGAATCATACGAAACTTTGATTTTTCCGTGTGACGATGTTAAAGATGGAATTGAATGCAAGATTATTCCGTTTGAAAAAGCTAAAATTATTTTTGATGCAACTTGTCTTAACGGAAAGCCGCTTTTAAACGTATACGTTCAATGTGAGCAAGATAGCTGGGAATATCCTTGCTTTGATAATTACTTCTATAACTTTTTAATCAACAATCCAAATTTAATATCTAATAAAAAAGTGTTTGAGCTATTCCGTGATGATAAGCAAAAATTCGCAAGGCTATTAGTGCGCTATAACGACGTTACCAAAATAGAAAAAGTTATTTAAATTGTTTTATGAAATACACAAGTAATTCCACGTTAAAACAAAACGCTCAATCATTACGCAAAAACATGACCGAGCAAGAACGTAAATTGTGGTATAAATTTCTTAAAACCTTGCCATATACGGTTAAACGCCAATACGTAATAGGCAATTATATAGTGGATTTTTATTGTGACAAAACTAAAACGGTTATAGAACTTGACGGATCGCAGCACTTTGAGAGTAGCGGCATAGTTAGCGATGCTGTTCGTGATGAATATTTGAATAGCCTCGGCTTGACTGTATTAAGATATTCCAATACCGATATAAATAATAATTTTGAAGCCGTATGTAATGATATACTTTATAAATTCGGATTGATTATTGATTGATTTTATTGCCCTCATCCGACTGCTCCTTCGTCGCAGCCACCGTCCCCAAAGGGAAGGTCATCATGTGGAAAAGCTTAACCACATGTCTACCTTCCCTTGGGGGAAGGTGCCCGAAGGGCGGATGAGGGCAATTATATTCTTTTACCTTCTATTACTTACAATCAAGTCAATCAATGTCGCAAGTACTGCAACGCCGCCGACAACGGTGTAACCGATTGCACCTTCCACACGAGCAAACACCGCGCCAAATCCGTCGTGCGGCAGTCCTATCCAAAACAGTAGAACGTTTGTTACACACAATAAAAAGCTAGGTAGCCAAATTAGTAGTAGGCGTTTAACAAGAGAGCCGCCCTTTTCCTGTAACAGAAGTAGCATACCGAGCGTAAAAATTATCGCGGCGAACGGGAAGATTATTGCGCTTACAATCGAGGGGTCGTCTGCCGTCGATACCTTTTTCGCATTTTGTGGATTTTTCGGATCGACGTATATTTCAGTCGTCGTACCAATCATATCCGTCGGACGTTTGTGGTATGATGTTGTGTCCGAAAACTTATACTCATGGTCGTTAAAGACGTATGTAATAACAAGACTGTACGTATTTCTGCTACTGCTCGAGCCTATAGAACCGTGATTAACGTTATAACTGCTGACTGTGCCGTTTACGGTTACGTAGTTTGTTTCGTAGTCGTACATTCGTGCGACTGTCCACACGGTAAATCCCAGCGTAACGGCAACCATAATGCATGCAACGCCGATAAGCCACCAAGCTTCCTTTATGCGCTTTTTGCGTTTCGCTTCGGCTTTTTCTTGCTTCTTGCGCACAGCTTCTTCATGAAGGAGTGTTTCTTTCTCTGTTGGGATGCGTTTCTTTTTCTTGCTCATGTCGCAGATATTATAATACAATTTCCTCGAATTTGCAAGTCAAAATATAAAATATAATTACGCATAAGCCGTACTACTTGTAAAATTTGCAACTATACTGTAAAATCCGTACGCTTTTTACGTTGATATTTATTTGAGCGTATTGTATAGTTGTAATAGGTGAGGCAATGAACAAAGAGCAAGCGCAAATATACGTAAATAATTTTGGGCAGCCGTACAAGCATTACACTAAGGGCGTGTACTTTGGATACCTCGTTATGACTCTTGCGTTTTTAGGCGCGGCGGTAGGGTTTTGCCACGAATTGCCGATGGTGATTATAGTTTGCGCACTGGCGGTTTTTGCCGTTGCGTTTACCGTTTTCGTCGTAAAAAAGTATATGAGCGTACTGCGCATGTCGATATGCTTCGTTATATACTTATTGTTGTGGGCGGTGGCAATAAACTGCATTGCGTACGCTATTCAGTTTTACGACGGCTCGCTCGTTATGTGGGAATACTGCTTGTGTATTGCAATTCAAGCCGTGGTTTTTGCGGTCAGCGCTATAGTGTGTTTCGTGGTAGCCAACAAAGCTAAACCTAAAAAGATTATGGTTGCCGGCTTAACTACTACGGCAACGTTTGGGTCGATGGGCGTAATGCTTTCGCGTTCTATTGGTTCTGTTTTGCCTCCCGATTCCGGTATAGAGTTAATTATTTTTACGGTTTTGGTGAATATTTTGTCGTGCATATTGATGGCTTGCATTGCGATATTTTTCGTGCGCATAGTGATTATGCGTAAGCATCATGTTGCGTATCAACAGCCGACTATTACTAAGAGCGAGTTGTATGCGGTTATGCGTAAGTGCGAAAACGTTACTGTAGCTCGCGGTTTTGCATACGGCGCTTATACGTTTTATATTTATGCTAAAAGAGATAAATACAGCTTGGAAGTCTATCGCGGCAACGTGCGCATACAAAAAGAAAACTACACGGAAATTTCGTTTTTGATTGATAATGCGAAAATAGATAATAATTATAGGCTATCTAAAATTTGGAACGAGGTACGGCCGATATAACGTTTTTTTAGCGCCGCGTTTGGCGTTAAATAGGCGCGTAAGCGAAACGAAAAGGCAAGTAGTATAAATTTGCATCTAAGGAATAAAACGGCATACAACGTAAATTATGCCATACTTCTTTTGTAAAAGAAGTAGGCAAGAAAACTTTACTTCGATTTCTTGTCAATTTTGTTTGAATTTTTTATCGTAAAAATATTGCGCTCTGGTATTGAAATTATTTGAATAATATTGTACAATATTTACGCTATGAGTAATATAGATTTTACGTTCAATTCCAAAAAAGTTTGGCTAATGAAAATATGTGCCATTGCAATTCTTTCGCTTATCGTGATTATGATACTGCTTATAGGCGGGTACGTGATTTACGTGATAGCACAGTACGACCGCATAGAGGACAACCGTCGGCTGTCGGTATCGGGAAGCGTCAGTCAACAAGTGCAGCTAGATACTTCGTACACCGTGCTGTCGTACAACGTCGGGTTCGGCGCGTATTCGCCCGAGTACTCGTTCTTTATGGATACCGGCGTAATGAACGACGGCAGAGTGATTACCGGCACTTATGCCAAGGGTCTTAACAAAAAGGACGTGCAAAAGAACGTTGACGGCCAAGCGCAGTTGCTTAAAGACCACGCTCCCGACTTTTGCTTTTTGCAAGAGGTGGACGAGCGCGCCGACCGCAGTTACGATATAAACATGGTTAAGGCGATGCAAGCCGCGCTTCCGTCGCACGCTTCGACGTACGCCGAGAACTTTCATACGGCGTACTTGCAGTATCCGTTTAACGATCCTATCGGCACGATAAACGCCGGCATACTTACGATGTCCGGCTACGAAATCGATGGCGCGGTGCGGCGGTCGTTTCCGGTTACGACCGCGCTTATAGACAAGCTGTTCGACCTTGATCGTTGCTTTGCCGTGCACTACTTGCCGATAGCGGGGAGCGATAAACGGCTTGTGCTTATCAACCTACATATGTCGGCTTACGACGAGGGTGGAACCATTCGCGCCGCGCAGTTAAAGATGCTTAACGGCGTGCTGGCCGATGAATACGCCAAAGGCAATTACGTAGTAGCGGGCGGGGACTTTAACCACTGTTTAATAGCCGATCAATTCGACAGCGACGAGGAAGCGTTACAGCACTTTCCGAGCGACCAGAAAACACCCGACTGGGTAAAGAATTCGGTGCTGCACAACGGCGAGCTGGCAAACGGATTTTCCATTGCTGCAAGCGCCGAAGCCGCCACGTGCCGCGGTGCTGAAATGCCGTATACAAAAGGCGTTAACTACAGCACTGTCGTTGACGGATTTATCGTATCCGATAATATTACCGTGGTGCGCGAAAACACGATCGACACCCAGTATGCGTTCAGCGACCATAATCCGGTGATTATGGAGTTTAAGTTAATGCAGAATTAAGAATTCAGAATGCAGAATTAGTAATAATAATTGCTCAACATGTGTGCGGCGGTTCGCCTAGACCCCTCCGCGTTGGTCGGGGTGATGGGAGTAAAAGCCGTACCGTTCTTATAAGAATAGCAATGAACACGACCCATCATTTCGACCGAAGTGCGCGTAGCGAACGTAGCGGAGAAATCTAGGCGTAAGCCGCACTAATTCTTAATTCTGCATTTGCCAAACGCTTGCCTTTTTCCTTAATATGTAGTATAATTACACCATATGAAGATTGGTTTATCCACGTCAACTTTTTTCAATACTGCGCCGGCTGAGAACGTGTTTGACTTGATGCGCAAGATGCGCGTCGACACGACCGAGATGTGTCTGCATACCTTTTCCGATTACGAAAAAGCGTACGTGGATAAAATCGCTCAGCTAAAAGCGGGGATAGATGTGGCGGCAGTTTCGCCGCTTTCGACGCAGTTCGAGCCGCAGTTGTTTTCGCCGAACTTGCGCGTGCGTGCCGACGCGGAGCTTATATTCCGCAAGGTGTGCTATGCGTGTTTTGCGTTCGGCGCCAAGTTCTACACGTTCCGCGGACCGGTCAAACTTACCGACACTAAGGAGTTCGACTATCAGCGGTTGGCACAGCGGCTTAGCCAGTTGTCCGACATTGCGGCAACCTACGGCGTAAGTCTGTCGCTTAAAAACATGCGCTGGTCGTACGCGGCCACGCCCGAGTTTTTCAAAAAGATAATGGAACGCTGTCCGAGGCTTTTTGCTTCGATCAGCCTTCGGCAAGCTGAACACGCCGGCTACGAGATACGCGAGTTTTTGGACGCTTGCCCGCCGCAGCGCG
>JAIDCZ010000015.1 GCA_029055565.1 Clostridiales bacterium
CCCGCCGTGGTTGCAACCAATGCTGCCGCAATGGCCGAGGTGAGAAATTTTTTCATGTGCTTCTCCTTTTTGATTTTTATGTTTTATATTTTATAAAACCGGTGTTAAGTAATTCGGAATTAGCGTAACCACGCCCGCCGCGCTTTAGCTCGGCACCCTCTATAATCAAAGGGCTGAATTCGGAATTAGAGGGCGGCTGTCGCCGCGTTACAATGTCGCCCCAACACCGCTTGCGCGGGCCATTCCGATTGGAAGGTTGAACATTAGAGCGAGTGGAGCAGTAGCATGTGTTGTACGTTGTCGCCGTGCGCGCGCTTACGCGCCCGCCCTCTCTACGCGAGAGGGCTATTGGCGGTTAGTCGAGAATTTCAATAAGGTCGACGTGGTAAACCTTGATTTGGTATTTGCCGTTATAGTAGTCTACGATGCCTTTTACGTTAATCGTTTTGCCGTCAAACCTATCCGCAGTAATTAACTGTCCGTTTCTATCCGTAAGTACCGTCGTGCGGACTACGATTTGAGTTCCGTCCTCCGCCTCGCAAGTGAGCGAAATAGCGCCTTGGCTGTTGCCGCTGGCGGTAGTATAAGTACTCGTTACAGTCAAGTTACTGACCAAGACCGACGTGTGCCAAACAACAAAACCGTAGTCGAATTCCTTTGTCACGGTATTGACGACTTCGTTGCCGTCCTCGTCCTCGCTCACCTCTTCCCAGCTGACCGTTTGCTTGCCGTCAACGACGTCCTTAGCGCTTACTTCGGTGAACATGGGGAAGCTTACGTAATCATCGTCGTCCTCCTCTATAAGCTGGGAGTTGTTGGGATCCTCGGGATGGAATCTGCTGTACTGAATGTCGGAAATCTGATAGGTCGAGGTGGCCTCGTAATACTGCACTACTCCGACTATGCTTACGCAGTTGCCGGTTTTGAGTATGCTAAGCACTTGCGTATCATAGGCGTAGAACACTTGTATGCCGTAGTGCAAACCGGTTTCCGCGTCAACGTTCTCCACGTACACGCAGTTGTCGAACTCGGAAGTAATCAATCCGGCTACCTTTACGCGCTTGTCTACGTAGTCCTCTATATTGCAACGAAGCTCCTTCATAGTTACCTTGACGGCTTCGCCGGGGAAATCGGGATCGGGCTGGCCGGAGTACAGATAAAGCTTTTGCTTTTGCGCTTGAACCATGGCGTTCATAGCAGTTTCGCCGTAGCGGTTGGCAGATACCGACGAACCGAGCGCAAGACCCTCTTGCAAAATTTCCACGTTAAGGTTTTTGTACTCGTTTGAGCCTTGCGGCTTGTACCACACCCACAGTATGTAACGGCCGTTAGCGTCAAAGTTCCACTGGTCGCTGTCCGACTCTATTATAATGGAAGTAGCGCTTTCCAGCTTGCTACGCGTAAACTTGGACGCCTTGCCGCCCCACTGCTCTATCTTGCCGGTAGATTCGGGAGTGTTGATTGCGATATACCGAGCCTTAACGTATCCGTCAGTGCCCGCAAAGTCCGACGACGGATTGGTGGCCAGCGTGGAATCGTACTTAGGATTAAAGTGCGTGGTGTCGCCGTCCACATGCAAGCGCATGGTAACCTCTTGCTTTTTGGTATTGGTAGTCAAGTCAAGCTTAAGCTGGCTTGCGTAGTCAACCGTTTCAACGACCGGAGGCTTTATTTCGCCGCCTCCATTGCCGCCGTTGCCACCGTTACCACCGTTACCACCTATATCCGTAGTGCCACAAGCGACGCAAAGTGCAAATATTACGGTAGCAAGTATTGATAATAATAAAGTTTTAATCTTTTTCATAATTAACCCGCAAAGTGCTCACAAGTGCTGACGGCGCTCTTAAACGCTTGGTCAATCGTTTTGGTGCCGCTGAATACGACAGCCATCAAGTTGCCAACCTCGTCGCGCGCTCTGGACGAGCCTACGAACGCGGGCGAAGTAAAGTACGATTCGGCGTTGTCCATACAAGTCTTAATTGAAAGCTGAACCAAGTTGTCGTAGCCGTCGGCGGCGTCAATGCCGTCCTTGTAAATCTTGTTTTCCGTAACCGTTTTGATTACCGGCGCATAGCCCGAGTCGAACGAGAACTCGGCTTGGAAGTCGAGGTTGGTGGTCATGAATTTGGCAAACAACCAGCTGGCAAGAACCTTTTGCGGATCGCTGTCCTTGAATATGCAGATGGACGGGCCTTGCGATATTGCCTTAGGATTATCGGGATTGACTTGCGGAATGGGCGCAATGCCTACTTCGAACTTACGGACGCTTTGACCGTTTACCGTAACCCTATCCGGCATTTGGTAAGACGCACCTGCCGACGAGCCTATGCACATATATATCTTTTGATCGGTGAACAAGCTGGACGTATACGCGTTGCCGTTGGTGGCTTGCGTAACCAAGTATCCCTTGTCGTACCAGCCCTTAAAGCGCGATACGAACTTCTTGTTGGTTTCGTTGTTGAACAGATACTTTTTGCCTGTGGCCGAAGTATACTTGGAACCGTACTGCTCACACATCGTAATGAACCAGTTACCTTCCGAGTCGTAGCCGAGCGGAGTGGTGCCGCTGGCTCCAAGCGCCGCAGTCGTGTCGTCGCCTTCCTTTATCTTTTTGCAAAGGATTTCCATTTCGTCCCAAGTGGTGGGAACGGTAAGGTTGTTTTCGTCAAAGAAGGTTTTGTTGTAGTATATAACCTCTGTCGATTTGGCAAGCGGAAGCGTATACATGGTTTTGCCGTTGCCGTACTTAAAGCCTTCGTTGTAGTAGGCTTCAAAAAAGTCTTCCTTTTGCGCCTTGCTATAGCCGATAGGTTCCGCTTCTTTTCCGACCGGCGTAACCGTTACGTCCTTAAAATCACCGTCGGGAAGGAAATCGTTTAACGGAAGCACCACCTTGGCCTCGTTGTACATTGCAACATGGTCGGGATAGCAATACGCCAAGTTGGGCTGCTCGTTCGCGTTGATTTCGGTTATTATCGCGTCACGCACGTCCTCGTACTTACCGAACGAACGGTCAATATTTATTTTGATGTTGGGGTAAAGCTTGTTGAATTCGGCAATATGCCTTTTAAGAATGGCTTGTTTGCTTTGACCCATTGTGTGATAGAATTTGATTTCTACCGTCTTTTCCATGTCAAAGCCGTCGTCGGGCATAACAAAGTCTTTTACTTTGCCTTTGTCACCGCCACAGCCTACCATGCCGCCAAGCGATACACACGCCATCATGCCGGCCAAAACGATTGCTCCAAACTTCTTTTTCATTAAACTATCTCCTTTTTTGTTTAATTTTTTTATCCTTTAATGCCGCTTCTCGATACTCCGCGCATTATGTATTTGCGGAAGAACAAGAATACCAAGAACAGCGGTATGGTTACCAACACAACGGCCGCCATCTGCGCGGGGAAATCGGGTATGCCGTTTTCCGTAGCGAAGTGACCGCGAAGTCCCGCCGTAATAAGCGTGTGGGCAGTGTCGTTTGCAACCAAGTTGGGCCAAATGTACGAGTTCCACGAACCCATCATTTTAAGTATCGTGATAGATATAAGCGTGGGCGCCGCAAGCGGGATCATAACCTTCCACAAATACTTGAGGTCGCTCGATCCGTCCACCTTGGCGGCCAGATACAGCTCGTTGGGTATTTGCATAAAGTTTTGCCGCAGTAAGTATATGTAAAATACGCTTACGAGGAATGGCACGATAAGTACGGTATAAGTGTTGAGCCAGCCTAAGTCGCTTACCGTTATGTAGTTGGTAATGGTGAACAGCTCGCCGGGGATCATCATAGTTGCCAACAGCGCCGCAAACAGTATGTTCTTGCCCTTAAACTCCAGCCGCGCAAACGCATACGCCGAAAGCACCGTTATAATCAGCGAAAGTATGGTTGATACTATGCCGACTATGCAAGTGTTAAGGAACAACTGACCGATGTTGAGGCCGTCGGCACTGAACGCCGCGGTGTACGTGTCCCACCTAAACGTTTCCGGCCACAGCGTAGGAACCGTTCTGTTGTATTCGCTGACCGTTTTTACCGAGGAAATAAGCATCCAGTAGAACGGGAACAGCACTATAATAGCCATAATTCCAAGGAAGGCGTACAGTCCTATCTGGACAAATACCTTACCTACCGTTTGCTTTTTGGACACAGCGTCGACGTCGCGCTTTTTCATTACTTTGTCGGCAGTTGCTATGTCGTTTTGCGGCGTTGCCGTTTGTTCGGCAACAACGTTATTTTCGGTTAAATTTTCCGTTTGATTATCCGTCATACCCTACCTCCTATCAATAATGAACTTTCTTTTTGCTTACGTACATATTTATCATCGTTACGACGAATATGATGGCAAACAGTATTAGTGCCGCAGCGCTTGCGCCGCCTTGGTTGTTCTCTTTAAGACTGTCGTAAATGTAACCGACCATCGTGTTCATATTGTTGGTAGCGTCGGTACCGGTCGGGCCCATAGTCGCGCCGAATATACCGACTATACTCGAATATTCCTTGAACCCGCCGATAAAGCCGGTTATTACCACGTACGCAATCATCGGCGAAAGCAGAGGAACGGTAATTCGCCAAAATGTGCGGAAACGCGAAGTTCCGTCAATCTTGGCCGCGTCGTAGTACTGCTTGTTTACGCCTTGAAGTCCGCCCAAAAGTACCAGTATCTTGAACGGCAACGCGTTCCAAACTATGTATATAACGAGCACCGTCATATTGGCGAACTTTGACGAACCCATATTAACCCAGTTGATTGCCGTGCCGCCAAAGGCTTCGATTATGTTGTTGATTATACCAACCGAGTCGGGCGCGTTGGTAGCACTGCCGCCTATCTGATAGAACATAGCCATAAATACCATGCCTATCGCTATCGAGTTGGTAACGTACGGCAAAAAGAATATGGTCTGCATCGCTCTGCGAATGAACTTAATGGAATTAAGCGCAACAGCTATAAGCAACGCGAGCATAGTCGAGATGGGCACCGTAATTACGCACAAAAGCAAGGTGTTGCCAAGGGCGTTGGTAAAGCCGTCGTATTCGATAACATGCTTAAAGTTGTAAAAGCCGAACTCGAAACTGCCGCCACCTACAACTGCAAGGCCGTTGTAGTTTTTCAGCATAGACATTCTTACAGTGTTTATTATAGGCCATATCGTAAACACGGCAAGTATAACCAATGCCGGCAATAGATACAACCATGCTTTCCACTGATTTTTTGTAGTCGTTTTAGCCATGCGTTAATCCTCTTTGCTCGTCTTTGCAGCAGTCGGCTTTTTGGTCGTTGCCGTAGACTTTTTGGCAGTGGTCGTGGATTTCTTAGTAGTCGTGGTCTTTTTTGCCGTAGTCGTCGTAGTGGTAGACTTCTTGGCGGCAGTCGTAGTTTTTGCGGTAGTAGAAGTAGACTTCTTGGCCGCCGTAGTAGCCGGCTTTTTGGTAGCCGTGGACTTGCCGGCAGTAGTAGTGGTTTTCTTTGCCGCAGTAGTCTTTTTGGTCGTCGTAGTAGAAGTAGACTTCTTTGCGGGCGCCGGCTTTTCGGCTTCAGCTTCAGTCGCTTCAGCGGGCTGTGCTTCGGTCGTATGCTCGCCTTCCGCCACGGTTGCCGCTTGCTCGGGCTGTTCGGGCTCGGGCGCCGACTGAACCTCGGGCGCCGCGTCCGTTGCCGCCATCGGCTCGTTTGCCGCCGATTGTGCGGATGGCGCCATGGCCTCCACCGCCGTTTCGGTTTGCTCGGCGTTTTCCGCAATCGGTGCGGACGTAGGCGTTTGCTCTGCTACAGTCGCGTCGGTCGGCAATTCGGGTTCGGTCGCTTGTTCCGCATTTTCAACCGGTTGTTCGGTTGTTTTCTTTTTGGAGAACAGACCTTTTATGCCGTCAATCGCTCTACCGAATATATTCTTTTTGGGTGCGGGCGCTGTAGACTTTTTGTCTACGTCGTCGGCTTCGCGCGGGAGCGGGCCGTTGTGCGTAACGTAGCCTTGGCCTTCCGCTTCCATTTCCGCTATCATCTGCTCGTGCGCGGTGAGCTGTTCGCCAAAGTAAACGCGCCGTTCGGTTTCCTTGTTGAATAGGAGTACCTTGTGTTTTTTCAAGCTGAACTTGACGGTTTCGCCGCCGATGTTGCCCATTTCGTCTGCCGAGATAATGGAGCGAACTACCGGATTGAGCGAGCTTTCGCACGTGGATACGACCGATATATCTCTGCCCATAACGTCCACGCCGGAAAGCGTGCAGCTGAGCTTGCCGTTCTTGTCAAGGATAAAGCCTTCGGGACGAATGCCGACGTAAACCGCTTGATCTTCTACTTCGTCGCCCACGTCAAGCACGCACTCCTCGCCTACGTACAGCTTGCCGCCGGACACGTAGCCGGAGAACAAGTTGATGGGCGGCGCACCCAAGAATTTGGCTACGAACAAGTTGGCGGGATCGTCGTATACCCACTGCGGCTTGCCGGTCTGCATGATTACGCCCAACTTCATAATTACTATGTAGTCGGATATGGACATAGCTTCTTCTTGGTCGTGCGTTACGAATATAGTAGTAATTTGGGTACGGCGCTGAATGCGGCGTATCTCCTCGCGGGTCTGCAATCTGAGGCGCGCGTCAAGGTTGCTGAGCGGCTCGTCAAGCAAGAGCACTCTGGGCATTTTTACCAGCGCGCGAGCGATTGCTACGCGTTGCTGTTGTCCGCCCGACAGCTCGGACGGCTTGCGGTCCATATACTCCTCGATCTGAACGAGCTTGGCCGCCTCTGCCGCGCGAGTTAGCATTTCCTCTTTGGACAGCTTGTTTTCGCCTTTCAAGTTCTGCAAAGGGAACAGTATGTTTTGCTGAACGGTCATGTGCGGATAAAGCGCGTAGTTTTGGAAAACGAGGCCTATACCGCGGTTTTCGGGCGAAAGCTTGGTTACGTCGTCGTCGCCGAAAAATATTTTGCCGCTCGACGGTTCTTGCAAGCCGCTTATCATGTACAGCGTCGTGCTTTTGCCGCAGCCGGACGGACCCAAAAGACAGACCAGCTTGCCGTCGGGAATTTCGAGGTTGAAATCGTTTACGGCTACTACTTCGTCTTTGACCTTTTTGTTTCGGCTTGCAAAGATTTTTGTGATGTTTTGCAGTACAACTTTCATGTTATCTTCCGCTCTCTGTAGTTTATTTTTGGGTCCTATCAACCATTGGCTTGTCCGACGAGTTCCTTATGGGCAAGCGCTTTCTTTTCCACAAGCTCGTCTTCCGTTTGGAAAATCATTTGTGTGCGCATGTCCGCCGAAACCGTACCGGCAATCAAATCGTGAATGGGAGTCCTGTTTTTCGTTGCAAAAAATAAAACGATATTCAACAGTGCCAGAGCCGCCAAAAGTATTAGCGCCAGTACCCCTATCCCTCCGAATATAAAGAGGAATACGAGTAGCACGGGGAACATCGTTTCTATTGCGTATTTGCCGAGAATGGTTCTCGCAAACAAAGACAAATTTGTAATCTTGACGCAGTCGGGGCGAACGAGGCATATGCCGAACACCTTTTTACCCACGGTTTGTCCGTTTTTAAAAATAAGCGGCATTACGAACTCTAACGCAACGTACGCAAGCAACAGTCCGACGGACGTCATCATAAAAAGTAGATTGTATACGTATTGATACTGCCAGTTCACCTTGTTAGCCGACGGAAGCTCCATATACGCGTCGTACGCGGGTTTGGTAACCACGTCCTCGCCCTTAGAGTCGCCGAGCGATTTCATAAGCGCATCCAAGGAGGACTTTTCGCCGTTTTTGGTGATGGTATAGCTATTGCCGGTAGTTTGATAGTCGTATCCGTAATATTCCGCCACGGTTGCTACGTGAGTTTTTCGGAATTCCTCCCACTCTCCGTAGTATCGGTTGGAAAGTTTTTCGTTGGCGCTGTAGTCGCAAATAAGCGAGAGGATAAACATGAACCCCGTTGTCAACACAACGAGGAGTATCACATCAAGCAAAGCGGCAGACGCTCGCCTAACGATACCGGTTTTCCTCAGTTCAAACATTACTTCGCGCTCCTCAGCGTTACGGAAATGCCTATCCGTTACCCTCACTCCTATTATAACTCATTTTTCGGAATAAAGCAACGGATTTATGGCGTAAAATTACACTTATTTTTAACTTCTTTTTACTAAATATTGTGTACTCGCCCATCAGCAAGCCCAACACCTACTGCATTTTGCCGCCGCAAACGGCAATTACCCAACTTAATAGGACGTTATCCCCATATCGCGTTGGCGTATTCGGGATGGTCTATAAACGGATTGCGGTTGCCTTGTATCTTGTAAACCTCGTTGTTGCGCGTAATTTCTATTTGGTCTACGGGGTCGGACGCGTTCCATTCCAGCAAAAGCTTTATTGCCGAAGCCTCGCTGTTCGGCGCCATTACGTTAGTGAATTTAAGCGTGCCGAACGCTCCGCCACTGCCGTTGGTCGTGCCGTAAACGTTGGCGTACGTATTGTAGTGCGTGTATACGTAGAACACTATACGCGCCACGTCGCCCTTTACGTTGTCCAGCGGCTCAAAAGCGCTGTTGCCTATATGTCCGCCGACAGCCACGTTGCCCTTGCTCGTGTCCTTCATCCAAGCTTCCTTGCCGCCGTTTGCCTCGCCGAATTTATAACTGCTGCGCGTGCTATTGAGCGAGCCTTCCGCCGGACGGATATGGTGCAAGTCGGTTCCGCCGTTTCTCGTTCCGCCGCTTACGCTTGTCCACATTCCGTTGGAAAGGCTTTTGCACCAAACGTGCTCGCGATTCCATGTGCCGGGGTTGCCGCTGAACGACATAACGCTCCTTTGCGTGTAAAATTCGAGTGCGCCGCCGTTAGGACCGGGATCGGTCAAGTATATATATTTGGTGTTTTTGCAATCGTCGTACGACGTGTAGTACGTATGCGTGGTCGTTATAAGGTCGTGTACTTGACCCAAAAGCTGATTGCCGCTCGTCGCGGTTATTGCCGAATAGTATTTTTTTACTTCGGTAGAAAGATCGGGCGTAACTACCTTAGTATAAGTTTTGATTGCCGAATAGTCGCTATCGGAATACTCGGCGCTGTCGCTACCCGCCTTGACCTTGATATTTTGGTTTGCCGCAAGCTGTACGCTACGCTCGGTCGTTTTGGTTTCCGTTCCGCCGCTAATCACGTAGTAGTAATACTGCGCGTTGGCAACGCTGCCCCAAGAAGCAAGGCCGTTGGCACTTATATTTACTTGCGGGGTGCCGAGCTTAGACTGAACGGTGCCGTTGGCGTACGTTACAAGCTGAGAATAGTCGCCGTCCGCGTAGTCGTCGCTGTCCGTGCCAGCCTTTACCTTGAACGTTTGACCGTCGGTAAGCGTTACAGCGCGCTCGGTCGTTTTTACTTCGTCACCGCCGTTTATTACGTAAACGTAGTACTGCGCGTTGGCTATTGCCCCCCACGTAACTACGCCGTCGTTGCCGACCGTAACTTGAGGCGTGCCGAGCTTTTCGGACTGATCGATCGGGTCGTCGCCTTTAACGTACATTGCGTACTTAGAGTAAACGCTGTCGGCGTACTGCTCGCTGCCGCTAACCGCCTTGACCTTGATTGCCTCGTACGGAGCAAGCTGAACCTCGCGCTCGGCGGTAAGCTGTTCGTCGCCCTCGTCTATTACGTATACGTAATACAACGCGTTTTCTACGCCGTTCCAAGTAGCCGTACCCTCGCCGTCAATCGTCACCACGGGGGTCGCGAGCTTTGGTAAATTAGGCACCCTATCGACGCCGCAAGCGACTACCGAGCAGAACACTAACGTGGCCGCAAGGCATAGCGCAATCATGTTCAAAAACTTTTTCATATCCGGTCCCTCATCAAAAAACGACTATATTTGCACGCATGCAAATTCACTTCTATTATACCACTTAGTCGAAAAATGTCAAATACTTTTTTTATTCCACAGTGCAGTACACGAGCGGCTCGTCTTGAGGCTTTTCAGCTTGCAACTGCGTTGCCGACAACAACAGCTTTTCCGCCGCGGCAAACTTAGCCTTGTCGTTGGCGTACAGCGTGGCAATTTCCTCGCCGGCCTTAACAAATTCGCCCGTCTTGCGCCGAAGTATAATGCCGGCGCTGTAGTCTATCTCGTCCTCCACCGTGTTCCGTCCGGCGCCAAGCGCAAGGCTTGCCAGTCCGTACGCTTCGGTGTTCACCTTGCATATATATCCGCCTACGGTGCTCTTTACTGCGTGCGAGTACTTGGCCTTTTTAAAGTTGTTTACGTCGTCGATAAGCCTTACTTCGCCGCCTTGCGCCGCCACCATTTGCTTAAATGTATTAAGCGCCTTGCCATCCGCAATAGCTTGCGCCGCAAGCTCCTTGCATACGCTTACGCTACCCTTGCCGGCCAGCGACAGCATGTACGCGGCAAGCGTAAGGCACACCTCGGTAAAATCCTTAGGGCCGTGGCCGTTGAGCGTTTCCACCGCCTCGATAACCTCCAGCGAATTACCTATGGCGTAGCCGAGCGGCCTATCCATATTGGTAATGAGCGCCATTGTCTTTTTGCCGGCGTTCTTGCCTATATCCACCATAAGCCGAGCAAGCGCCTTACTGTCCTCCACGCTCTTCATAAACGAACCACTGCCGGTCTTGACGTCCAGCACGATGCAGTCGTCATCGGCGGCAAGCTTTTTGCCCATAATGCTCGCGGCAATAAGCGGCATGCTATCCACCGTGGCCGTAACGTCGCGCAAGGCGTACAGCTTTTTGTCGGCCGGCGCAAACTGCTTGCTCTGCCCTACGATAGCAAAGCCTATATCGTTTACTTGTTTGATAAAGTCCTCGTCGGACAGCGTGGTGTTAAAGCCCTCTATAGCCTCCAGTTTGTCCACCGTTCCGCCGGTATGGCCCAAACCTCTACCGCTCATTTTTGCCACCTTAACGCCGTACGACGCGACTATGGGCGCAACGACCAAGCTGGTCTTGTCGCCCACACCGCCGGTAGAATGTTTGTCTACGCGTATGCCGTCGATTGTCGAAAAGTCCAGTCTGTCGCCAGAATCACGCACGGCAAAGGTTAAATCGCACGTTTCGCGCACCGTCATGCCTCGAAAGTATATAGCCATGCACAGCGCCGACGTTTGATAGTCGGGAATACTGCCGTCGGTAACGCCGGCGATAAAATACTTGATTTCCTCGGTAGTCAGTTCCCCGCCGTCACGCTTTTTCTTGATAATGTCGTACATTCTCATAAAACACACCTCGTTGATAAATCGTTGATTGCAAAAGCGCGCTGATATACAACGCGCTTAATTTTACGCCCAGCCGCCCGATTTAACGTAATCGGCAAGCAAGTCCCTTGCGTACTTTTCGCTTTTCCACCGCTTGACTTCGGTAATCTTATTGCTGGCGTAGCTGGAAGTATAGCTGTCCACTATAATGTAATAATACGAAGTTGTAGACACTTCGTTTGACGAAATAGTGCTGTAAATATGGTAATCACTGTTAGTCGTTTCCAAAAATTTCCAGTTCAAATAATTGCCTTGTATCCTACCGAGCACTATGTCGTTGTCGAACGGCAAAATGGAGAACAGCGACGCGTAAGTTACGTTGCCCGCCGCCACCTTGTACGGCGAACGCAGCCGCAAAAATCCACCGCCGAGCACGATATTATACTCGCTTCCCCACAGCTCGACGCCCTTGTCGTAATACAGCTTGGCAACGTCGGCGCAAATAGTTTCGCTGTACTTTTGGGATTTGATATTTCCAAGCACCGTAGTGTACGGATTGCCGTCGGGAAAATACTTAGTAAATATCTGTTGAACGATAGGGTCGTCCTTAAGACTGCTGTTTGCATAAACGTTTTGGCTTAGCGTTTTCGGCGTTACGGTATACTTCTTGGTAACGGTGTTGTACGAAACGTCGGCTTGGCTGACGTATTTGTTTTCGCCGCCGCCTTGCAAGTGGTAAACGCCGTAATCGTCCTTTTTTACGTAGTTTTGGTGCGTGTGCCCCTCGAACACGAGATCTATATATCCGTTGGAAAGCGACTCGTCGTAATAGTCGGATATACTCGTCGTTTCACTGCCGTAGCCTTCGTGAATGGAGTACACTATAAATTCGCAACCCTCGTCGCGCTTCAGTCTGGTAGACTCGGCCTTGACGAGCGCTGTAAGCTCGGAGCCCGTAGCAAATTTAAGTCCGTCGGTAAAGTCGCCCGATATTGAGCTTAAGCAATCGCCTATCGCGCCGATTATGCCTATCTTAATGCCCGCCTTTTCCACTACGACAGACGGCTGACAGTAGTCAACCGCTTTGCCGTTGTACGTTACGTTGATTGCAAGGAAGGGAAAATCGGCAAGCTTACTGTTGGGCGTAAGCACCGCCGCACCCCAATCGTACTCGTGGTTGCCGAGCGTCATGGACACGAATCCGACGTCGTTCATCCACTCGGTCATCAGTTTGCCCTTGTTGGTGGACGATTCCACCGTTCCTTGCCACATATCGCCCGACGAAAGCAAAACCTCCTCGCGCGCGTCGTCGGCGTACAAGTTCTTTAGATACGTGGTAAACTCGTCAACACCCGGCTGATTGTCGGTGTCTATAAACTTGCCGTGCAAGTCGTTCACCGCCAAAAAGGACAGCTCAGCAATAACGCTTTTTCCGCAATCGTCGCAAGATCCATCGGAGTTTGCGTCGACGTGACTGTGTGGGCCTACGTACGCCGTATAAGTAACGGACTGCGAATAATCGCTGTCTTTGCAGTTTGAAACATCGCTACCCGCCTTCACCTTTATAGTCTGGCCGTCGGTAAGCGTTACGCTACGCTCGGTCGTTTTAACTTCCGCGCCGTTGTCTATTACGTAAACGTAATACTGCGCGTCGGCAACGACGTTCCACGAAGCAACGCCGGCGGTATTAACCGACACTTGCGGCACTGTAAGCTGCGTTTGTACCCCGCCGTTGACGTAAGTTTTTAACTGCGAATAATCGCTGTCGCTGTACTCGTCGCTATCACTGCACGCCTTTACCTTGAACGATTGATTATCGGCAAGCTGAAATGTGCGCTCGGTAATTTTTGTTTCTATTCCGTCGTTTACTACATACACGTAGTACTGCGCGTTTTCTATAGCGTTCCACGTAGCAATGCCGTCGCCGTCCACCGTCACGATTGGCGCGTCCAGCTTAATTTTAGGCACTTCGCGCGGAACGTAAGTTACGTACTTTGAAAAATCGCTGTCGGTGTAAGAATCGTTGCCGCTTACAGCCTTTACCTTAATCGCCTCGTACGGCGCCAAAGTCACGCTAAAGTCCGCCGTTAAACGTTCGTCGCCCTCGTCTATTACGTACGCGTAATATATTGCGTCGGTAACGCCGCGCCATGTCGCCACGCCGTCGTCGTCAATAGTAACTACCGGTACGGAAAGCTTGGGCAACTGCGGCACTCTGTCAACCGCACACCCGACGACCGAGCAGAACACCAACGTTGCGGTAAGGCATAGCGCAATCATGTTCAAAAACTTTTTCATAACCGTTTCCTCGCCTATTTACAAGCTGTCTTTCGTAAAGGAAAGCGGCAGTAATTCGGCCAGCGTATACGCCTTGACGCTATCCGCCGTGCCGAGTACGATTTTAAAATCCTTATCGCAAAACTCGGAAATAACTTGCCTGCACACGCCGCACGGCGCGCAAAATCCACCGGCCTCTCCTTGCTTACCGCCGATAATGGCAATAGCTTCAAACTCGCGCTCGCCCTCGCTTACGGCCTTGAATATAGCCGTGCGCTCGGCGCAGTTGGTGGGCGTATACGCCGCGTTCTCTATATTACAGCCGGTGTACACCTTGCCGTTTTTGCAAAGCAACGCCGCGCCTACGCAAAAATGCGAGTACGGCGAATACGACTTTTTGCGCGCTTCGCACGCTTGCCTCATTAGCGAAAGATAATCCATTACTTCTTAACCAATCCCAAAAAACTTTTTCCGCTCGTGCCTTGCCGATCTACGCCGAAGTAATCCAGCACTGTCGCGCCTATATCGGCAAAGCTGTCGCGTATACCCAAGTTTACTCCGCTCTTTATGTGCTTGCCGTAAACGAGCATAGGCGTGTATTCGCGCGAATGGTCGGTGGACGGCGTTGCGGGGTCGCAGCCGTGGTCGGCCGTAATAATCAAAACGTCGTCGTCGCGCATATCGGCCAAGAACGACGGTAAAAATCTGTCGAACTCCGTAGCCGCGGCGGCATAGCCGGCCACGTCGTTACGGTGACCGTACTTCATATCGAAGTCGACGAGATTGACGAAGCACAGCCCCTCGAAGTCCTTGCTTTGCATAGCCTTAGTCACTTGCATGCCGTGCGCGTTAGACGTGGTACGGTTGCTTTCGCTTACGCCGCTACCCGCAAAAATATCGTAAATCTTGCCGACGGAAATAGTGGCGTAGCCCGCGCGCTGTAACAGATTGAGCATAGTGTCGGCCGGCGGAACGAGCGAAAAGTCGTGCCTATTTGCCGTGCGCGTAAACGGATATTCGCCGTTAAACGGTCGCGCGATAACTCTGCCCACGCCGTGCTTGCCGACGAGAATTTTGCGCGCAATCTCGCAGTATTCGTAGAGCGTGCTAATCGGCACTATATCCTCGTGCGCGGCAATCTGAAACACGCTGTCGGCCGAAGTGTAGCAAATAAGCGCGCCGGTAGCCATATGCTCCTTGCCGTAGTCCTTAATCACCTCTGTGCCCGAATACGGCTTGTTGCACAATACCTTGCGGCCGGTCTGCTTTTCAAACTCGCGTATAACTTCATCGGGAAAACCGTCGGGGTACGTGGGAAGGGGCTCGGGCGAAACTATGCCCGCAATCTCCCAATGCCCTATAGTGGTGTCCTTGCCCATAGACTGCTCGCGCATTTTGGCGTAACTCGCCGTAGGCGTAGGCACGCCGCCGCCTATTCCGTCAATGTTGAACAGTCCAAGCTTTTTCAGCTCGGGACAATCAAAGTTTTCGTGGTTGCGAATAGCGCCAAGCGTATCGCTCCCCTCGTCATGCCACTTATACGCGTCGGGAAGCTCGCCGACGCCAAAGCTATCCAATACGATCAAAAACAATCTTTTTGCCATATTACGCTATTTCCAATGCTATTTTCATCATTGCCGTAAACGACTGTTGCCGTTCATCGGCGGTCGTGTTTTCCTCGGGATAGATAAAGCTGTCGCTTACCGTGCAAATGCAAAGCGCTTTTTTGCCCGCTCTGGCGGCGTTGCAATACAGCGCCGCACTTTCCATTTCCACGCCGAGTACGCCCATTTTGGCCCACTGCATTCCACTGTTCATATCGTCGTAGAACATATCGGACGAAAAGATATTGCCAGCCTTGTACTTTATGCCGGCGTTATCGCAGTACTGCGCCGCACGGCGAGCAAGGTCGAAGTCGGCAATCGGGCAGAACATCCCCGGAAGGTTGTACTGCATAGCGTAATTGCCGTTGGTACAAGCGCCAAGCGCAATAATAATATCGCGCACGTGCAAGTCCTTGTCGAACGAACCGCACGACCCGACGCGAATAATGTTTTTAACGTCGTAGTAGTTGAACAGCTCGTACGAATATATGCCGATAGACGGCTGCCCCATGCCGGACGCCATAACGGACACGCGCTTGCCGTTGTAGTAGCCGGTGTAACCGTTTACGCCGCGCACGTTGTTTACGAGCACGGGGTTTTCAAAAAACGTTTCCGCAATGAACTTTGCCCTAAGCGGATCGCCTGGCATAAGCACGGTTTCGGCAAAGTCGCCGTACTTGGCCGTAATGTGCGGAGTGGGAATGTTGGGGTGCTTTTGGTCCTTGCTCATAGTAAGCCCTCCTCTTTTACGATTTTTACTATTCTCGACGTGCCCAGTCTATCCGCGCCGAGTGCTACGAAGTCCTCGGCATCCTTGATGGACGAAATGCCGCCGGCCGCCTTTATTTTCACGTTCTTGCCGACGTGTTTTTTAAAGATAATCACGTCCTCGCGCGTCGCGCCGGCCTTGGAAAATCCGGTAGAGGTTTTTATGTAATCGGCCTTGGCGTCGGTCACTATTTGGCACATCTTAATTTTTTCTTGCTCGGTCAAAAGGCAAGTTTCTATAATCACCTTTAACAACTTGCCGTCGCAAGCGTCCTTAACCGCAACTATTTCGTCTTGGATTTTTTGGTAATTACCGGCCTTTAAATCGCCGATATTTATAACCATATCTATTTCGTCGGCGCCGTTGCTTACCGCGTCGGCCGCCTCGAGCACCTTGACCTCCGTGCTGTTGTAGCCGTTGGGGAAGCCTATTACCGTGCAAATGGCAAGCCTATCTTGCGCGTACTGCTTTGCCTCGCGCACGAAGCACGGCGGTATGCAAACCGACGCGGTGCGGTACTTTATGCCGTCGTCGATAAGCGCACGAATTTCCTCCCACGTAGCCGTAACGGACAGTAAGGTGTGGTCGCATTTGCCTAAAACGTCTTTGATGTCCATAATGTCACTCTCTTTATGCTTTTTATTGATTATACCGCAAAACGGCCGTTCAGTCAATAGAAAATTTAAAACTCAATGCAAAAAAAAGGAAGCCCGATTATACAGACTCCCTTACAATTATGCTTACAACGTATCGCCTTGCGCAGTATGAAACGCAAACGTAACCGTAACGCTACCGCGCCCGAGTGCAGCCTTTAAGCCGTCGGTATCGTTTACCCACCCTATTCGCGTATATGAATACGCCGAAGAAAAAGTTTCGTAAAACAGCACCACACAGTCGGAGCCGTACAGCATAATATCTCCGCTCCGTATAGTACCGGCGCGTGACGGCGCTGTCGGCAAGCGGTCCGGCAGATAATAATACTTTTCGTTGCCGTTAAGCTCACTCATATCTACGGTAAGCGGCAATTTTTGCTTGAACGCATTTGCCGTTTCGTTGTCGGAAAGCGTTGCGGAAAAGTGCTCGCCACCCACCGTTACGACGATTTGCGTTCCGTCTTGCGACGAGCCTTCGCCATTTGGTTTATTGGTTTTGTCAGTGCAAGCCATAAACGTCACCGCCACGCATAATACGAGTATTACAGTAAATAGTTTTTTCATATCGCAATACGGCCGAACAGCACTATCGGCTATTCGTCAACCTCGGCAAAGCACGAGCCGCCTATAAATTCGCGCAACAGCGAATTGCACGGTACCCACTTTTCATCAAGGTCCTTAAAGTATTTTAGGAATTTTATCAGCCTATTTGCCGTTATGTAGTACGGGCTGTCCGGCTTGACTTCTTGAAGTGCCGGCAAAGCGTACTTTTTAAGCACGCACAGCTCGTAAGTCAGCGCCGAATTATACACGTAGTTACAGCCTTCTTGGTACGGATAAATCCACTTGAACTCGCCCCTACGCACGCTCGGCCACATATCCAGCGTGCGCTCCGCCGACGACGCGCGGTACTTTTTGTCGCGCACTATTCTGCGCAGTAAGCGAATGTCGGTATAGCTTATGGGATTGTGGTAGTCTATGTTTATTTGGAACTGCGGCGCTATGTAAATTTTGAACTTTTGGTGCTTGGGTATAGTGCTTGACAAATCATCGTTAAGCGCGTGTATGCCCTCTATAATAATGGGCGTGTTGGGCGGAATTTTGGTAAGCGTGCCCTTGCCCGCTCTGCCGTTGCCGAATCGGTAATCGGGCAGCTCCACTTCCTCGCCAGCTATCAACGCTTGCATATGCTCGTTAAACAGCTTTACGTCCAGCGCGTCAATGTGTTCAAAGTCCTTTTCGCCAAACTCGTCGATGGGAATTTGATCCCTATCCTTGTAGTACATATCCAACGATATGCGCAGCGGGTTTATTCCGCGCGACATAAGCTCTATTTTCAAGCGGTTGGAAAAAGTGGTTTTGCCCGAGCTGGACGGCCCCGCAATGCAGATTAACCGTATGTTTTCTATATCGTCGGCTATCATTCCGCCAAGCTCGTGCAGCATGCCGTTGTGCAAGGTTTCGTTCATGTTAATAAAGTCCACAGCGTCGGTCTGCTCCACACACTTGTTCATGTTGGCAATAAGATCGACGTTGCACAGCTTGGCCCACTTAAAGGCGCGCTTAAGCACCTTTGCAAGCGTCGGCTCGTCCTTGAACTTGGGAATCTGTCCATTGGCCTCGTAGCGCGGATACTGCACTATAAAATGTTTGTCGTATATAAACATATTAAAGTGCTTTAAGTATCCCGTAGACGGCACCATGTAGCCGTACATATAGTTAAGGTAGTCGCCGCATTTATAGAAGTGACAAATCTTTTCGGTACGGTACTGCAACGTCATTGCCTTGTCGGTTTGATTGCTGTCAGTAAAGTACTTAAACGCGTCCTCTTTGGATAGAACTGTTTTTTCAAACGGAATATCGGCTGCAATCAACCGCTCCATTTCCGCCTTGACCTCGGCAAGCATATTTTTATCCATAGGCACCTTGGGTTCGAGCACGGTAACCAATATGGAACGAGAAATTCCGTAGCTAAGCTTAACCTTGTATTCGGGATGCAGATTGTGAAAAGCCAGCGCTATAAGGTAGCGCATGCTCGTTTCGTAAACCTTAACTGCGTCGGCCGAGCAAAGATCGAGCGGAGTAACCTCGCAATCGTAGTACAGCTCGAAGTTAAGCTCCCTAAGCCTATTGTTTACCTTAACCGCCATATACCGCTTGTCGTTGTCGTTAATCAGCTTGATAGCCGGCGTGCGTTCGCTTAACTCGTGAACCTTATCGAAAATTTTAACGGTAAACATAAATCATTCTCCTTTTTGTGCGCAACAGCGTATAATCGTTATCTAATATATATTACCATATTTTGCGCCAAAGTCAATATACCCGACGAAAATTGTTAGTACGTGATTTGCCGTTTTTCGCATTTCGGCACGAAAAAGGACTTATCGGCTTACGACAAGTCCTTTTTCGTACTTAGTTTCTATATTAGGATAAATCAAAGTCGACGAGTCCGCTGTCTGTGTGGTAAAGCGCACCCACAACCTTAACGCCGTCCATGTTCAACAGCTTGTCTATTTTAGTCACGCTTTGCTTTACGTTGAGAATACTCGCCTTTACGGCGTCCTTTTCGTCGCCGATAGCTTGCTTTATTTCGTCGGTTATATACTTGACGAATCCGTCGTTATGGCCGGACGCGGCACCGACCGCACCGCAACCGGTATGCCCAAGCACGACGACGAGCTTACAACCCAAATGCTCGGTAGCGTACTGAATACTGCCCAGCTGAATATCGTCCACGACGTTGCCGGCAACGCGTATAACGAACAAATCGCCTATGCCCGCAGAAAAAATGCTTTCGGGGATTACGCGCGAATCTGAACAGCCTACTACAACTGCATACGGCCGCTGTCCGTTTTGGCTCGTATACAGCCGCCTTTCGGGCGAAATATCTCCTACGCCGTTTACAGAACGTAAGTATGCTTGGTTACCCGCCTTAAGCTTTTGCAAGGCGGTGCCTGCGGATACGTTTTTTTCGGTATTACTCATAATTTTACCGTCGTTTTTTTGTTAGTTAGTTCAAACGCATACCGCGCGACAAAACTTGTCGCGCGGTAATCAGCGTCTATTTATATTAAGCATACGCTACGGGTAGTTGAATCATAAGGAATATAAGCACCATAACGGTTGCTATACCGGCAAGAATAACTCCTATTATGCCCAAAACGAACGCCGGCAACGGTTTTTTGTTTGTGTTGTCGGTCTTAAAGGTGCCGTACGCACGTATGGCTTGTGATCCGAAAATTATAGTCATAACGATTGCGGCAACGTCTATAATAATCATAAATATCATAGATATAAGCAACATTCTCCAACCGCCGCTGTTAAGCACGTTAGAAATTATAAACACGCCAAAGCCCATAATAGCTGAAGCCAACGCCCTACCAAAGCAAAGCATGTTGGCGTTGGTTTTAGTATTGGGTGCGTTTTGCGCAATAGGCTCGTTCGACTTTGCAACGGTTGCGTTTTCCGCCGCCTTGCAGTCTTTGCAGAGCGTTTCATCGCCTTCCGTTTGCTTGCCGCATTTTACACAATACATAGTTTTACCTCCTTTTATAACCCGCAAACGCCTTAAATTTTAAAACGATGCGTTAGGCTTTAATTTCCTACTACTATATTATCATTAAATCGCACTCTTGTCAAGTAGTTATTTTAATGAATTGAAAAGCTTACGCATTTTGCAATAGAAATAAGGCTTACTCCGTTTTGGAATAAGCCTTATTTTGCTTTGCGTTATTTTACCCTAATTATTTGCGAGGATTTTTGATATTGGCTTGTGCAAACGTATTACAAAACTGGTCTATAATTTTCAATGAACTCATTGGTTTTCACCTCCCAAATATAGTAATATAATATCACTAAGTTATGCTCTTGTCAAATAATATTATTATGATTCTTGCGCTATTGCCATGCCTGTTATGTAAGAAAGCACACTATTATAACCATCTTCAAGAATACTTAAACTGTCAGCTATTAATCTTAAGTTTAGCCACAACAAAACTAATTTAGCGACTTCTCTGGCATTTGTATCTATTGCATCTTCGGGATAATCTCCATGCACTATACCATTTCGGAAACAAACCCCTTCAATCTTATTATTTGCAAAAACCTTTTTATAGTAATCGTTAATCTTCTCCCAGCTATGCTGCTCCCATTCTATACTTATTTTATCCAATAAGTTTTTAATCTTATTAGCTCGCTCATGACCTTTCTTATACTTCTTCCTTTTTGTAAAATAACCCTCGAAGGCATCGGCACAACGTTTATGTTCACTTTCCAATAAAGCAAATATATTCCTTGCTGCCGCTCGATAGCATCCATCATTAATAAGATTTATCGCATCAACTAAATCCTCACATTTTCTTCGCATAATAGGGCTTGGATTAGGTATATTGACATATCTTTCAAGCATTATTTTAAAACTAATGCAATCATTATATAAGAAAGTGTCAATTAAAATATCTTCTGTCAGTTCTTCATCAAACAAATCAATATCTGGAGTTTCAAGAAAATAAAGCAGTAGTCCTTTATCGGCATATTCATCCATTTTTTCTATGTATACTTTTGAAAAAAATTTCTTTCTGTCAGAATCAATTTTTTTATTCAAAACATAGACAGCATTAAAATAATTATAGGTTGCAATACCCAACTCATCTTGCAACTTTTGGTTCTCTTGAAATTCCGGAATCTCTTTCATCCGATCAGAAACATATAAATAATTTTCTGATTTATTAATAAATTCATTAAGCAACCACCTCATCGCCTCCAGAGTGGTTTCTTTTTGACTTAATTTATTTTCTATATCCGGATATTTTTCTTTTAGCTTTGCAAAACCTAGAATTATTAAATCTCTGGATTTTTCTTCAAGCGCATCCCGCACATCTTGCATTTCATGGGCAAGCTTACTTAGTTTTTCCTGCTCTTTTATAGCTTCTTTGATTTCATCAGTCAACATCTTTTGTTGCTTAATAATAAATTTAAAGTATTCTTCTTCTGTAAGCATTATTACACCTCGTACATTTTAATGAATTCTAAACTCGTCGAGTATAACAGCAGCTTCTGCATAACCCATATCGCGCAATTTGCTCAAAATCCATTCATAACTATTTGTTAGTTTCGTATCTTCTTTTATTTTTTTATTGAAATCAAGAAATGCTCTCGTAATTATTAAAAGTATCAATGTAGATTTTTCCTGCACAATTCTACTGAATGTATCTTCACCATAATTATCAATACAAGTTTGGAATGCATTTTGAACCGATATCAAAACTTCAGGTAAAAGATCTTTAATATGAAGCTTGAAAACTACATCAATAAGATCTGATAGATGATAGCCTCCATATTTGCTAAATATTTTATTCAAAAACTGTTTATCTTGATATGAGTATGAGGATGGGCAATTACTCCAATCACCAGATCCCCCGTTTCTTGTCAATGAAAATATTAAACATTTGTATAGCTGCTTTTTTACATGGTCATTTTGTATATTGCCTATTTTTTCTTCAAGCTTATAAATTATATTTTCACATTTTATTCTTTGTTCCTTATCATTGTGTGAATCAAAATAAAATGATAATAGCACGCCAAAGACTTCTTGGTAATATTCGATAGCATGATAATCAAATTTTGAAAAATCCATTTTGTCAAAAAGAATATCAAGAACGATATCACTCTGAGCATCCTCTAATAATAGAGTTCTTTGCAACAATGCTTGAACTTCCGAAGTTTGATAAACATTCAGAATATCATAATATCTATGTGAATGAGCAGTCGCCTGATACATATCAATCACTTCTAAAATGTAACTCTTTACAATCCGTTGTTCCACTTCATCACTAATTGTATTGAGACAATTAAGCGCATAACTCATAATTGATATATCATGTTCGGACATCGCAAATGAAGATAAATCTAACGATTTTTCATTATAAAGGTACTCTTTAATTATTTCATCCTTTTTATCCTCATACGGTTGATCACCATTATCTCTAATGCGATAATCGATTCCATTTAATTTAGGTTGCATATTCGGTATAAATGAATTTTCACCAATATCTATCTTGTGAGAATAAGCATAATCTGCATTAAACTTCTGATGAATCATTTCATCCTCAGATAACTTAACAATGGTATTAAAGAAAACTCTTGATAAAGACTTCTTTTGAAACAAATATTCATGAATTAATCGTGAGATATTACGTATTATCCCATTTGGACCACAATATAAAATGCAATCAAGCATAAGTTTTTTTATTTTATTCTTTATCTTTTTGTTTGCACATTTTTCTATCTGTGCAAATAGAATAAGCGAAAATTTGTAATCAATTACAAAACTTCCAGTATTCATCATTATGCGGTATATACCATTTATCCATAAATCACAATATCTTGCCCTGTGCATATCGTCTAATTCATCATGAGAAATTGCATAACTAATAAAAGCGATTAAGTTATTTTCATAGGTAAACCCATGCGCACTCTTTTTCATATTGTCAATAATCTCATCTATTGCAACAAAACAATATTCCAAAGTTAATTTCCCATCTTGGAACTTCTCATTGCACTCCTTAATTAAATCAGTTATAACCTTATCTGGACCGTTAATATCTTCCTGCTCTTTGGTTAATTCTTCTGTTGCACCAGATATTGTAGGCTCTATGGCTATATATTTATCTTCGACTACATATAATTTAGATTTATTTAAATCCATTTTCTGTATTTGAAGATATTCTGTTGCATGTTCATCGTCGTTTGGAATTATTGAATACAAGTAATCTAATATTGCATTGCACTTTTCTTTTATTTTAATATCGCCGTATAAAAATACTTTAGTGAAATAATTGATTAAATTGGTTTGTTGAATATATTTCTCATATCTTTTCTTCATAGGAAATGGAATTCCAACACTCATACGAATTTGCTTTTCAAGCAAGTCTTTTACCGGATTATTAATCAGCGTTGAATATCTAGTTATGTCATTCAAAACAAGTTTAATATTGGAAACTAAATCTAATGCATATCCAGGTAGATCATTTTCAAATCCCATTCCAACATCGGATATAATTGTCAATAAAGCAATGTTATTCGATTCAGTAAAAAGAATATCCTTTATATCATTTGCAAATTTTACATAGTCCCTATCGTTATCTTTTAAAGTCTTAATTACATTAAAAATCTCATATTTCAGACTATATATCAAATCTGATAGTAATAGCGGCATAGAATACTCCTGTGTCGTTGCAAGCCACATTGTTTCAGCCCCCATATAATCTTTACTCTTTGCAATATCGCTAAAATAGATTGTATAGTTGGGTAAATCAGCCTTTAAATTATTTGATAACTTTTCAACAGCCTGATTAATAAAATGTATAACCCATTTAACACCCAACCAAAAGTTTGTTCTAAGAAGAACAAGGAAAAACGACTTGTAAAGAACAGCTTCATTTGTTGTTCCATACTCATAGTTTTCAGCTTGCTGACTTAATCCATAAAGATATGCCATTTTTTCTTTATCACGTTGAAACATACCCCAAAATTCTTCTTCTCTCATTTTAGGATCATAAGTCCAAAACAATTCAGCTAAATTGCATAATTCTTTAGGCATATATTTGGCTAACGCAACGTGTTCAAACTTTAAAGTGTATTCAATTAAATCACGGCTAATAGATACATTGTTATTCTCGCCCGATTTATATAGTTGCGACAATTTATCCCAGAAAATCTTAATCCAATTGCTTGTATACTCTGCCATAGTATAAACTGGTAATATTAAATCTTTTAAGCGTTTATTAAGATCGTATGTATCTGTTTTTGATGTTATAGGAAAATAAGATTCTATTATATAACTAAGAATATTTAAACAATCACGAGCGATTTCTTTATCAAAAAGTTTGCGCTTTGAGTAGTCACTACAGAGTTTGGAAATTGCCGACCAAGATGTCTCATTGCCGATATGCCATTTTTCTGAAGCAATTAAGTGAATCAAACAAGCCCTTCCGCTCCCATCTGCATTTAATGAAATAATGTATTCAGAGATTGAAGAACTGTTTATTTCAAAGCCATATAAATTCGTAAGATAAATAAAGTCATTCAAAAGATTATTTCTAATCAGGTCTTTGCCATATTCGGTAAAAAACGATTTACTGTGTCGAGATTTAATCAATCCAATTTGCGTCTGCATCTTCCAATCATTTGGAATTGTATTTGAAAAAACCAAATCATACAAAAATTTCTCACGATTTGATTTCGCCAATAATTTATTTTCAATCCATATTTGATAACGCCTATAAACGCACAAACTTAAAGTAGTAATTTTTTCAAAAAAAGAATTATAATCACCCTTACATTCATCGAAAGCACAATCAAAAAAACGTTCAAAACAAATGTCTTCAAACATATCGTACTTCAAACGAACTGTATTGGAATTTCTAATTAGCACCCCATTAGAAATTAGTTTATTGATATCTTTAGTTTCATATCTATCAGCAGACACCCCTACTGATAAACTTTTGGCTCTTGAAAATACTATGTCATTTATTATATCCTTGTACTTTTTCTTATTACTGCAAATAATATTTTCCCAAATATACTCTCGAAATTTGTTTTCATCTTCTATTTTTTTTATATCAGCAATGTGTGATACTATTAAATTTACATAAAGCGGCGAACTCAAAAAAACCTTATAAGCACCTATGGTTGCCATTTCAGCAATTATTGGATATTTATTGGCAATATCTAATTGTTGCTCGATAGTTAGCTCGCCTAATTCGTAAACTTGTATATTATAGTTACCCTCCAACTTAATAAAAGCATTTCTATCGCTTGTCCTACAAGATGTAACTATTCTTACGTTTGGATATTCTTTTGCGCAATCATATAGCACATAGAGTAAATCCAACTTTGTTTTACAATCTGCTATAAATTCAAGAGCATCAATAAAAAACACCACAGGCTTGTCATTTAAATACGCGAATGTTTCTCTTATATTAAATCCCCAGATATTATTGATATCGGTTTCTTCTAAAAATCTTTCTGCACGTGCATAAATTATATTTGATTCATTCTCTATTATTAACTTGCACAATGCAGATTTGCCGCTACCGGCATGCCCTTGAATAGAAATATTTTTTTGATTATCTGTTTTTATTTTTTGGATAATATCTGTCCTATCTATTTCATATTCGTTATTGATTCTATAATCTATACTCGCTAGACCGACTTTACTATTTTTTATCGCATCTTTCCATTTATAGAGATTATTTTTAATGGATTGCTCTTCCTTATATAAAAGATCATACAATTTACATTGAAAATCTAAATCATGTATTGCTTTATTAATTATATCAGCAGTTGTAATTAAGTCATCTTTTTTAACAAACAGAGTATTGCCTACTTGATTCTCTTCAATTAAATCATTTACATCGGAAGCACTTTCATTATTCAAAACAAAAAATTTTACTCGCTTTATACACTTCAGCTCTGAATTATCCGAATTCTCAATCTTGTCAAGCGTATATTTTATTTTGCTTGGAATATCTTTGGCAGTACTGACTTGAACATAAAATGATTTGTCCTCTGAAATCAAATCTACTGTCGGATAATTCATTTTTTCTATATTTAAATTTTTAAGTCTTTGTCCAAAATATAGTGAACCAACTTCAACAGCAAATAGCTCGAAAAGCTTTGCTGCATCAAAGAGTCCTTCACTATTAAGCAATTTAATCTTGCTTTCATAAGCACTTATATACTCCGATATATAATTTATTCTAATTTCAGAGCTGTACATTTTCCTACCTCTTTATCAATTTTTCCTAAATATACTCTTTCTCACAAAGAAAGAGATTTGACCACATTGTTTTCGCCAATATTTATAATATTTGTTCCGGATTTTCAAGTAAATCTTCAATGGTGCATCCAAGCACTCTTGCCAATTTATAAAGCGTATGGGCTTGTGCTTTATCTATATCATTTACTTTCTGTTCAAAAAGCTGAATGGAGCGAAGCTTGACACCGGAAACATTTGACAGTTCTCTTTGAGACAGTCCTCTTGCCTCACGTAAAGAACGGAGCTTCGTTTCAACTTTAACCTCGGCATAACGCTTTTCCATCGATTCTACAAATGCCATAATATCCATTTCGTGAAAAACTTTGTACATTAAAATTATTTGCGAAAGCGGTATTCTTGCAAAAATGTCCTTAAAGCGCTTTGCGCTATACCACTGATAATATGCGATTGCCCAACCCGCCCAATATTCGGGACTTCTATCTTGACTGAATTGCGGTTCGGGAAAAGTGTCAAATATATTTATTTTAGCTAAAATACTCTTTACTAACTCTACCCCTGATTTGCCCGACACTATAGCAGGATCTCCGCATTCGAATTTTTTCGCGTATTCAGAGCGAGAAAAAATCTTAGCAAAAATATCCGGAGTTTGCTTGCAAACATTTATTGCATAATCGAAAGCATTAGCCAAATTACTTTGTGCATCACTCAAGTATAATTCGTTGTATGCGCGGATCGTCATTCTTAATCTCCTTCCTCAAGATATCCATAACAAAAATATCATCTTTATATGGTTTGTTATTTTTTATATCTTCTCTAAAAGATCTTCTCGCTTCTGTATCTCTTGCCAAAAATTTAGGATAATATTCCTCTTTTGCAACAGGAACCGCGTCCACAAACGAAATTCTTTCAAAAGACTTTTCGGAAACTAAAACTGTTTGTTCTCCAAGTTTCCCGAGTTGCAGCGCACGAGATAAACTCCTCATCGGAAGCGCATTACTTACAAATGACTGCGCAAACGAGAAGTATGAATCGTCCGCTCTATACCCTATTATTACATCATAGCAGGAAGTATCAATTTATCTTATACACATCTGACACTGCCGACGACTAGTCGAGTGTAG
>JAIDCZ010000016.1:0-3651 GCA_029055565.1 Clostridiales bacterium
ACTACCGCAACGAGCTTGCCGCATATTGCAGTACGGCGGCGGCATCCGATATATACGGACTTTTGCCCGTGGACGACGAGCTGCGCGACCTGCTTTCGGCGTTTATCGCCAAGGTGGAGGGCAAAGCGGTGCGCGAAAACGGCTGGTTGGAGTTGTGTACGTTCTACTCGCACTACGGCGCGGGCGAGTATATTAGCAATCCTATACTCGGGCTTACCGAAAAAACGGCAATCCCCATCGAGGTCGATACCGTATTTACCGCCGATCTCACGCGCGTAATGGGCGCGGTATCAACCCGCATATATTCGTTTACACCCGGCGAGAGCGCTGTGTACAAAATAGAATCGTTGCTGCCCGACGGCGATATGGCGTCGCAGATGTGGCTGTACGATGAAGATACCGACGACAATCATCCTCTTGTGTACAGCGGCGACGATCGGTTTATACGCGATGGGCAAAACGAGCAAAACTTTGTAGTGTACAGATACCTGACCGCAGGTCACAAATACTATATAGAAGTTGCGCTGCTCATGCAGGACTTGGGCGAGCTGGACTTTAAAGTAACCAACGTCGGACAATCGGTCACAGAGCTGGTGCAGTGTTCGGAGGGTGTGTTCGACTTGATATACGACAGCAAAGGCAATCTTATCGGCGTCGAGCTTGCGGGCGCGGTGGAATACGACAAGGACGAGGACGGCTATTACCATGTAAAGAATGCCGACGGTTCGCTCGGTAGCTATATTTACCTTGACGTTAAGTATCCCTCGCAAGTTTCTCCTACGTTGTCCATATCGCAGCTTGTCGATCAAAAATTAAAGGTCCCCACATTGGACGAATACTGCGACTATTATGTTTTTGATTTGCGGTACAGAATAGCGTATTATACCGACGAATACGACGAGAATATCACCAACTACGTCGAAAAGTTCGATTTGACGCAAAGCGGCATAGATAGGGACTTTAAGGACTACACCCAAATAATGAAGGACTACATCGCCGCCGCCGAAACGGGCGAAAACGAGGGCTTGGTCAAGGTTGACGACGATTTGATCGCTCTTCTCAATCTCTATATAGAAACGCGCGTAAATATACTTATGGACAATGAGTACGAGGAAGCGCTCGACAACGAGTGGTTAAGGCTTTGCTGGTACTACAAAACTCACGACGCGAATAATCCTTAATCAATTCGGAATTCGGAATTATAACCATAACCCGACCTTCCCTTGGGGGAATGTGGACCGCGTAAGCGGTGGATGAGGGCAAATATGTTATTAACGTCATAAAGACGAAATAAAATTTTTGGAGGCAAAAATATGACAAAATTGCGTAACAAAATAGTGCTTGCGCTTTTGGCGCTTTGTCTTGCCGTGACCGCGGTGCTGTTTGTGGCTTGCGGCGGCGACGACAGCAGCAATGACGCCAACGTTACATACACCGTTACAGTCAACAAGGACGGTGCGCCTGTAAAGGGCGTAAAGGTTACGGTCAAAAACGGCGCGCTCTCTTACGCGCCCAAGACCACGAGTGCCGACGGCAAGGTCACGTTCAAGCTGGTAAAGTCCGACGACTACACAGTGGAGCTTAGCGACCTGCCCGAGGGCTACGAGGTTCCCGCAGGCGCGGCGTTTACATTCTCCGACGACCGCAGCCTTACCGTCAACCTTGCGGAAAAGTTTGCGTACAAGGTAAAGCTTGTCAATCCCGACGGCTCGCCGTTTACCGCCGAGGGCGTATCGGTCGGCATTTGCATAAACGGCAACTGCCTTGAACCTGTGGAGATTGACGAAACCGGTTTGGCAAGAATAGACGCGGCCAAAAACGATTACCACATTAAGGTATTCGACTTGCCCGCAGGCTATGCGTACGAGTGCGACGGCGATGCGTATGCTGTGCATCAAACGGACGAGGGTACTTACATTTACGACGGTGACGAAAATACGTATGTCAGCCTGTCCGCAACAGTAAACGAACAGACTGTTACTATCTATCCGGTAAACGTACTCGACTTTGCGACAATGACGGCAATGACAGATGCCGAGATAGACAATTACAATGACGATATCAGAAAAATCGACGGCTACAAGGCTTACAAGATAAAAGCCAATATTGCTGTTGGCGAAACGGCATACTACACCTTTACCGCCGATATTAACGGCTACTACGATCTTTATGCCGTCGGGTACGACCAAAGCATTATGGGCTACAAAATCAACCCCAACTTTTTGCTTGGCGATACCGACGCGCCTAATAACGGCTGGAATTTCAGTTACATTTTCGGCTATGGTGATGTAACCGCCGTTAAAGGTAATCGGTACTACGTCAACGTTACCAACAGAGCCACAACTACGGCTTTGGAGCTTGAATTTATTGTTGCAACTCCCGCCGCATCCAGCACTGCAATTACGGGCGCGACCGCAACCACCACCGTTAAAGCGGCAATTAACAAGGCGGGCGCCAATGCGGTTATTGCGCTTACTCCCGCCGCAGGCGCGTCGTATAGACTGACGTTGCAGGGCGAGGGCGCTATCAAGTGCGTAGATTCTTTGGAAAATGCGGAAGCCGCTACGTTTGCGGACGGCGAATACGAAGCCAACGCCAAAGCCGAGTACAAGTTTACCGAGGATTTGGTAAGCTTAGGCTATACCGCATACTTTGCAGTTTCGGTCAAGGGCGAATATCCCGCAGCTATCGACGTAAGGGTAGACAAGGTGGCAGACCTTGCAGACACCTACAACACTAAAACTACACCGGAAACGCTTGCCACGTACGACGCACCCGAGGGCACAGAGCTTATGCCCGTTCCGCTTGACGGCACGGCGGAGCTTGTTTTGGGCAATGACGGCTACTATCACTACGGCACGACCGACGGTCCCGTCGTAATGGTCATACTCACCGAGCAGCTGGATAGCGTAAGGTTCCGCGGTGGCGCTGTTGCGTATATCGAATATTACACCCTCGGCGTTAATCCGTACGTTGTAGACGTCACCACCGGTACTGACGCGGCCGACCTTTCCAAAGGCAAAACCTACGACGATTACCGCGAGCTGCTGCGCGGCTTTAAGGATTACAAGTACGATTCGCAAAACAATGCGATTATACCCAATCCCGACGATATAACGGTAGAAAAGTATTATGCCAAGTACGTCAACGAGGACGGCGCTTGCCCGCTTACTGCCGATCTTAAAAACATTTTGCAGATAATAACCAATCAAATACTTGCCAACAAAAACCTTTCGCTTCTTCCCGCGGCCGACGACGAAAACGTTTGGATGTTCGCTTGCTACTACTACGGCGAGCAGCAGCAAGCCGATCCCATTGTCGGCGAATACGAGTGCGATTTGGGCGAAACCAAATATGTTCTTACAATCGATAAAAACGGCTCGTTCAACGTTAAGGAAGTTACGGAAGACGAAGAATATACGATTGCATCCGGCGCTTGGAATAAGAGCGATGGCGGGGAATATAGCTTCTCGTTTAATCCGTCAGAAGGATATACTTACACCATGACGTACGCCGACGGCGAATTTACTTATGACGACGGCATGGGTCCGCTGGTCTTTGCAAAAGCCGAGCAGACGGTAACGGACGCGATAGTCGGCGAATACGCGCCCGACGAGATGAGCCCCAACCAAAGCCACCTTATCGTAAGCG
>JAIDCZ010000016.1:3751-26543 GCA_029055565.1 Clostridiales bacterium
GACGGTAACGGACGCGATAGTCGGCGAATACGCGCCCGACGAGATGAGCCCCAACCAAAGCCACCTTATCGTAAGCGCCAACGGAACGTTTACTTGGGGCACTGTGTCCGGCACGTGGACCAAAAATACCGACGACGATTATTATACATTCAATAATGCTTCCGGACAACCGCTGTATACCGCAGACCTTACGGAAGAAACGATTTTGTTGTTTGCCTACGGCGACGATCCCGCGGATTTTGATAATTGGCCTGTTGCAGAGCTTGCCGTTGTCGAAGAAACGGAGCAGGACGCAATCGTCGGCGAATACGCGCCTGACGAGATGAACCCCAACCAAAGCCACCTTATCGTAAGCGGCGACGGAACGTTTACTTGGGGCACTGTGTCCGGCACATGGATTAAGAATGTCGCCGACGATTACTACACATTCAAAAATGCTTCCAATCAACCGCTGTATACCGTAGACCTTACGGAAGAAACAATTTTGTTGTTTGCCTACGGCGACGATCCCGCGGATTTTGATAATTGGCCGGTTGCGGAGCTTACCGTTGTCGAAGAGGAAGCCTAACCATATAATCTATTTTACTTGACAATATTTATTACACCGTATATAATAAGTTTACAGTATTCTTTGGGGCGGGGTGAAATTCCCCACCGGTGGTTATAGTCCACTAAGAACGCGAACTTAGGCGTTCCCGATTGGGTGAAATTCCCAAACCGACGGTACAGTCCGGATGATAAAAGAATGACGTACGATATAACTATTATTGTATTGCGCACTCCCCAAAGCATGCTTTGGGGAGTTTTTTATTATGTCTAATGAAAACACGAAACAAGGTATTAGCTCAACGCACATTGCGTTTATAGCAATGTTTGCAACACTCGCAGGCGTGCTGTATATACTCAACTTTAAACTGTCGTTTGCCTTCCCCGGGTTTTTAGACTTTAAGCTGTCTGACATTCCTATACTGATAGGCTCGTTTACGCTCGGGTCTGTGTCGGGCGGGGTGATAGTGGTGGTGGAAATCCTTATCAAGCTCGTGGTAAAGGGCACCTCGACTATGTTCGTTGGGGAGTTGTCCGACCTCGTTACTTCGTGCGCGTTTGCCGTCACGGCGGGGATAATCTACAAAAAGCACCGCACATTTAAGGGCGCGCTCGTCGGCATGGCAATAGGCACGTTGGCGGAGGTTGTGATTGCCATACTTATAAATTGGCTTGTGCTTGTGCCGTTCTACGCTCAACTGTTCGGTTGGGATATGATTATAATGATGATGAAACCGCTTTTCCCCGCATGCACAAAAGCTACCTTCTTTAACTATTATTTGTGGGTGTCGGTATTGCCGTTCAATTTGCTGCGGTGCTTGGTTGCGGTAGTTGTAACGCTGGTTGTGTACAAGCGCATATCTCGCATGATAAATTCTGTCAACCGCAAGATTTACGGTAAGCCCGATCATGACGAAGCCAAGTCCAAAAAGACTACGATTATACTTATTTGCGTGGGCGTGTTTATCGTCGCGCTGTTAATAACCTTTGCATTGTTGCGGGAGTTTGTGTTTTAACGTTGAATTAAGGGAAAGATTTTATTAGAATAATTGCCCGACGTCACCTACGGTGACACCTTCCCCCCCCCAAGGGAAGGTGCTTATGTGAAACGGCTTAATCGCATGAATACCTTCTCCGTGGGGGAAGGTGCCCGAATGGCAGATGAGGGGCGACCTTAATGCGGCACAGCCGCCTCATTCTGAATTCTTAATTCATAATTGCGTATACTACGTCTATGATATTCATAGACAAACAAGGCGAAGCGGCGGCGGCACTCAACGACGCGCTGGGCGGCACTGACTACGTATCGAGGCTGGAGCGCGAGGTCGCCGAGATTACCGACAAGAGTACGGTTGCGGTAAGCACGCTGGACGGCGCGGTGCATACGGCGTTGCACCTTTGCGGCGTGGGGCGGGGCGACTACGTGTTCGTGCCGACTTTCACGTTCTATTCGTACCTCGCGCCGGTCACCAACATGGGCGCGGTGCCCGTGTTTTTGGACTGCGATCCCGAAACTCGGTGCGTATCGCCGCTCGCGCTGGAAACGGCGCTGGTGTGGGCGGGTTTGCAAAACAAGCCGCCCAAGGCGGTGATAATAGACAATGCGTTCGGTAGCGTAGCCGACTACGACAAGCTGGTGCCAATGTGCAAGGCGTGGAACGTGCCCACCGTCGAGCTGTGCGCAAACGTGCTTTGCGGCGGGCGGTACGACTGTGACTACGCGGCCGTCGGGTTCGGCGGGATCGGCGGCGCGGTGTGCGGCGACGATTGTACTGCGGCGCGGCGGTTTGCGCGCTACGAATACACCGACGGCGAAAACCACGACTATCGGCTGAACAACTTTACCGCGGCGCTTGCGTGCGCGCACCTATCCGTATTGTCCAAAATTCACGAGCGCAACAAGGCCAACCTTGCCGCGCTCACTTCCGCACTCGACTGCGTTATGCCGCCGGTCAAGGGCGACGGCGCATTTTTTGCGCTATGCAGAACGGACAAGGTAAAATCTATCGAGGCGGCGGGGTTTGCCGTTATGCGCCCGCCGCTTGCGCACACTTTGCCCAAGTACGACGGCTGTCACTACTTCGAGCATGAACAAGGCTATTCGGTGTGTCAATCGCTTGGCGCATACGCGCTTATAAGCATGGACTTTTCGCCCTTCCGTCGTGCGAAATTGATCTCTATGTTGAAATAACTTACAATTCCGAATTCATAATTCCGAATTCCTAATTTCAATTTAACACTTGCCTTATCCGCGGCGTTATGCTATACTATTTTGACAAGGAGTATAGTATATGAAAAGAAACGAAGTGGAAAGCAAGTATCGTTGGGATTTATCCGCAATGGTGGAAAGCGCCGAAAAGTTTGAAAAACTGTTCGGCGAGGTGGACGGCGCTATAGCGCAAATCGAGGCGTACAAGGGCAAGCTGAAAAATCGCAACGACGCGCTTGCTTGCTTAAAGCTGGACGCCGAGGTGTCCCAAAAGTTCGAGCTTATTTATATTTACTCGCACATGTACCGCGACGAGGATTCCACCAACGGCGGTGCCGTCGGTTTGGCGTCGCGCACGGAGGGCTTGGCGGGCAAGTACGGCGCGGCGGCGTCGTTTATAAGCAGTGAGCTTGGCGCGCTCGACCAAAAGGTGTTGGACGCGTATATTGCCGATCCCGAATTTGCCGACTTCGACTTTATGCTTAAAGAGGTGGTGCGGCAAAAGGCGCACATACTTTCCGACAAGGAGGAGAAGCTTATCGCTATGGCGGGCGAGGCGCTTAACGTTACGTACAACGTTGCGCACATGCTGTACGACGCCGACCTCAAATTCAAGCCGGTCACCAAGGCCGGAAAAAAGATAGAGCTTACCAACGGCAGCTACGGCGAGCTGTTGTCCGATTCCGACCGCGCCGTGCGCAAAAAAGCGTTCAACAATCTTTACGACGGATATATAGCGCACATCAACACGTTTGCCGCCAACTACGCCGGCAACGTCAAGGCCGACAACTTTTACGCCAAGGCGCGCGGCTACGGCGACTGCTTGGAGCAGTCGTTGTTCGGCGACGGCGTGCCCACTACGGTGTATACCAATCTTATCGACGCGGTAAACCGCAATCTTGAGCCTCTTCACCGCTATATCGGCTTGCGCAAAAAGATACTCGGGCTTAAGGACCAGCACATGTACGACCTTTACGTGCCTATCGTCGAAAACGCCGAAATGAAGCTTCCGTACGAAAAGGCGTGCGATATGGTAAAGCAAGCAATGGCGCCGATGGGCGAGGACTACGTAAAGCTTTTGAACCGTGCAATGACCGAGGGCTGGATAGACGTAATGCCCAACGACGGCAAACGCGGCGGCGCGTACAGCTGGTCGGCGTACAGCGCGCACCCGTACGTACTGCTCAACTACACGCCCACCACCGAGGACATATTCACACTGGCGCACGAGCTGGGCCACTGCATGCATTCCTACTATTCGCAAAACAACCAGCCGTATTCCAAGTGGGACTATAGGATTTTCGTGGCCGAGGTCGCGTCCATATGCAACGAAACGTTGCTCGACGACTACCTTACCAAAAACGTTAAGGACGATAATATCAAAAAATATCTGCTCAGCCTTAGGCTTAACAGATTCCGCACTACGGTGTTCCGTCAAGCGATGTTTGCCGAGTTCGAGTACGCGGCGCACAAAATGGATTTGGAGGGCACGCCGCTCACGGTGGATAACCTTAGCGAAACGTATTTGGAGCTTAACAAAAAGTACTACGGCGAGCACGTTATATCGGACGACAAAATTGCGTACGAGTGGGCGCGTATCCCGCACTTTTACAAGGCGTTTTACGTGTACAAGTATTCTACCGGCATGACCGCGGCAACCAGCATTGCGCACAACATTCTGTCGCGCGACGGTTACGTGGATATTTACAAAACCAAGTTCCTCAGCGCCGGCGGGCACAAATCGCCGTACGATATTCTGTGCGATACTCAAGTCGATTTGGCGCAAGCCAAGCCGTACGACGACGCGTTCAAGTTCTTTAACGAAGCGCTTGACGAGCTGGAAAAACTCGCTTAATGGCGCTTGACTGCATAAAAAGATCCAAGCGGATAATAATGCTCGTTGCGGTTTGTGCCGTAGCGCTACTGCTTACCGGTTGCGGCGCCACGCTGTCCGTCTACGACTACGACGAGGACGGCGTGCGCTACCACATGTACGAGCTTAGCGTGGACGCCGATACGGTGGCGAACATGGAGCGCACCGCAATCAACGATGTGGACGGCAACAAGTACACCGTGCAAGGCTATTTTGCAAGGCTGTTTGCCGATTACGACTATACGCTGGTCAGTGCGACCAACGCCGACGGAAAGTATACCGTGCGCTACCGCAAGCAAGTAACTAACGGCGGCGAGCTGGCCGAGCTTGGTACCAAGGTGGACTTTACTACCACGCATACCGAAAATCCGTTCGTGCGCACATATACGGCAACCTCGCCCAATCCGTTCAACGGCGTGCGCCAAAACTACGACAACGTTCAGCCTTTGCGCTCGTCCACCGTTCTCGAACGGATAAAAAACGGCGCGGTGGCGCATGACGCGCACGGCGAAACTGTAGTGTCGCTCCACGCCATAGACCAAGCCTTTCCGTATCTTAAAACCGTCAATCCCGACGGATTGCTACTCAACTACGTGCGGTACGGCTCGGACAGAATGGAAAGCTCGGGGCAAAAAATAAAAGACGACAAGGGTACGGCTTACGTGTTTTCGCGGTACTTCGACGACGCCGATACGTATATTCGCTACAAGTACAAGGGCGCTGTGCCGTACGGCTGGTACATGGTGGCCGTCGCGGCGGGCGCGTTGGTGTTCGGGCTTATAATACTTTTTACCCGCGCCAAAAAAGACAAACCCACGCTTCTCGACAGATTTCCGTATAACCCCGAACAGTACCGCGACTATGATAGCAATCTGCCGAGCAAACTTAATTGAATTAGTTATCCATAATTCCGAATTCCGAATTCCGAATTCTTAATTATCCGGAGGATATTATGCCTAAAAAGGACGATAGAGAAGAATTTATAAAGAACCACCCGAACGTGGTTGCGCGCGAAATGCCCAACAACTACGAAGCGGAGGTCGCGCTTATCGGCGGCATGCTGATTGACGGACAGACGGCCAGTAAGTTTATGCCGCAGCTTTCCGCCGACGATTTTTACACGCCGGCGCACAAGCACGTGTACGCCGCGCTTGCGGAATTGTTTACCGCCGCTAAGCCCATAGACTTCGTTACCGTAGTAGGCGAGCTGGAAAAAAAGGGCACGCTAAAGAGCATTAACGGCGTGGACTATTTGTCGCAAATGATAGCGGCGGTACCGTCCACGGCCAACGCCGAGTATTACTTCGATATAGTTAAAAAGACGGCACAGCTTCGCGCCGTTATAAACGTTGCGCGCCAAATGGCGGACGAGGCGTACGCCCTCGACCCCGACGGCGCCGCACTATCCCGAGCGGAAGCGGCGTTGTACAGACTTTCGGAGTCGACGAGGCAAGGCAAGCCCGAACGGCTGGAGGGGTACGTGCAGACTGTGCTCGAGGATCTTAAACAGCGCGCAACGGAAACCACCGCCTACCGCGGCGTGCCGACCGGATTTTCCAAGGTGGATAGCATTCTCGGCGGCGGGTTCCAAAACAGCGACCTTATTATTCTTGCCGCGCGTCCCGGCCAAGGCAAAACCAGCTTTGCAATGAACTGTGCGGTAAACGCCGCACGGCACAAACGCCCCGATACCGGCAAGCCGTTTTCGGTTGCGGTGTTCTCGCTGGAAATGAGTGCGACCCAGTTGGCCAAGCGTATACTTTGCTCGGTGGGGCGCTACGACATGTCGCGCGCAAACCGCGGCGTGGTCAGCGAGCAAGAATGGGACAGACTGTATTCGGCCCGCGACGAGCTGGTTAGGACCAATCTGTACATAGACGAAACGGGCAATATCACGCCCGCGGAAATACTCAGCAAATGCCGCGCGCTCAAGCATTCCAACGGCTTAGACTTTATAATGATAGACTACCTTCAGCTTATGCAAAGCGGCAAAAAACTGGACAACTTCGTGCGCGAAATAGCCGAAATCACGCGCGCGTTAAAGCTCGCGGCCAAGGAGCTTAATGTGCCCATACTGTTGCTTTCGCAGATGTCGCGTAGCATCGAACAGCGCAAGGGCGCGGACAAGGAATCCAAGCTGTCCGACTTGCGCGACTCCGGCGCTATCGAGCAAGACGCGGATATAGTTCTGTTTATAGACCGCAAGGACGCGCCTAACGCAAACCCCAACGGCGAGCGGCCGGCGGTCAGCGAGGTGTATCTGAATATAGCCAAGCACCGCAACGGCGAAACCGGCAACGTCAAGCTGTTGTGGCACGCCGCTACCACCACGTTCTCGTCGCCCGACGACAAGGGTACGCCGGAAGCTCCGGCATACTATTCGGGTAGGGACGCCGGCTTTGAGGAATCGGCACCGCCTCCATCCGACTCGGCGTACGATTACGATGGCAACAACGGTGGCGCCGGCGACGGCGACTTCGATCCTATGGACGCGGGATTGCTGGACGGAGAATGAGCAAAAGAGAAAAGCAGTTATTAAACGTAGAAAACAGCGACATCGGCATGCTTCAGTTTTGCTTGAAGGTGCTGTACGAACGCGAACGCGACGATCTTGCATGGCGGCTTGTGAAACGGTTCGGTAGCGTGGCCGGCATATTTTCGGCAACGCACGAAGAGCTTATGCAAATGGACGGCGTTACCGATAGAGTGGCTACGTTCTTTACGGTTTTGCGTCCGCTGCAACGCCAAGCCCAGCTTCGCGCGGTAAAGGGCTTGACGCTAATGACCGAGCGCGAGGTTGCTGAATACGCCGCGGTGTATTTTATGAACGAGTGCAACCCGACGGACGTGTGCGTGTGCTTGGATAAAAAGTATAGAGTGTACCACGCGGAACGACTGGGCATGGACGAGCGCATAAGGGAGTTTGCGTCGATAGTGTGTAGGCGCAACGCGCAAAAGGTTGTGCTTATGCGTTTGGAGCCGAGGCTGAACGTAAAACCGATTATTCCGTCGCCCGAACGGCTGAAGCTGTTGATACAAATGACCAAGCTTACGGGCGCGCTCGGCATAGAGGTAGTGGATTATGTGGAATATTACCAAAGCTGTTTCTTTTCGCTAAGACGTGCGGTGGGCGGGGATATAGGCGCGTATCACGTTTTCGACGCCGGGGACGAAAAGGTTGCGCCGTGGAAAACGGTCAACGCCGATATATCCGACTACTATACCGCGGCGATCGCGCACACCATACAAAAAAATTTAAAATAAATTCGAGCCGAGTAAATTTAATTTGTAAATATTCCGCGATAAAGCATTTGACAAAATCATTACTATGTTGTAAAATAATGATACGCTCAAATGCCGTCGAGGTGTAGCGCAGTTGGTAGCGCGCATGGTTCGGGACCATGAGGCCGCGAGTTCGAGTCTCGCCACTTCGACCAAAACAAAGACCACCTTTTAGGTGGTCTTTTGCTTTGGTTGAAGTGGCTCGTTGACGAGAGTGCGCCAAAGAAAATAAAATATATGTAATACAATAAAAAGAATAGATAATAAGAATAATGATTAAGCAATTTTGCCGCACAGTTCGCTAGGCGCTCGGCGGAACGACGAAGCCCGCCCGCGAGTTCCGCGGGCAGTCTCGCCACATGCCGTCCTACGGTTTTTGCTTTGCTCGAAGCGGCACATAGGCGAGTAGCGTATTACTAAAAAGAATTTAGCGCGAATTTTAAATCGCTTGACATTTTGCGATAAAAAGCATATAATAAGTGTATCAATGAGTTGCTTTAACGGCGTAAGTCCAATTGCGGATTTACGCCGTTTTTGTTTGGAAAGGAGAGTTATGCAACAAGAAATTGTCGAGCCGCAAAACAAAATGGCGGTAACGCCGATTGGCAAGCTGATTTGGAAGATGGGTTTGCCCATGATTGTTTCTATGATTTTGCAAGCCGTTTACAACATAGTCGATACTGCGTTTGTTATCAATATGGGCGAGGACGGTGTTGCCGGCAATCTTGCGCTCACTTACGCATTTCCGATACAGCTTTTGATTATTGCAATCGGGGTCGGTACCGGTGTTGGGATAAACGCGCTTTTGTCCAAATCCTTAGGAGAAAAGAATAAAGAAAAAGCGGATAGGGTTGTAGGCAACGGAATATTTTTAGGAATTTGCATATACGCGGTATTTTTATTGTTCGGGCTATTTGGGGCTAAACCGTTTATTGCGTTCCAGTCAAAAGGCAACGAGCTTGTTGCGCAAATGGGCGGCGAGTACTTAGGCATATGTTGCATATTATCGTTCGGCGCAATCGGGTTTACCATATACGAGCGTTTTTTGCAAAGCACGGGCAGAACGCTATATTCCACGCTTTCCCAAATTGCGGGCGCGGTTGCGAATATCATTCTCGATTACGTATTTATATATCCCTTAAATATGGGTGTTGCGGGCGCGGCATGGGCGACCGTAATCGGACAAATTTTGTCGCTTGTTACGGCAATGCTATTTCATTATCTTACCAATAAAGAGATTGGAAATAACGTAAAAAATATCAAGCCGAGCGGTAAAATCATAAAAGAAATCTATCATATCGGTTTGTCCGCGGCACTAATGCAAGGGTTTTTGTCGGTAATGATGCTGGGCGTAAATCTCATATTAGGCACGGCAAAGTACAATGCCACTCTTTTGCAGGGTAGCTTCGGCATTTACTATAAAATCATGCAATTCGCATTGTTCGCTTGCTTCGGATTATCCAATACTATAATATCCGTACTGTCCTACAACTACGGTATGGGCAACAAGCAGCGTTCGGTGGACTGTATAAAATGGGGGTTGTTAGACACGGCCATTGTTGCGCTTGTAATAACTGTACTGTTTGAAAGTCTTGCGGGACCTCTTGCAAATCTTTTCGGAATGGCAAGCGGCGCAAGCGAAAGCGAGATTACAAAAACGGTAATAACGGCGGTCCGAATAGCGAGCATCGGTTATTTGTTTATGGGGATCAGCATTGCTGTGCAAGGCGTTTTGCAAGCGTTGCGCTATGCAGTAAGTCCGCTTATAATTTCTGCGCTTCGTCTTGCCATTATCGTTTTGCCCGTGGTGTGGTTGTTTACGCTGACGCAAAACCCGCAATCATATGTGTGGTGGGCGTTTCCCATATCCGAAATTTGCACGGCGGCTGTTTCCGTATCAATATGCGTAACGGCATATAATAAGAAAATAAAAACTATGTGTAATACAAACTAAAAATTTTAAGAGGTATAACTATGGAAAACGAATTTTGTCCTTGCTGTGGGCGGCACTGCCCGCTGACAAACCCGAGCTGTAAGAGGGGCGAGAACTATGCCCAATCGGGCGGTCAACCACTCGGTACAGATGAATATGAACGCGGTAAACATATGCCGCACGAACATTGTCACGGTCACGGTGAACACGGACATCGGCATGGCCATGGCGAGCATGGTCATCGTCATAACCGTTAGTCGGCATCGATTTTTGCAAAAGCTATTGACTAATGCGTGCGTATCGTATATAATTAGGTTAATAGTCCGTCAGACCCAATAGGTAGTCGGCGGAAATATCGTACAGCTTGCACAGCGCAACCAACTGCGTATAGTTGCATTCAAAAATCCCTTTTTCAAAACGCTGGTAAACCGGTTGAGATACGCCCAATGCTTTGGCAACGTCGCGCTGAGTCATGTTCAGCTGCTGCCGCAGCTCCTTCAACCTAATTCCAACCTCGTTCTTTAAATTATTTTGCATAATATTACCTAAAATTATTTGACAATATTATACAGTTTATGTATAATGAATTGTGTGTAGATACACTAAGTGTATCAAATAGGAGGAAAGTATGAAAACTGTCATTCAACACGAAACGTACGGCGAAATCGTTTACGACGAGAGCGCGTGGACGGGCAAAAAATCGGTGTCCATAGGAGGAGCGCCGCTTGACAAGGTTTCCAAAAAGGAATTCAAAATGCAAGACGGCACCGACGTTACGGTTAACGGTGGTTTTTTGCAAGGTGCCAGTCTTGATATTAAAGGCGAAAAAATAGTGTTGTCGCCGTGCGTCAAGTGGTACGAAATAGTTTTGTGCGTATTGCCGTTTTTATTCGTCGTTATATGGGGCAACGTGCCCGCGCTGTGCATGATTATTCCCATAGTAGGCGGGGCGATAGGCGGCGGCATAAGCGGGTTGTTTTCCGTGCTCGGGCTTTTGGGAATGAAAAGCGTAAAGCCTATTTGGTTCAAACTGCTTATTGGCTTTGCCAGCTTGGCAATTACGATTGCCGTTTGCTACGGCATAGGCGTAGCTATTTTGTCCGCTTTATAATACGATTATCGAATAATCACAAATCGCATTGCGGCATGTTCCGTAAAGATAGAGAGCAAGGAAAAAACAATCCTTGCTTTTTATATTCGGTTTTGATATAATGATTGAGCGGTAAACTTTTAAATCGCATACGCGGTATACGCTAAACGTTGAGGTGTGATATGAATAAAGACGAATTATTGGATTTAATCGCAAGAATGAGGATTTACGAAGATGGTTATATCAGCGATCAAACGACGGGTTGGAAGGCGATGCAAGAAGCCAAGAAGCTTTCCGATAGGAATTTACTTCCAATCTTGTACGAAATAGTTGAGGAGAACGAAGGGAAAGACCAACAAAAGCAGTTTTTCCGTTGTTATTGTTATCATATAATCGAAGCAATTACGCAAAAGACGTTTGAGTACCAAGACGCCGTATACGTATTTAAACGATTAAAAGACGAGTATAAAAATCATGACGCTTTGGGTTCTGTGATTGACATAATCTATTTTGGGTGGCAGCGCGACGCAAATATATTCGTGCCGAAGGAAATAGATATAACGCCGCTTATAGAAATAGCTACGACCAAAAGGGGCGGATTAAAGTGTCGGGCGATAGAGGCGTTGGGTAATTGTCCGGTAAAAGAAAGCCGAGAATTTTTGAGAGGCATTTTGACGCAAGAGGACGAAAAGAAATACAAAGAGGAAATCAGAAGCGCGAACATTGCGTTGCAACGCAACGGCGAACCCGAAGATATACCGTACCTCGAACGGTTTTTAAAAAGCCGTTTTCCTAATTCAAAAATCACGGCGCAGTACGCAATTAAGTTTATAAAAGAAAGAAATAATTTACAATAAAAATCCAAAATCCCTATACCATAAAGGAGGTGCGCCATGTGGATAGTTGCGGCAACACTTTCCGCAACGTTTGCGGGGATAACCGCAATACTCAGTCGGTGCTTCGTAGGATGGGGTATGGAATTGTCTTTTTAGTATAGTGTTGTTGTACTCCCATCATCCCGAGCGCAGTCGAGGGATCTAGGCGAACCGCCGCAAAAATGTAACGCAATAATCACTTGCCATTAAAACCATAAATTTCAATTTATCTTACTTAATATGCAATTGTGCGTAGATAATAAAAATCCCCCGAACGAATATGTTCGAGGGATTTTAGCTTTATGATTTGGTTTTATTCGTTTACGGTTTGAAGCGGACGTCTATTACGGAGATTTTGCCGCCGCAGTCGGGGCAGGGCGCTCGGGCAGTAAGGCCGTCGAACATATAGCCCATGTTGGCGTCGTTTACCAAGGCGAGGTCGCTGTTGCAGTTGGGGCATTTGGGAGTGTAAAGGAAAGTGCGTTCCTTTTTGTCCTCTACCGAGCGGACCTTTAAGAACATGCCTTGAGTGAGCTTTTTGCACTTTCTGCAATAGAATATGCAGTTGAACGCCATAAAGCCTTCGGACATCTGCGCGGCCGCCCATAGTCCCATGCTCTTGTTTAGTCTATCTATTTGGTCTTGATTGTACTTGCCGTATATCTGGCGAATATCCTCGGCGTCGAATAGGTTTATGGACTGAGCGCAAACGTCGTAGTTTATCATAGACATAGCGTCGGCGTTGTTCATCATGAACGCCGTGCGTTGCGCCTCGTTTTTGTTCATAAGCATGCGGTTTACTGCTTCCAGCAATTTATCGGCGTCGCGCTCGGGCATCTTTGCCATAGCGTCTTGCAGCATCGGCATATCTTGGGCGCCTATGGTAAAGGTGTGAGTCTTTTCGCATTTGGCGCATTTAAAAGTAACGGTTTTGGTCATTTCAGCCTCATGTATTGATTACTATGTATATATTATAGCATGCGCGTTTTTAGAATTCAAGTATTTTTTGGTTCAATGCTCAAAATATTGTGCGCGGGCGGTCGATTGTCGTCAAGCATGACTGCCGTAAAATGTTTGACTTCTTTTTCGACAAAATGTATAATGAGTATGTGGAAAACGAGACTGTGCAAAGGCTGACGCCGGTGGGACTGGCGTTTATAGGCGACGCCGTTCATACGCTGTACGTGCGGGAATACGTAACGGCGGCGAGCGACTGCGTAGTGGGTACGCTCCATACCGCGGCGTCGCGGCTGGTCAATGCCAAATGCCAAGCGGCAGTGCTGGACGTGCTTATAAGCGTCGGCGCGTTTTCCCCAGCCGAGGCTGACGTAGTGCGGCGCGCCAAAAACGCGCATTTGCATTCCCGTGCCAAAACCGCTTCGCCCGACGATTACCACAAGGCGACGGCGCTGGAGGCGGTTATCGGGTACGTGCACATTTCGGGCGACGCCGAGCGCGAACGCGAGCTTTTGGAGCAGTGCGTGCAAATAGGTTTGCGCGTAAGCGGGCGCAAGTAAACGAGTATTACACTTTTGCCGTTCGGTCGGCAGTATAAATAAGGAACAACCATGCAAGTCAAACCCAAGGTCAAATTGATACGCTACACAGCCGATCCCGAAGCGACGGTTGCGCTTGCCGCTAAGCTTTGCTATTCCGACAAGGAGTTGGACGAACTGACGGACAACATAATGGCAAAGGACAACAGCAAGTTTATAGCTCGCCTTATGGATATGAGCCACCTTTCGCCGGTGGAGCATGCGTCGTTTACCTTTTCCATCGAGGGCGTATCGCGCGCGTTTTTGGCGCAGATTACGCGGCACAGAATAGCGTCGTTTTCGGTGCGGTCGCAACGCTACGTATCCGAAACGGAGTTCAACTATATAGTTCCGCCCGCAATAGAAGCCTTGGGCGCGGCGGCGGTCGCGCGGTACGAGGGGCAGATGGCTACAGTTATGAACTGGTACCGCGACTGGCAGAGCGCGCTCGGCCATGGCGAAAAGTCCAACGAGGACGCGCGGTTCGTTTTGCCCAACGCGTGCGAAACCAAAATGATAGTTACCATGAACGCGCGCGAGCTTATGCACTTTTTCGAGCTGCGTTGCTGCAATCGCGCGCAGTGGGAAATCCGCGCCGTGGCGTGGACTATGCTGGAGGAAGCGATTAAGGTAGCGCCGGCGCTGTTCAGTCACTGCGGGCCGAGCTGTGTAGCCGGCCGCTGTCCGGAAGGCGCCAAGTCGTGCGGCAAGGCGGCGGAAGTAAAAAAACTGCACGACGAAATGCTTAAACGCATAAAAGCAAACAACGACTAAACGGCGGTAGGAAATATTAAGATTTTCGGCAAAAACGCCGTTATTGAACGGCTTAAAAGCGGCGGCGGGTTTATCCGCATAGAGCTTAGGGAGAGCGCGGACGAGCGCACTACCGAGATAGTTACGCTTGCAAAACGCGCGGGCGTACCGTATAGGTTTTGCGACAAAAAGAGCTTGGATAGGGCGGCGGACGGCGCCGTGCATCAAGGCTGTATCGGCTACGCGTCCGACTTCGAGTACAGCGATATAGACGACATATTCGCTTTGGCGGCCAGCCGAAACGAACAGCCGTTTATCGTAATTCCCGACGGCATAGAGGATCCGCATAACCTCGGCAGCATACTTAGGTCTTGCGAGTGCGGCGGCGTTCACGGCGTTATAATAGGCAAAAACAGACAGGTCGCCGTAACCGACACCGTTATCAAGGTGGCGGAGGGCGCGGCGGAATACGTCAAGGTCGCGCGCGTGGTGAACGTAAACGACGCCATTCGCGAAATCAAGGAGCGCGGCGTGTGGGTGTACGCGCTCGATATGGGCGGCGAGGATATTTACAAGTCCGATCTATCCGGTGCGGTGGCGCTGGTAGTCGGCGCCGAGGGCAAGGGCGTGTCGCGGCTGACAAAGCAGCTTTGCGACGGCGTGCTGTCGCTTCCGCTACGCGGCAAGATAAATTCGCTAAATGCGTCTGTGGCGGCGGCGCTCGGTATCTATGCGCGCATAGCGCAATGTGATAGAAATTCGTAAACGAATTTGTTATATAGCCGCGGTGCGGCTGTGATATGCGCCATTGGCGCGTGATACGTTCGGCGCACCGCCGAACGCTAAGAACGAATAACAATCCATTTTATCAAAAGGAGATATTATGAGAAAACCCATTATTGCGGGAAACTGGAAAATGAACAAGACTGCGGCCGAGTGCCGCGAACTGATAACCGCGCTTGCGCCCAAAGTAAAGGACGCCAAGTGCGACGTGGTGGTGTGCGTACCGTTTACCGATATTGCGCTTGCCGCCGAGCTTACCAAGGGCACGAATATAAAGGTCGGCGCACAGAATATTGCATGGGCGGATAACGGCGCGTTTACCGGCGAGATTTCCGCGGCAATGCTTAAGGAAGCGGGCGCGACCTACGTCATTATCGGACACAGCGAACGCCGCCAGTACTTTGGCGAAACGGACAAGACGGTCAACGCTCGGCTCGTTCAAGCGCTTAAAAACGGATTCAACCCCATCGTGTGCGTAGGCGAAATGCTTGCCGAGCGCGAGGGCGGCAAGACCGAAGCAGTGTGCCGCACTCAAGTGGTGGGCGCGTTTGATGGCATTACCGCCGACGACGCCGCCAAGGTGGTTATAGCGTACGAACCGGTATGGGCAATCGGCACCGGCAAGACGGCTACCGACGAGCAAGCCAACGAAACGATAGGCTATATCCGCTCGGTCGTTAAGGAGCTGTACGGCGCTAAAATAGCCGACGGTATGCGTATTCAGTACGGCGGAAGCATGAACGCCAAAAACGTGGAAGGCCTTATGGCTCAGCCGCAAATCGACGGCGGACTTATAGGCGGCGCCAGTCTAAAACCCGACGATTTTGCATATATAGTAAACGCCGCTAAATAATATAAATAATATAAACAAACTTCAACTCAGTAATTTACCAAGAGGTTAAAAAATAATGAACGCACTTATCATTCTCGACGGATTCGGTCACAACCCCGACGACTACGGCAACGCGATAAAAAAGGCTAAAAAGCCGTTTATCGACATGCTTATGAGCAAGTACCCGCTGACGTACATCAACGCGTCCGGCTACGCCGTCGGCTTGCCGGAAGGACAAATGGGCAACAGCGAGGTAGGCCACCTCAACCTCGGCGCCGGTCGAGTGGTGTATCAAGACATCACCACCATAGACGACGCTATCAAAAACGGTTCGTTCGGCAAGAACTCTGCGTTCAAGACGGTTATAGACGCGGTCAACGCAAAGGACGGCGCGGCGTTGCACTTGGTCGGACTTTTGAGCAACGGCGGCGTGCACAGCATGAACACCCACCTTTACTCACTGCTCGAGCTGTGCAAGGCCAAGGGCGTTAAAAAGGTGTACGTGCACTGCATTACCGACGGCCGCGACGTTCCGCCCGATTCGGGCCGTGCGTTTATACGCGAGCTTGAGCAAAAGATAAAAGAGATAGGCGTGGGCGCGATTGCGACCGTAGTCGGCAGATACTATTATATGGATAGGGACAACCGCTGGGAGCGCGTTGCCCGCGGCTACAACGCCGTGTTCGCCGCGTCGGGCAAGCACTTTTCCACCGCCGATTCGGCTATAGCGGCCAGCTATGGCGCCGGCACTATGGACGAGTTTGTCGAGCCGGCCGTGATAGGCGACTACAAGGGTCTTAACGCCGGCGACGGTATGATATTCTACAACTTCCGCGCCGACCGTGCGCGTCAGATTTCCCGCGCGATTACCGAACCGGAATTCGATTGCTTCGAGCGTATGGGCGGCTACAAGCCCATTACCTACGTTGGCATGACCCAGTACGACGTTACGCTCAAAAACATTATTACGGCCTTCCCGCCGCGCCACTTAAAGAACACGTTGGGTGAATACCTTGCGGCCAAGGGTTTTACCCAAGCCCGAGTTGCCGAAACCGAAAAGTACGCGCACGTGACCTTCTTCTTTAACGGCGGCGTGGAAAAACCCAACGACGACGAAACGCGCGTGCTCGTTGCCAGTCCCAAGGTAGCTACCTACGACCTTCAGCCCGAAATGAGTGCGTACGAGGTAGCTGACAAGGCAGTGGAGCAAGTTGAAAGCGGCAAGGACGTACTTATACTCAACTTTGCCAACTGCGACATGGTAGGACATACCGGCGTGCTCAACGCCGCAGTTAGGGCGGTGGAAGCGGTGGACGCTTGCCTTAAGCGCGTGGTAGAAGCCGTTTGGAAGTCGGGCGGCACGGCCATAGTAACCGCCGACCACGGTAACGCCGAGGTTATGCAGTTCGAGGGCGGTTCACCTTGCACCTCGCACACCACCAACGTCGTTCCGTTGGTAGTCGCGGGCGACAAGTATATTGGCGCCAAGCTCAAAGAGGGCAAAGCGTTGTGCGACGTAGCGCCTACGTTGCTCGATATTATGGGCGTGGAAAAACCGGCGGAAATGACGGGCGAAAGCATAATAGATAATTAAGAATTAAGAATGCAGAATTAAGAATTATAAATAAGGATGAGTTTTTTAGATTGATTAAGAATTGAGGACGGTTACGGGCCGTCCTCTTTTTACTTGTAAAAATTACAAGTTTTTTGCAAAAATTGCTTGCAAATCGTATTGTAAAACTTAAAAGTATATGCTATTATATATTTGTAAATCGCGGGGCGCCCCGCAAGAGAAAAAATACATAACAAGGAGAATATGTAATTATGGCAATCGGTGTAGTTTTGGGACTGCTTTTTGCGCTGTTTATGGCGGCGGGTGTGGTGCTGTTCGTACTCGCAACCAAAAAGACGAGCAAGACAGTGCGTGCGGGCAACCGCGTCGTTCCGCGTGAAACGGAGGTAAAGCCGCTGTGGAAAATTTTGCGCTGGGCAGGTTTGGCTTGCGGCATAGCGTTTGCGCTGTTGGTGTTCTTTATCCCCGGCAGCTTTCACACTGTAAACGCAGGCGAGATTGCGGTGGTAAAGCACTTGGGCGAGATTAAGGAAGTGCGCACTGCCGGCACCTACTTCGATTTTTGGATTACCGAAAAGTACGATATGTACGACGCCAAGGTTCAGACTTTGGATATTCGCGACAATGCGTACAGCAAGGACGCGCAGACGATGGATATTTGCATGACCGTTCAGTATCAGATTGATACCGGCAAGGTTAAGGAGATTGCAACGACCTACGGCTCGCTGGAGGCGTTGTCCGCCAAGATCCGTAGCGTGTCTATAGAACGCGCGAAGTCCGTTCTTTCCAGCGATTCGGCAATGACTATTATCGAAACGCGCGCCAATATTTCGCCCAAGGTAGAGGAGGCGATTAAGGGTGCCATTTCGGAAAGCTACTACGTGACCATCAATACCGCAGTGCTTACCAATATAGATTTTTCGGACGCGTTCGAGCAGACCGTTGAGCAGAAAATGATTGCCGAACAGCAACAGCTTCAAGCGCAGTACGAGGCCGAAAAGGCCAAGATAGAAGCGGACGCGCGCGCCGAGGTTGCCAAGATTCAAGCGGAGGCCGAGCTTGAGGTTGCAAAGCTCAGCGCCCAGGCGCGCATTGCCGCGGCCGAGGGCGACGCCAAAGCGCAAGTTGCAATAGCCAAGGCCGAAGCGCGTGCCACCAAGCTTAAATCGCTCGAGGTTGCGCGTATGCTCGGGTTCGAGGTAAAAGAGGTTACCTCCGAAACGACCGACGAGGACGGCAACGTAGTCGAGGCCGAGTACGAAATCAGCTTCGAAGGCAAGACCGAAACGCAGATAGCGGTTATCGCCGAGTACCTTAAGTACATCGAGTACCTTTCCAAGTGGAACGGCGAACTGCCCGACGTCATTACCGGCGATTCGGCAACGATTATGATACCTATGCCCGATATTTCCAACAAGCAGTAATCGTACGACTAATAGTAATACGCAACAAGCCGTGGGTGGTATATCCGCGGCTTGTTGTTGCTTTTTTGTTCTTTACGGCATAAACAATTTATATCGAGTTAATATTTATTATAGTAAAAGGAGATAGCTATGTGCACTGCATTAAAGTATAATTCCAACGATTTCTTTTTCGGGCGCACGCTGGACAACGATTGCTCGTACAAGGAGGAAATAGTAATTACGCCGCGGCGGCGCAAGCTTTGCTTTCGCGAGATGGGCACTATACCGGCGCACAACGCCATTATCGGCGTGGCGTACGTGGTGGACGGCACGCCGCTGTACTACGACGCGTGCAACGACAAGGGGCTCGCCATGGCGGGACTGAACTTCGTTGGTAACGCGGCGTTTTACAAGCCTCAATGCGGCAAGGACAACGTGGCGACTTTCGAGTTCATTCCGTGGGTGCTGTGTCAGTGTTCGACCGTCGAGCAAGCCAAGCAGCTGCTTGGCCGTATCAATATAATAGATACGCCGTTCAGCGACAGTCTGCCCGCATCCGAGCTGCACTGGATGATTGCCGACAAGCATTCCGCTATCGTCGTGGAATGCGAAAAGGACGGCATGCACGTGTACGACAACGAGTTGGGCGTGCTTACCAACAATCCGCCGTTCCCTACGCAAAAGTTTTGCCTTAACAATTACATGAGCCTTTCGCCCAAGCCGATCGCCGTCGGGTTTTCGGACAAAGTCGGGTTTGATAGGTACAGCCGCGGCATGGGTGCGCTCGGACTGCCCGGGGATTTGTCGTCGCAGTCGCGGTTCGTGCGCGTTGCGTTTACCGCGCTCAATTCGCCGGTATGCTCCGACTGCGAGCATAGCGTAAGCCAGTTCTTTCATATACTCGGCACCGTCGACCAGACTCGGGGCAGTTGCGTAATGGATAACGGACATTGCGAAACCACTATTTACACCACTTGCTACGATGCGGATAAGGGCGTGCTGTATTACACAAGCTACGACAATCGCCAAATCACCGCCGTGGATATGAACAAGGTCAATCTTGACGGCACTGCGTTGGTGCGCTATCTCATGATTAAGGGCGAGCATATACTAATGCAGAATTAACCTACTTCTTTGAAAAGAAGTAGACAAGAAACTTTTAGTGTTGTGTGTTTGCTTAGTGGTTAATTTTGTGTTGCACCCAATGAATTTCGAGTCGGTGAAAATTTCTCGACGCCACTAAGAATGCAGAATTATAAATAAGGATGAGATTTAAGAATTGCCCTCATCAGTCAACGGCTCATTCTTCGCCGTCGACAGCTTCCCCAAGGGGAAGCTCCTCATGTGGAACGGCTTTACCACCGATTACCTTCCCCGTGGGGGAAGGGGGACCGCTTGCGGTGTCGGGGCGACGTTAATGCGGCTTGCCGCTATTATTGCGAATTTATAATTACCGATTGACAAATTGCTTTTCGGTCTTGTATAATTATACTATCTTATACGCAAAGGAAAAGATCGTGGAGCAATACGTAAAGATATGCGGAATACAAAAGCTGACCCTACTCGACTATCCCGAGCATACGGCGTGTACGCTGTTCGTAAACGGATGTAATTTCCGTTGCGCGTTTTGCCATAACAGCGAGCTGTTGGGCGGCAACGTGGAATTTTACGACGAGGCGGAGGTTTTTGCGTTCCTTGCCAAGCGTGCGCGTGTGCTGGAGGGCGTATGCGTTACCGGCGGCGAGCCTACGCTGTATACCGATCTCGACAGATTGCTCGGCAAGATTAAGGATTTGGGTTACTCCGTCAAGCTGGATACCAACGGATATATGCCCGATAGGCTGGCCGCGCTTATCGACGCGGAGCTTGTTGACTACGTGGCTATGGATATAAAAAACTCGCCCGACCGCTATGCCGAAACGGCGGGCGTGCCGCAAGACAAGTTTGATATTTCGCGCATAGAACGGTCTATAGAGGTCGTGCTGGACAGCGCGCCCGACTACGAGTTTCGCACGACCGTGGTTACCGAGCTGTTTGACGACAAGAGCATAGAGGGTGCGGCGCGAATGATACTCGGCGCCAAAAAGTACTATCTGCAAAAGTTCGTTATGCGCGACACCGTGCCGAGCAAAACGCTTACCTCGCCGCAAAGCATAGTCATGTCGCGGTACTTGAATATTGCAAAGCGCCTTATCCCCAATGCGCAAATAAGAGGAGAGGAGTAATAGATAAGAGATAAGAAATAAGAGATAAGAATGTAGGAAAAAATTTTATTATATTAAATAAGGGCGCGTAAGCGCAGTCCAACACTATTCACTAAAAAACTCCCGCCTAAGCGGGAGTTTTGTTTTTATCTATGCGGTCTTCTGGGTGCCGGTCTGCGGCGCATGCCCGGCCGTCTGCGTGCCGCCGGCCTTGCGGGACGAGTGCGCGCGACGGGGCGCTTGGGTGCCGCCGGTCTGGGCCGCTCTATGGTCGGGTTAGCGCTTGCCGCGCCCGACGCGGGCGTCATTACGTACACTTGTTTGTCCTTGGTCGAATAGTACACGCCGTTGGCGATGGGGATATATTCGTTGCCCACGTTCTGTTGCGGGGCGAGGGGAGCGACTTCGCGCGAATCGGACATCTGCATCATTTCGGGGCGAATGTCGCGCACCGTAGTTTCCGCTTCCTTTTGACGGCGGTCGAGTTCCTTTTCGCGGTCGCGCAAATCCTTTTCCAGTATGTCGCGGCGCATTTTATCCAGCTCGGTTTCCAGCCGTCTGTACTGGTCGCGGTCGGGATTGTACTGCTGTTGCGCCGCCGCGGCCGCCGCTGCGGCTTGGTTGTTGCCGTTGTTGGCCGCCGATTGCGACATTGCAAGGGTAAGCTTGTTCACCAGCTCGCGCATGCCGTCCAGCTCGTTTTTAAGTCTGTCAACCTCTTTGAGCGCATACGGATCGGTGCCGTACGTCGCGGCGTTGCGTATTTGTGCCGCTTGCTGGGCTTGGAGTTGTGCGTTTTGCGCTTGCTCCATAAGGCGCTTGGCTTGCTCCATCATCATTCGCGCCGCTTCCGTCTGGGAATCGTATGTGCGGGGAATGGGTTGCGTAGCTTGCGCTTGCTGTACTTGTTGCGCTTGCATTTGCGCGGCTTGGGCGGCTTGCTGTGCTTGCATCTGCGCCGCTTGCGCTTGTTGCATCATCATTTGTGCTTGCTGCATCATGGCCCGCGCCGCTTCCGTGGTATTGTCGGACTGCGGGGGAGCGGGTTGTTGCGGCTGTTGCGGTTGCGGAGGCGGGGGCGGGGTTTGCGCCGCGCGCGCCGCTTGGGCGGCTTGGGCGGCTTGCACCGCTTGCCGCGCTTGTTCTTGTATCATTGCCGCTTGCATTTGCGCTTCGGCTTGGCGTTGCGCTTGCTTGGCTTGCTCCATTATTGCTTGCGCTTGCTCCAGCATGGCCCGCGCCGCTTCCTCGGCCTGCGATTGTTGCGGCGTAGGTTGTGCTTGTTGCGCCTGTTGAGCGGTCTGCTCGGGTTGTGCCGGCTGAGCGGCTTGCGCCGGTTGCTCTACTACCGGTTCGGCTTGAACGACCGTCGGTTGCTCGGGCTGAGCGGGTTGCTCGGCTTGCTTGGGTTCGCCGTCGTTCTTGAGCATAGCGGCAAGCTGTTCGTCAAGGTACGCCGTAGTCGCGTCCATTCTAATCGGTTCTGCTTTAGGTTCGCCGTTATCTTTGAGCATGGCGGCGAGCTGTTCGTCAAGATATTCCGTGGTCGCGTCCGTTTTGGGCTTTTCGGGTTGCTCGGTCGGTTGGTCGTTGAGCATGGCGGCAAGCTGTGCGTCGAGGTCGTCCGCCGACTGCGCGGCGGGGGTGACGATAGGGTCTTGCGGCTCGGGCGTTATAACCACTTCGGTTTCGGCGGTAATAACTACTTCCGGTTCGGGCGTTATAACCGTTTCCGACTCGGGCGTGATTATAGGTTGTTCTATCGGTTGGTCGTTAAGCATAGCGGCAAGCTGTTCGTCGAGGGAGGCCACTTGAGGTTCGGGCGTGACGATAGGGTCTTGCGGCTCGGGCGTAATAACTACCTCCGGTTCCGGCATAATAACCGCTTCCGGCTCGGGGGT
>JAIDCZ010000017.1 GCA_029055565.1 Clostridiales bacterium
CCTGCCGCATTACAAGTAACATACATTTTTTGCCCATCGTGTTCTATTTCAAAAACGACATTCTCATAATAGGCATACGGATGGAAACTTTAACTTTGTCGCCGTCCGCAAGGAACTTTCTTGCTTGCTTGGTTTTGGTGTTTACGTCACCTACGTCGATAGTTATGGACAAACGGATTTCCTTAACGTCCGGCTTCTTTTGGCTCTTTTGCGCGTCCTTTGCCCTTTTTGCCATATCGAAACGGTACTTGCCGTAATCCATAATCTGGCACACGGGCGGTTGCGCATTAGGCGTAATCATAACAAGGTCGAGCCTACGCTCATCAGCCAAAACTTTGGCTTTGGCGGCCGGCATAATACCCAACATTGCTCCCGCTTCGTCCTTAACTCTAACTTCAAGATTGTCCTCAATCCCTTCGTTAATAACAAGCTCCTTAATAATAGTCGGTATCCTCCTAAATAAAAAAATTGCGAGCTAACAGAAATTAACTCACACTCACAAAATAACTATTTTGATTGTTTAACCGTTCCGAGTACACCCGAACGGTGAGATAAAATCTGCTTTGCTCGTATATTGTATAATATCCCACCACGATTGTCAAATGTTTTTACTGCAATTTCCAAAACTTTTACGAATATTTTATTTGCTATGGCAAAGACTAAAAGAAAATCTTAGCAAAACGGAGATAATCATGAAAAAGATCCTTACGCTAACCGTTACCGCACTAATCACCGCTTCCGCATTGTGTGGGTGTGGCAAGTCCGCAGCTGCCGGCGCGACGGTACGACTACCCGAGCAACGCGATACGCAACAAAGCCAAGTACAGCGGGAAAATCGGTCCACCGAACGAAACGCAGCCGACAACGACAAAATAGAAATTACTTTGGACGGCAACAAAATAGACGGATTCGTGGGCCAAATACGCACCAAAACGCCCATTTCCGGCGTAAAAAGGCACTTTATCCCCGATCGAAGCGGCACGTACACAGTGGAATATATTCACACGCCGTACGGAATAGACAAGGACGAAACTCTCGACTACAAGCTTACGCTAAACGACGACAACACGTTTACGCTGACCGTAGTATCCGACGGAGTTACCGCCGAGCACAGCGGGCGCTGGTACGAGCGGCGCAAGGAAATAATGATGTTTTACGACGAGGAAATAGAGCAACCGCCGCACAACGTATACGTTTCTGACAGCATGTTCGGCGATCTTTTGCCAAAAGGCAAAATTATGATATACGACAACTGCTATACGATAGTGCTGTCGCAAAGCATGGACGAAGCCGAAAACAAATAGCTACAGTGCGCAAACCGCAATAATAATAGCACAAACCGCCAAAGAATACCAGCTTACGGCGGTTTTGCTTTTTCCGAGCATAACATGCTCGCCCGCCACAAACATTATAGGATAGCATGCAAACAGCGCAACCGACGATTTCAGCGTAATCACCGTATATGGTAACTGCGCTATTGCCTTAGCAATATAATCAAGTGGCATAAGCAAATATTTACTTGCCACCAGTACGCAACCGCAATGTGGAATGGCCGAAATCGGCAACAAGCATACTATGGAAATAAATACTATCGAAATATACGGCAAAACGATAATATTTATTATGCATGCCAAAATCTGCACATTTTGAAAAAAGTAAATTTGCGCGGGCAATATCCCCACCGACACCGAAATCGACCCGCCTACCGCGTTACCTATCTTTTTCGGTACCTTGTGCCTATTCGCAAACCTACCTATTATTCCGGAAAACACGGCAATGCCGAAAATCGCGCCGAAGCTAAGCAAAAATCCGGCCTCGAACAAGTAAAACGGCTTAAAAGCGAGTATAAACGAGTACGCACACAGCAACGACGACAGCATGTCCCGCCTACCGCCGATCAACACACCTATGCCGGATATATACGCCATTATCACTGCGCGCACAACGCTTGGCGAAAAATCCGCAAGCACTGCATACAAAAGCAATACCGCCGCTATTATCGGAAAGCGTATCTTTTTGCGCACTTTGCAAAGAATAAAATTCAAAAGCAGTACCAAAAATCCGATATGTAAGCCGGAAACGGCCATAATATGCCCCAATCCGGCGGCCGAAAAGTAATCAAATACATCGGCACCAAGTCCATGTTTATCACCGGTAAGCATAGAAAACGCTATATTTCCGTACTTTTCGCCCATATTTTCGGTTAAATGCTCGCGCAAAGTAATGGAAAAGCGCTCGAGAACGCTCAAGTCACCTACGCCTTGAAGTACTATTCCGTCCGATTTTACCGACGTAGTGTACCTAACGTCAGTTCTATACGAGGTACCCGATATTGCGCCGTCCGGCCTTGTAAGACTAACCGCGGTAATTTTTGCACCAAATTGAAGTTTATCGCCGCAACGCGCGACGTCGGCTATGTTTTGGTCGCTTACTGCTATATCTACACGCAGTATACCGTCGGCAGACTGCCCATTCAGCACCAAATCGTCCAAAAACAGTCTATAACTGCCGGTTTGCGTATCTACGTCGCACACTCTGCCGCTTACCGAACAATACGCATTAAAGCGCAAGCCGCTCTCCCACTTATCAGCAACGGTTACGCCGACGGAAAACGCAATTATGCACAGCACGGCGGCAAGCGAAAAGGAAATTGCAACGATCAATCTCGATCTATTGCAAATAAATCTAAATATAAATAACGCCGCAAGCGCACAGCTTCCGACTACGCACAATACACCCAAAACTATGCCGGCGACGGCGTTGTACGCATAACAATAAACGCAAAGCACGCCGGCCGTTACGAACAACGAAACTATTAAAAACGCTCGAAAATTCAATACTTTGCAGTTCATATCAATTCATAGTAACCGATTTTATGAATTCCGGCGCCTTAAGCGAATCGATAATATACTCGGACACGCTTCCGTCGGCAATCAGCGCGTCGGACAGCTCTCGCGCCCGCTCGATAACGTCGTTATCTATCTCCATATTGCCGTTGCCGTGCTGCCGCAATCCTACGAAATCGCCCGCACCACGCAGTCTAAAATCAAGCTCGGACACCGAAAAACCGTCGGTCAGCTTGCAAAAATCCTTTATACGCGCGTCGCTTTCCTCGGATCCGTTTTCGCTCACCAAAAAGCAGTACGACTCCTTGGTTCCGCGCCCGACCCTACCGCGAATCTGGTGGAGCTGGGACAGCCCGAACCGCTCGGCGTCGAACACAACCACGGTAGTCGCTTCCGGTACGTCAATGCCAACCTCGACTACCGTCGTAGATACCAATATCTTTATCTTGCCGGACTTGAAGTCCGACATAATAGCGTTCTTTTCCGCATCACGCATCTTGCCGTGAATACACCCCAAGACCTCTGCACAAGGCCCGCTTTTAAGCCTATTATACACGTCTTCAACACTCGTTACGTCGTCTTCTCCACCCTCTATTCGCGGACAAATTATGTAAGTACGCTCGTCAATAGCCGCCTTATCTGTTATATATTTATACATATTGTCGATTTTTGACGACGGTACGACGGAAGTACGGATTTGAGGACGATTGGACGGTAGTCCATGGATTTCTATTTGTTGCAATTCGCCGTACAACGACAACGCCAGCGTGCGCGGAATAGGCGTTGCGGTCATAACGATCATATCCGTTTTGCCGCCTTTGCCCTCCAGTTTAGCACGCTGATTTACGCCGAATCGTTGCTGTTCGTCGGCAATGACCAGCCTTAAATCACGAAAAACAGCGTCATCGCCTATAAGCGATTGAGTGCCTACTATGCACGATACCGCGCCGAATTTTATGTTAAAAAGCGCCGATTCCTTTTGTTTTGCCGTCATGGACGCACAAAGTAGCTGTGATTTAACGCCCAACGGCTCCAAATACTTGACCATAGTCGCGTAATGCTGGCGCGCCAAAACCTCAGTAGGAGCCATTATGGCCGACTGATAACCGCATTTTGCGGCATAAAACATAGCGGCAAGCGCGACAACTGTTTTGCCGCAACCCACCTCGCCCTGCAACAGCATATTAGTCAGCTTGTCCGAGCGCAGAGCAGACACTATATCGTCTATTGCGGCGGTCTGTTCTGCCGTCAAAGCAAACGGCAAGCTGTTTATAAACTCGTTTACCGCCTCTTTGGGCGCTGAATACGAAAAATCGCGCCGATCGTCCTTTAACAGACGGTACGACGTTATTACGTAACACAAATTTTCCACTGCAACGGAGCGCCTTGCTATAGCAAGCTCCATTGGGTCGCGCGGCGAATGTATGCTGCGCAAAGCCGTTTGTAGCGGCATAAGACCGAACTTTTCCGCCAATGCTTCGGGAATGAAGCTGTTTACCCTAACGTTGTCCAGCGCGGTTTTTACCGCCGCTTCAAATGTGCGCGACGGAATGGGCGTTTTGTATACCGGAACTATGCTTTCGTCTGTCGGTTGCGGCACCAAAAGCGTAGGATTTACCACTTGCACGGCCGATTTGAACCGCTTAACCTTACCTACGATGTAAACTTTGTCGCCCGCGTTTAGGTTTCTGGCGGCAAAAGGCTGGTTAAACCACGAACAACGCACCGAAATACCGTTATTCGTAAAACTGCAATTAACTACGCTAAGTCCGCGCCGAATAAACGCACGCTTAGCCGGCGCAACCGTTTCGCCCAAAAACGAAACGCTGTCGCCGTCCTTTAGCGTTCTGTCCACCTTTGTGTTTACGTCAATATACTTGTCGGGAAAGCGCAACAACAAATCCGACGGAGTAAAAATACCCATCTCATTCAACGCTTTTAAGCGTTTTACGCCTATTCCATTGATTTCAGACAGTTCCAAATTAAGTAAAAACCGTGCCGACGGACATAGTTATCCGTCGGTACGGCACTGATTATTCGAGAGAAACTATAAAGTAGTACAAAGGCTGACCGCCGTAATGCACGTCAACGTCGCACATTCTGTACTTTTTGGTGATGTCGGCGGCAATAGCGTTTGCTTCCTCTTCCTTTACGTCGTTGCCGAAGTACAAGGAAATGCAGTTTACGTCGTCGTCCATCATTCGATCTATCAACTGTTCGGTTACTTGGCTTACGCTGTCGCCCTTGGCAACTATATCTTTGGCGTCCATGCCGATAATATCGCCCTCTTTAAGGTCGAAATTGCCGATTTGGGTGGAACGAACGGCGTAAGTTACCGAACCGGAACGCACTCCGCCAAGCGCATCGTTCATGTTTTTAAGGTTGCCGTCCACAGTGTCCTCGGGATTGAAAGACAGCACTGCCGAAAGTCCTTGCGGGATATTGGTAGTGGGTATAACGTGGATAGTGCGCTTGGACAGCGCTTTGGCTTGGTTGGCGGCAAGAATAATGTTCTTGTTGTTAGGGAAAACGAATACGTCCTTGGCCGCAACGGCGTCGCAAGCCTTGGCAATATCGTCCGCCGAGGGGTTCATGGTCTGCCCGCCCTCTATAATATTGTCTACCAGCAAGTCCTTGAATATGGCGGTAAGTCCGTCGCCGGCGCAAACTGCCACAAGACCGAAAGGTTTAAGCTCTTCTTGTTGCTTGTTTTTAAGCTCGCGGTTCTGCTGGAGCATGTTTTCGATTTTAAGGTGATCCAATTCGCCAAGCTCAAGCGCGTAGGTAAGCACTTGGCCGGGCACGTTGGAGTGCACGTGAACCTTAACCAGAGAAAGATCGCCTATAACCAATACGCAATCGCCTATTTCCATAAGCTTTTCTCTGAACTTGTCGATATCCGCTTCCGTCGTCTTTTTGTAAAGGTTGACGATAAAGAACTCGGTGCAGTATGCGAATTCTATTTCGGCAAGGTCGTTGTAATTGAAGTGCGACTGCTCGTCGTACGGACTGGACGCACCGCCGGCCTTGTAAGCGTCGTCAAATTCTATGTTATAAGCTTCCTCTTGACCCAAAAGCACGTTCAAAAAGCCTTGGAACAATATAAGCAAGCCCCGGCCGCCGGCGTCTACAACGCCCGCTTTTTTGAGCACGGGCAACATTTCCGGCGTTTGTTTGAGCATCTCCTCGCCGGCCGCAATAACGGTGGTAAAGAAGTCTTTAAGCTCAACGTTCTTTTTGGCGGCTTTCTCTGCCGCTTCGGACACTGCGCGAATGACCGAAAGTATAGTGCCTTCCTTGGGTTTGGTAACGGCCTTGTAGGCTATTTCCGTACCAGCCGCAAAAGCTTTGGCAAAGGTTTTGGCAGTAAGCTCCGTGCTTCCGGAAAGGACGGAGGTCATGCCCTTAAGTATCTGACTGAGTATTACGCCGCTGTTGCCGCGCGCGCCGCGAAGGGCACCTTTGCTAACCGCGTCGCACAGCTCTGGCATATTGTTGGTGGAACAGCTTGCTACCTCGCGGGAAGCGGATAGCATGGTCATTGACATATTAGTGCCGGTATCACCATCGGGAACCGGAAAAACGTTAAGTTCGTTTACATGCGCTTTGTGCGCGTCGAGAAGTTTGGCGCCGTTGACAATCATCTTGCGAAAGGTTGCGCCATTGATTGATTTCTGCATTTTTAATCCTCCGAAATTTCGAGGACGCGGCTACACCTTAATTCCTACGACATGGACGTTAATCGTATCAACCACCATGCCCGAAAAGCGCTCCACGCGGTACTTGACCGCTTTTTTGAGCGACTGTGCCACAGCCTCGATGGACAGACCGTATTTAATTATGACGTAAAGGTCTATAAAAATTCTGTCACCGTTGGTGAAAACGTTTACTCCGCGTGACAGACGTTTGCGTCTGAACAAGTCCGACAGATTGTCGGAAAAAGTTTTGGAAACGAGATCGACTATTCCGTAGCAGTCCAAAGCGGTATCGGCAGCAACTTGTGCTATCGAGTCCTCCGTTACCGTTATTCTGCCATAGGCGTTAGAAGTGTGGACACTCACGACCGCTCCAAAACAATTAAGTATATGTATTTCACACTAATATTTTAACCTATATAAAATAATTTTGCAAGAGTTTTAACTTATTTTTTTAAAATTTTAGTAAAAATATACTCATTTTCGGTTGCAAAAGGGATAAAAAAGTGGTATATTGTATAGGAAAAGTTTTCAGTCCGCCTTAGGAGGTCATAAATATGAGCAAAGTATGCATTATGTGCGGCAAGGGCAAGGTTGCGGGAAACAACGTCAGCCACTCGCACAAAAAGACAAAGCGCACTTTCAACGCCAACGTACACAAGGGCACGGTGGTGATTGACGGCGAGGAACAGTACGGCTACGTTTGCACGCGCTGCTTGCGCACTGCCAAAAAGCAAGAGGGTTAATATTTTCCACTTCCCTATTTGCAATAACTTGATAGCACAAAAAGCCCGACGCAACGACGCGTCGGGCTTTTATATTTACCTATCACCTATTTACTTACTGCGCTTGAACAGCCGCAAAAACTTGCCCAAGCATCTCGGTAGCTTTATACATATTATTTTGGACATTGGCACCTCCACGAATATAACCTTTCATGTTTTATTATGCGCAAAGGTAAGCCGGCGTTACAATTATCTATTCGCCGCGAAGTCGCTTTATTGCAGCCGTCCTATCCGACGCACCAAACACCGCGTTGCCGGCAACCAACACGTCCGCTCCCGCCTTGGCTATATCCAAAGCGTTATCTGCGTTTACGCCGCCGTCCACTTCTATTACCGCATTAGGCGCGTACTCGTCCCGCAACGCCTTAGCCTTGGCTATGCGGTCGAGCGAGCCGTCTATAAACTTTTGTCCGCCGAACCCCGGAAAAACGGTCATAACCAAAATCAAGTCCAGCTTACTTAGGTACGGCTTAATCACTTCCACGTCTGTATCGGGATTTACAGCCAGTCCGCATTTACAGCCGGTTGATTTAATTATATCCAGCGTGCCGTCAATATCGTCTTCCGCTTCGTAGTGGAATGACACGAGATCGGCGCCCGATTCCACAAACCGCTTAACGTACCGCTTGGGTTGCGCTATCATTAGATGCGCGTCGAAAAACAGTTTTGACAGCGGGCGAATATCCTTTATCATTTTGAATCCGAACGTGATATTAGGCACGAACATGCCGTCCATCACGTCCAAGTGAACCCAATCGGCGCCGATTGCGGACAAGCTTTTCACTTCCCCGCCCATATCGGCAAAGTTGGCGCTCAGTATTGACGGTGCGATAATTGTTTTGCTCATAGGCATATTTTACCACACTATCACCTTTCCGTCAATATCTTACGGCAAATTTTACCACTCGGCAATAAAGTCGTCCAAAATATCCTTGTAACCCTTCTTTTGGCAACCGCTTTGCGCGACGGCGTTTACAGTAGCGTATTCATTGCCGTTGATAAGCACGGTAACCGTACCCACCTTTTGACCCTTGGCAATTGGAGCGCTAAGCGTATCTACGTCTATGCGCAGTGTAACTTCGCTCTTGTCGCCGCACTTGACGAAGGCGTTGCACTCGTCCTCGGCTACTACAGTAATCTTGTCGGTCTTTCCGCCGTCCACGCCATACTCACCAAGCACCTCGCCCTTTTGTAATGCGCAAACGGTTTTGTAATTGGCAAAGCCGTAATTTAGCATTTCCGAAACCTCTTTGTTGCGGGTTTTGGAATTTTCCGCGCCGATAGCCACGCAAATGAGCCGAGTATCACCGCGTTTTGCCGTAACGGTTATGCAAGACCGCGCTTCATCGGTATAGCCGGTTTTGCCGCCGTCGCAACCGTCGTAAAAGCGAATAAGCTTATTGGTATTGGTAAGGCCGGTAATTCTGCCGTCCGGATGCTCAAAGTCGTACATCCACACCTTGGCGTATTCGTAAAACTTTTGGTGCGACATGAGCGCCTTGAACATTACCGCAACGTCAGCGGCACAGCTGTACTGCCCCTCGTGCGGCAGACCGGTGCAGTTGACAAACTTGGTGTCCTTAAGCCTCATCTGCTCGGCGCGCTCGTTCATAGCCGCAACGAACCCATCCACACTGCCGTACAGATATTCCGCAACCGCCACGCAAGAATCGTTGGCCGATGCTACTACTATACTTTTTAGCAATTCGCCCAAGCGATATTCCGCGTTAGCGTCCAAAAATGCTTGCGATCCACCCATAGACGCGGCGTTTTGCGACGCGACTACTACTGTGTCGAGCGGTATTTCACGCTTTTCTATTTCATCAAACGCAAGACCGAGCGTCATGATTTTTACCATGCTTGCTATCTGCAGGTGCTGTTTGGTATTCTTTTCCAAAACGACGGTTCCGGTATTTGCGTCCAACAGCATTGCCGCCTTGCAAGTAGCGGCAAGATTTTGCGGAACGGTATCGGCATGCGCCGCTTGCACTATACCTAACAGCGGCGAAAAAGCTATTATAGCCGTAAGTATTCCGGCTATGCCCAACAAGATTCTTTTATTCATATTTCCTCCGAGAAAATTCATACCATTAGTGTGGTTAATCTCGAGGAAAATAATTCATTACAAAACGCCTATAAGCGCCGAACCGAAAAGAACGAGTGTTAACGCCTTAATAAGCGTAAACACGACCATAGCAAATAAGTACGACAGCAAACCCTTATAGTATAACTTTATATCAACTATTGACGGAGAGCATCTGCGATTGAGCGACGAAAAATAAAAGCACCTAAACGAAGTCATGCACAATATTACTATCTCGATTATGCAAATGGGAACGAACGCAACGAACAGCATGGGCAGTGCCGACGCCGAAAATACGACTATTATTATACAAGTATTGGCGCCGAGCACGTACGCGCGGTATGCGCACGGCACTAACGATATAAAGGTAAGCGCCCTAAAATAGAACATTGACGCGGCAAATACGCAATAAACGCACGACAGCATTGCGTCAATAAAAAAGAACGCAACGATCCCGCTATCGCCACGCAAAAACTTGAATATAGGCGCGTCGTTGCGCAAAACGTATTCCGTTTTGTCGGACATATTAGCGCCCACGGCCACGCCGACTACTACGAACAGCAAGCACAACAGCACGTACAGCAATACGCACGATCTGTTGCGCCTAACCGTGTGCGACAGCCTATAAAACCAATCGGAAATAACATACGAGCGTCTCATATTTTAAATTTATGTCGGTTCCGTCGCCGTTATTCGTCAAATTTAAACAAATTTTTTTAATTTAAAAATTCCGCATACACGCCGTAACCCTTGGTAAAGTCGTTCAAAAACACGTGCGTCACAGCGCCTACCAGCTTGCCGTCTTGCACTATCGGCGATCCGCTCATTCCGCGCACTACCCCGCCGGTCAAATCGAGCAAGCGCTTGTCTGTTATGCGAATAACCATACCCTTTTCCTTGCGTGCGCTTTGGTGCGAGGCCTTGATAATTTCTATATCGTAATATTGCGACTGACCGTTGACCGATGTTTTGATTTTTGCGGAACCGACATGAACGTCACCTCGCTTGGCAAGTACAATCTTTTCGTCCTTATTAAAGTCCGATTGATATTGTCCGGCTATGCCGAAGCTATTGTTACAACACACCGAGCCGTACACCTTGTCCGGCGAAACGGAAGCGAGCAACGCGCCGGCCTCGCCCTTTCCTCCCTTTTTAACTCCCACCACCTTGCAAGCGTGTATATGCCCACCGGCAAAAGGAATACTATCTCCGTCGTACGATATTTCGTGCCCAAGCGCGGCATAGCTGCCGTCCTCGCGAACGAAAGTTACAGTTCCCACACCGTAGATAACGTCCTTAATTTTTATGCCCAGCCGAGGTTTTTGACTGAACGCCTCTATCATAGGCGTAACTTGCAACGATATATCCTTACCGTCGCGCGACAAATCTATCTGCACTGAGTCTGCCGTGGTTATAATTTCCGATATATCGTCCACGTCGTCCACAGCTTTTCCGTCGATTTTCTTTATTATATCGCCTTTTCTTATACCTTCCACAGCGGCAATTCCGTATTCCGTTTCCACGCCGGTAACGCTTTCCACCAACAATCCGTCAATATCTATAGATATGCCTATAGGATAACCGCCGATATATACGTATCGGTCGGTTTCGGCATAGGCATAGTCTTGCCCGACCGCCAAAAACGCAACACATAAAAATAACGCAAAAAAAGCGCACAAAATTCCACGTAACTTTTTCATTACGTATAGTTTTCGTCGCTTGTCGAATTATATACTTCTTAATCGAAAATTATATGGTTAATCGGCCTTGCCCGATTTAAATTCGTCACAAAAGTTTTTAAGCTCGGTAGCATTGGTGTCCGACGACGACGAAACGCCCTTAGTGCCGGAAAGTCTGGAAATTTCGCCTATCATACCCGACCTATCGAGCGACGTTACGCTCGTTTGCGTGTCGCCGTTCCGCTCCGACTTTTCTATAAAGAAGTGTCCGTCCGCCATTGCCGCTATCTGCGCAAGGTGCGTAACGCACAACACTTGGTGCCCGCGCGAAAGCTGAGCCAGCTTTTTGGCAACGCACAATCCTATAGCGCCGCTTATACCGGTATCCACCTCGTCGAATATCATCGTGCCAATACTGCTAAGGTCACCTGTAACCAGCTTGATTGCGAGCATAAACCGCGACATTTCTCCACCAGAGATAATTTTGATAAGCGGCAAAAGCGGCTGGCCAACGTTGGGACTGAGATAGAACTGCAAGTTGTCAAACCCACTAGACGTTACATGCGCCGAAAAATCGTCGTAATCTGGCATTTCGGCAAATACCACCTCGAACGACGACTTGGCCATGCCCAAGTCGCCAAGCTCCGTAACTATGCGCTTTTGCAAGTCTACAGCGCCCTTACGCCGCATATCGGAAAGCAGTTTACTATTGTCATAAAGCGCCTTTTTCGCGACCGATTCCTTTTTGCACAGCTCATCATACAAATCTGCACCGCGCGACAGACGCTCGGCTTCCGCCTTAGCTTCCTTCAAAAACTTTTGCATGGACTCGTACGCGCCGTACTTAGACTTGAGCGCACGAATTTTATCGAGCCGCACCGAAACCTCGTCGAGCTCACGTTCACTACCGTCCATACCGTTTAGCTCGTCCCTTACGCATTCGGCAATATCGTCCAGCTCTATCGACACCGACTTAAGCCTACCCTCGAGTTCGGCAAACTTTTCGCCGAACGACGCTATTCCGGACATAGCGCGCATTGCGCCGCCCATATTTTCCGTAACGCTGCAATCGCCATCGTCGAGCGCGGAATAACATTCGGCAAGCGCGTTCTTTATGCGCTCCGCCGCCATTAGCACGTGCCTACGGTCGAGCAGTTGTTGCTCCTCGTCGGGCTTAACGTCTGCTTTTACGATTTCGTCTATCTGATAGTTAAGCACGTCTATACGCTGTGCGCGCGCCGTTTCGTCGCCCAAGGACTCCATTTCCGCACACAGCCTTTTGTATTCGTCGTAAAGAAGTTTTTGCTTTTCGAGCGGCTTACCGTCCGTTTTAAACACGAAGTAGTCGAGGATTTTTTTCTGCTCGGATATTTTCATTAACGATTGATACTCGTTTTGGCCGTAAATATCCACGTAATTTTGCATAAGCTCGCGTAGCATAGCAGTAGTCATTTGCTTGCCGTTTACGCGAATATCATTTTTTCCGTCCCTAGTAAACTTACGCGTGACGATAAATATACCGTCCTCGCAATCAATACCCATGCTCTCCAACGGCGCACTGTCGTTAAAGTCAAACACGCCCTCTACGTATCCGCTATCCTCGCCGAACTTGAGTAGCGACTTATCGTACCGCCCGCCGACGAGCAGCATAAGCGAATCCACTATTATGGACTTACCGGCACCCGTTTCACCGGTAAAGACGTTCAGTTGGCCGTCGAACTCTATTTCCAAGTGCTTAATAAGCGCAAGGTTATGTATAGTAATCCTCTGTAACATCAATCCTCCGTAGCCGACCAAGCGTTAAGCTTGTCGAGCAAACGCGAATAAAAACTCTTTTTTCCAAACCGAACGAACAACGCGCTCATATCCCAGCCGGTTACGGCTACGGACCCACCGGCGGCAAGCTCGCCTATATGCTCGCCATCCACGTATACGCCGGCGTCCGACAATCCGGTATTCTTTAGCTGAATTTGTTCGAACGATCCGACGACTATCGGGCGCGTGCGGAGCGTGTGCGGATTTACCGGCGTAAGCGCGATTACCGGTGTGTTCGGCCCGATTACCGATCCGCCCGCAGAAAGCGAGTACGCAGTGGAGCCGGTAGGCGTACAAGCTATATAGCCGTCGCAAGTAAACTTGTCTATAATCTCACCCGCTACTCGCACCTCCATGGCGATCATTCTGACGCCGGTGGAGCGCACTACTATATCGTTAAGCGCATAGTAATGCTTGCCGTCGTGCGTAGCGTCAATCAACGCGCGACGCTCGAGCACGTAATCCCGTGCCTTCAATCTTTTTATAGCCGTAGTTATATCGTCGGGTTCGGTTTCGGTCAAGAATCCTACAGTACCCTTATTAATGCCCAAAATAGGTATACCGGACTTGGCGCTGTCCTTTGCTATGCGCAAAATAGTGCCGTCGCCACCCACCGATACTATAAAGTCGTACCGCTCGCCCGCCGCATAGCTTTCGGCAACGATACCGTTGTGCTCGGCGGCGGCAAACACGGCGTCGCGCACGGCGCCGGTCGGGTCTTTTATTGGATTGTAATACACACCGATTTTCATAAGTACATTATAACCTATTTAGGAGTTTAATTCAAGACTTTTAACTACTTTAAGCAAGTTTTCCTTTGATAATCCCGAGTCTTGTAGTGACGAAGCTATATCGCGGTTATCTATAAACTTATCGTCGTGTGCAAGCGAAGCGAACTTACAAGCCATGCCTTTGCTATTGAGATACTGCAAAACGCTCATTCCAAAACCACCGGCGCGCATATTATCCTCTACAGTAATTACAACGTTGCCACGCTTATTTATACCGTCAAGATACTCGGTATCGAGCGGCTTGACGAACCGCGCGTTTACCACGTTAAGCTTGCAGCCCTCTGCTGCGGAAAGTGCTATATCGAGCATGCGCCCGCCTACGCACAAAACGTATACGCGCGAATTTTTGTCAGTTGTAATGTTCTCCCACTTTCCGTAAACTATGGGCGTATGCGCTCTGTTTTGCGTATACGATTTGGGATAGCGTATTGCAAGCGGCGCGTCAAAGCTAAGCGAAAACTCCAGCATTGCCCTAAGCTCGTCGCCGTCCGTAGGACACGCTACGGTCATGTTCGGCACTGGCAGTAAGTAGCTTAAATCGAATACGCCCTGGTGCGTAACGCCATCCGCACCTACAACGCCCGCGCGGTCTATGCAAAAGGTTACTGCACGCTTGCTTATGCAAACGTCGTGCACTAACTGGTCGAAACCGCGTTGCAAAAACGTCGAATACACCGCAAAGTACGGCTTGATTCCGCCCGCCGCCAGCGCGGCGCAATAAGTAACGGCATGCTCCTCGGCAATGCCGACGTCCTTAAATTTATCGGGGTACGCAACGGAAAACTTTTCCAGTCCGGTACCTATAGCCATAGCCGCGGTCACAGCCATTACGCGATTGTCCTTTTGTGCGGCTTCTATCAAAAAATCTCCGAGTACGGCCGAAAAATCGTTGCCCGACATAGCGCCCACAGACGATATGCCATGCGAATGCTCTGGATCGGTAACCGCACTTTTAAGTCCATGTCCCTTGTCGGTAATTATATGCACGAGCGACGGCCCATTCTTTTTGCGCACTTGCTCGAATATCTCTATCAGCTCGCCTACGTTGTGACCGTCAAACGGACCGTAGTACGATATTCCCATTTCCTCGAACATCTTGTTGGATAGAACGATACGCTTAAGCAATTTTTTGCCCTTATCCATTAGGTGCAAAATGCCGTCGCCGAAAAGCGGAATAATCGACACTGCGCGTTTAATTTCGTTTTTCATGCCGACGTACTTTTTGCTGACTCGCAAGCGTGTAAGATACTTACTCATAGCGCCGACGTTTTTGCTTATGGACATATTGTTATCGTTAAGCACTATCGTAACCGGCAAATGCTCACTGCCTATGGCGTTTAGCGCCTCGTACGCCATGCCGCCGGTAAGCGCGCCGTCGCCTATTACCGCAACGACAGAGGATTCTGCACCGGTTTGCTTTGCCGCCTCGGCAAACCCCAAAGCGACCGAGAGCGACGTGGATGCATGCCCCGCCGTAAACGCGTCGTACTCGCTTTCCTCCGGCCGAGGAAAACCGGAAATACCGCCGTTCTGCCGCAAGCCGTCAAACGCCGCGCCTCGACCGGTAAGTATTTTGTGCGTATACGACTGGTGCCCCACGTCGAATATAATTTTATCCTTAGGACAATCGTAAACGTAGTGGAGGGCTACGGTAAGCTCCACCGTGCCGAGATTGGACGACAAATGCCCGCCGTTCTTTTCCACGACGTTTATTATGCGCTCCCTAATGCTCGAGCACAAGCCGCCAAGCTCGTTAATATTAAGCCGCTTCAAGTCGGTCGGCGTTGTCACTTTTTCGTAATCCAAAGCTAAATGATAATAAACCTATTAAGTAATTCGCGCAAAAACGAGGTATCGCCGTTAAGTCCTTCCAGCGCGTCGGCCGCGTCGTTCAACAGAGTATTGAGCATTTTTTTTGCCTCGTCTAAATCGACGTAGTTCATAACGCTAGTGCTCGTCACCTTTTCGCCGTTTATATACTCCGAAATATCGTCGTAAAGCTGGAACGCCGCGCCAAACGCTTCGCCAAACCCGCTCGCCAAAGCGTAGTTGAGCAACAGCATATCGTCCGATATATCGGCCGCCGCGGCTTCGTCGTTAGACGGAGCTTCAAACAACGCCTTGCATTTTTTGTAATCGAGATTATTGCCGAGCGCGTAACCGCTTATGCAAGACAGCTTGATAAGCGCGCCGGTCTTATGCTTGCACATTTCCAGCAAATCGTCAAGGTTGTCGATTTTGCCGTACAAGTCGCAATATTGACCGTGAATGAGTCCGTTATCCCCGCACATATCCTTGAACAAGCAAAACGGCCCGACTTCCAGCGACGGCGTGGGCATGGACAAAATTCTGTACGCCAAGTCCAAAAGCGCGTCGCCGGCAAGCAACGCCATTCCCTCGCCGTACTTTTTGTGCACCGTCGGCTTACCTCTACGGTAATCGTCGTTATCCATGCACGGCATATCGTCGTGAATAAGCGAATACGAGTGGAGTATTTCCAGTCCGCACGCATAGCGCAAAGCGTAATAATCGGCGGGCGCAAACATATTGTGCCATTCGAGCATAAGAATGGGCCTAATACGCTTACCGCCCGAAAACAACGCGTATTCCAGCACTTCTTTAAAGTCCGCGGAATAGTTAAGCTCGCTTATTATCTTTTTCAGCTCGGCGTCTATCTGCTCCTTGTATCCGTCCGAATACTTTTTGTACTCGTCAATCTTCATCGCCATCACCAAACGTGGTCAAAACCAAGTCGAGCTGTTTGTTGAGCTCGGCAATGCGCGCGTTCAAAAGCGACAAATCCTCTACGCATTCCTTGGCAATTTTAAGCCCGCCCTCATACAAGCTCATGCTGTCCTCAAGCGTTACGTCCGAATCGTTTTCCAGCCGCTGAACTATCTTTTGAAGCTCGTTCAATTTATTTTCAAAATCACCCGAAGCATGGGTGCGCGTTTTAGCGTTTTCCATAACCAACTCCTTTATGCTTTAGCATTCCGCTTGACCGACGTTATATGCGCGGTTGCCGTGCCATCCGCAAAAATTAAATCAATATCGTCGTCGATGTTCAGTCCCACAGCGCCCGAAATGCGCTTACCCTTTTTTGCAACCGCCGCGTAACCGACCTTGATAATCCTATGCGGATCGAGCGCCGACAAAAGCGCAGTCAGCTTGTCCGTTTTTGCGCGGATTGCCGTATACCGTACCGCCAATGCTGTTTTCATTCGCGCGGCACAATCGGTAGTGCAGTTTGCAAACGCTTGCAGTTTTTTGTCCACGCCGTGCCGCAATTCCGTAGCCGTCGAGCGCAAAAGTCCGTATTGCTTGCTTATTCGCCTTGCCGCGGCGTAAGTAGTGGCCTTGCCCAATCTATTCAGCCTAAGCACGTTGCGCTGATACTTGCTTTCGATACAAGCCCTAATGGCGTAAGTGTATTCCGCAAGATCGGTCAAAATTCTGCCGGCATGCGCGTTTACTATTTGCCCCGCTATCGACGGCGTGCCCGCACGCGTGCCCGCGCAGTAATCGCACAGCGTGTAATCGACCTCGTGCCCGACCGCGGATATTATGGGTATGCGCGACTGCGCAACCGCAACGGCAAGCTGTTCGTCGTTAAATGCGTCCAAATCCTCGTCACTGCCGCCGCCGCGACAAAGTACTATCGCGTCGGTTTTGTACGATTGCAATTTGTTTACTGCGTCCGCCATACGCGCCGCAGCACCCTCGCCTTGAACCTTTACCGGATAGACCTCTATAACCACGAACGGATTTTCGTCATGAACGACCCGAATAAAATCGCGTATCGCCGCGCCGTCCGGACTGGTAACGACAACAACGTGCACTATATACTTAGGTAGCTTAGGTCGGTCTATAAAATAGCCTTTGTTTGCAAGCGCTTGCTTAAGCTCGATCAGCTTTATATTTTTATCGCCCAAGCCGTGTAAAAAGAATTCGGAATAGGTAAATGAAACGGAATTTCGCTTGTCGTAAAAATTTACGGAGCCGCGTAGCGCAATAAACGCGCCCTTTTCAATTTTGTCACGCGACGAAAAATGTACACATCGCACCGAAAACGCGCCGTCCGAAAGCACCAAAAACGTATGTCTGTCCGAATACGACACTTCAGCCACCTCGCCGGAAAGCGTTATGTCATGCAAAAGCTCCTCGTCCTCGAACACACCCTTGATATATCTGGAAAGCTGTGATACGGTCATTTGCCTATTCATTAACGGCACCGTCCACGGTATTGCAAAGTAGCATGGCAACCGTCATAGGCCCCACGCCGCCGGGTACCGGCGTTATATAACCGGCCACGTTTTTTACACCGTCAAAGTCCACGTCGCCGCACAATCCGTTTTCGTCGCGGTTCATGCCGACGTCGATTACCACAGCGCCCGACTTAACCATATCCGCAGTGATAAACTTACTCTTGCCTATTGCAACGACCAATATATCGGCCGTCAAAGTAATTTCCTTAAGATTGGCAGTACGGCTGTGGCACACGGTTACCGTTGCGTCGTTTGCAAGCAGTAACGCCGCAACCGGCTTACCCACTATATTCGATCGCCCGACCACTACGGCATGCTTGCCCTTTATCGGCACGCCGGTGGACTTTATAAGCTCTATTATTCCGCGCGGAGTGCAAGCAACTGTACCGTCATTTTCTCCCAAAAACAGCTTACCGGCGTTGATTGCATGAAAGCCGTCCGCGTCCTTTTGCGGCACGATTTCGGCAAGCACGGTGCGCTCGTCTATATGCTTGGGCAACGGAAGCTGAACCAAAATGCCGTCCACCACGCCGTCGGCGTTTAGCTTGTGAATAAGCTCTATCACTCGTTCACCGCTAACGTTCTCGTCAAGCTCGTAGCTGAACGAACGAATATTGCACTGTTCGCACGCCTTAATCTTGTTGCGCACGTACACAGCCGACGCGGGGTTAGCGCCGACGCGAATAACCGCAAGTCCTACCTTGCGGCCATGCAACTTTTCAAAATCCGTAGCGCGAACTAGCAGTTCGCTTTTTATCTTTGCGGCAAGCGCTTTGCCGTCTATGATTTCAGCCATTGGTCACCTCTTTTATTACGGAAGCGAGTATGCCGTTGATAAAAGCGTGACTCTTTACGTCAGAATAGGTTTTGGCAATTTCCACGGTTTCGTTGGCGACAACCGCCGGCGGCGTATCTGTATATTTAATTTCGTAACACGAAAGCAACAACAGCGCAAGATCGGTCTTGTAAATTCTGTCGTACTCGTAGCCTTTAGCGTATTTTACTATGGTCGCTTTAAGGTCGTCCAAATGCACTGTTATGCCGCCCACTATATCGTTGACGTAATTGATAGAATCGCAATCTGCATCCTCGGCCATAAGCTCGTCGCGAGTTTCAGCGTTGAACTGTCCGGTCATAACCATTTCGTAAGTAAGTTTAAACGCGATCTCCCGCGCGGCGCGTCGTTTCATTCAAGGTACTCCTAATGCTTTAAAAATTTAACCGAAATAATATTGATATTGATAACGCCCATTTTGTAATCGGTCATAGTTTCCACCGAACGCTTGATGTTGTCCTGAACTCGGAACGCAATATCCGAACAGCTAACCTCGCTGTTCACCTCCAAGTAAACGTCGGCGTCTATGGTGTCGCCGTAAATATAACAGCGCACGCCTCTGCCGCAAACCGATTCAACCCCGCTTATCTCTTGCGCGGCCAAACGAATAATCGACCGCAAAACGTTGTTTCCGTACGTTATGCCGTTCGATAATGAATTGTTTCGCCTTGCGCTCATTTACTACCTCAAAAATTTTACTACGTGCGGATATGTAAAATCCACCGTATACTTAGTATAACATATCGCCGCTCAAAAGACAAGTGCTTGCAAATAATTTAGGCACAAAAAAACGGACGAATTACCGCCCGCTTTTTTGCCGTTTTATGCGTTACTTAGAGGTCAATGGATTTTACACGCACCTCGCCGACACCCTTGCCGGTTTCCGTGCAAACCATATCGAGGAGCTGTGCCGATTCTTGTTCGGTAAGCGCGTCGGACTTGACGATAACGCTAACCTTTTCCTTGCCGACGGTAACTATGCAATCGTCAAAGCCTAAGGATTTGATAAGCGTTTCGAGGCGCTGTTCGGTGTCTACGCCGGCAACGAGCGCCGCAAGCTCTGCTTCCGCACTCGCCTTTGCTTCCGCCGAAGTCGCTTCGCTGTTGATTATCGTATTGTAATACGATACGGTTTCCTCGCGGGCGGACGTGCGGTCGGCGCGCGACGCGGCAAAGTAGTCGCTGTAAGTAAGATTGCCCTCGGCGTTTGCTGGATTGGACGCGGGACGGTTCAAAAAGTAGTTAAGACAGCCCGTAAGTACCAAAAGTGCGACCATGCTTGCAAGCACGATAATTTTTTTCTTTTTGCTCATATAAGCCTCCTATTTTGATTTTGGATATACCATAATTTTTTCTATGGACAAATCTAACAGCGTAGATACGGCGTAGATTACGTCCAGCTTGACTTTGGTATTATTACCGCCGTCGCACACTATCAGCGCGCCGACGGCCCTTGGATTTTCGGTCGTTCCGCCGCCGAAGGTGGCTTGAACCGAGCTTTTATCCCAGTTGATAACCACCGACGCCGAGCCGACTCCAGATATTTGCGACACTATTTTTTCCACTTGCGCGCGCATGCTCGTGCAGTAGTCGGCGCTTGCCGTATCGCCGTCGGTCAAGGACGTAACCGTCGCGTTGTCCGAACACGACGCGCAAGAAAAGTAAACGACCAGCACGGTAAACAGCACCACAACGCAAGCTATAATCTGCAAATGCTTAACGTTTTTCAGCTTATTCAGCCATTCCGATATTTTATTACCCATACGCCATAACCGCCTCCTTTTCTATACCGAAGTATTCGGCAAGCAGTTTTTTAATTTCACTGTTATTTATATGCTCGCCGTTTTGTATAATGCCGGAATCGGCAATTTTTGCTGTAACGGATTTTACGCTGTATCCGTCCATCTGCACCGACACCGAAATTCCGTCGTATCCGTTCTGCTTTAGATACTGTTCGGCGGCACGCGAAATAAGCTCCCCGCGCTTGCCGTCCGAGTACTGAATATAATCGGTATCGAGCTTGACGGTGTCCGATGTAAAATCAAAATCAAACCCATTTTTAATAAGATTTGGCAACGGCGTAACTATAACCAGCACCGCAACGGTTGCCATAACCGAGCGTATAACGCCGCGCGTTTTGCCTTGCGGCAAAAGCATTTCCGCAATCGTGCATATAACCGCCAATCCCAATAACGTAAGCCCCCAAGCAGCAAACGAACTCATAACGCCATATTCCCCGTACATATAGTCATTGAAAGAAAAAGTATATACAAAAAGGTCATTGCAAAAACCACCGCGTTCATAGCCGACGACGACTTGGAAATCGTGGTAAGCACTCCGCTGAACTTTTCCCCGCCAAGCGGCTCGGCAATGGCCGCGGTCAGCTTTAGCGTAAGCGTAAATACGGCCAGCTTGGATATTACCGGCAAAGCAAACAGCACTATCAGTACTATCGCGCTGGAGCCGAGCGCATTCTTTATAAGCACGTTGCCCGCCATAACGAAGTCGAAGCCTTGCGACAAATATCCGCCTATAATCGGTACGTACTTGGACATAGCAAACTTGGCGGCGCGCACTGATATACCGTCGCTAACCGACGCGGTTATGCCGGACACGCCTATAACGGTAACAAACAAAAAGAAGGCCGTGCCCAAAAACCACTTACACGCCGAGCGGAAAAACTCGGCGGTTTTGTCCAGCTTAACCGCGCCGAACACCGAACCTATTATATCGAAAACCATAGCCATCAACAGCGCGGGAAACGCCAGATACGTAACGACGTTGGTCATACCACTGCCTAAAACGGCTATAGACGGCGCATAAACGCTTGCCGAGGAAGTTGCACCCGCCGCCGTCATAAGCGTAATCAGCACGGGCGCTACGGCGTTTATTTGCGTTTTTAGCGACGCGACGAACTTGACAGCATATGCCATTACGGAAGCGAAGTACCCCACCACCAGCGTTACCGCAAGCGTGCCGGTAGCAAAGTACACTACCTTACCCACCGATTCCGACGCCGCGCGGCTTTTGATCGAGTTGACTATATTGTACGCCAGTACGATAGCAAGACAGCCTATAAGCATAGGTATAAACTCGAATATATCGGCGCCCAACAGCGCCAGCGCGTACGTGGCTATACTGCCGAAATCGTTTTTAAATTCGCCGCTTGCCACCGCCCTTATACGCTCCGCTATATCGCCGAATCCAAACACAGCCAAGCCGTCCGACGACAGCGTATCCAGCACACCTTGCACGTCGCTAAGGTTTAGCTTGCCCAACAAATCGTCCACGCTTTCGCCACTCGCTCCGTCCGTTTGGTGCGTTGCGGCCGGCGTTGCTTCGTCGTTCTCCGCCGTGTTAGGGTTTTCACCGACGCCGCACAAGCAAAAGAGCGCCGCCGATATTACTACTATTGCAAGTATAATCTTTTTCATGCAAGCAATCCCGCTATAAAGTTGAACAGCTGTATAACCACCGGCAACGACATTACAACTATAATCAGCTTGCCGGCAAGCGTAACCTTGTCCGACAACGACGATAGGCCTATATCATCCATAATGGACGACGAAAACTCCGTTACGTACCCTATTGCTATTACCTTAAACAGTAGCGTCACCACCGACGCGGCAAGTCCCGCCCTTTTGGCTATTGATGATATAACGGAAAATACGTCGGAAAAGTAGTTGATTACCGACAGCACAACAACCAAGCCGCCCACGAACGCAACGATTGGCGCAAGCTCGCTTTTCACCTCGCGCAAAACCACCACGCAAAACGCAGTTATCAACGCAATAGCCGCTATCCTGAAAATTTCCATCAATACATTCCGAAAACAGTTTTTAGCGTATCGAATAATTGTCCTATCATGTTCACTACCATAATAAGCACGGTTACCAGTCCGGCAAGCGTGACGAGCATTGCTATTTCGTCCTTGTCCGATTTTTTGAGTACTTGGTTTATGATCGCGGTTATCAATCCGACCGCCGCTATTTTGAAAATAATATTTATATCCATATATCAATAGCGCTCCTATAACGCCAGTACGCCAACGCCCAGACCTATCAAAAACCCAAGCTTTACGGCAACGGCGCCCATGCTCTTATACTTGGTCTCCGCGTCGGATTTAAGCTTTTCAAAGCGAACGGACAGAGCTTCTAACCTCAAGTTTTGCGAGCTTTCGTCCGACCCGCCTATTGCCTCGAACAAATCGGTTACGCCGTCATACGTCGCTTGCGGCAAAAACCCGCGGCTTATAGTTCGACCCTCGGACTGTCCGCCCAAATACCCGAGATATTCATTTACGTTCTTTTGCAACTGTGCGTTGCTTAAGCTTAGTCCGCCCAGCACGATATGAACGGCGTCCTTTTTGTAGGACAAGTTTTGCTTGAGCGCGCTTATCATACCGCACACTCCGTCCAGATAGGAATAATTCCTTTTGTACGACAGCAATATCGTGTACCCGCACAGCGTGCCGGCCGCCACGCACAAAAATAATATAAATAGTCGCGCGCTCATTATTGCACCCCCTCGTACACCGTGACGGTGCGGAGCGGCGGCCCCGACAGCACCACGTAGCTATTAAACACACCGTTGGCAACCATATCGAAATATTCTTGCTTGGCCTTTAGCTCGCCAATATCACGCGCGTGCGCAGTTGCAATAACTGCAATACCGCAAGTAGACGCACGGCGCACGTACGGCAAATCGGCGGCAAACAGCTCGTCGGTCATTATGATTTCCGGACTCATATTGGCAATACCCATTTCAAATACCTTAGGCTTGTCCACGCCGCTTACGACGTCGGTACAGCACCCGACGTCCAGCGACGATTTGCCGCCGCACACAGCCGCTATTTCGTACTTTTCGTCGCACAGCAAAACCGACCTACCGCCGTCAGATAGTAATCTGCACAAGTCACGCAGTATCGTCGTTTTGCCCGCCGCCGGCGGCGATAATATAAGCGCGTTTTTTATACGACCGTTATAGGCCAGCTTTTGCGCAAGCACGCTCGCGCAACCCTTAACCTCGTGCGGCAGTCGTATATTAACCGAATAAAAATCCTTAACTGCGGTGAGCGTGCCGCCTTGCATAACGCCGGCGCCGCACACGCCCACCCTTATACCACCGGCTACCGAAATATACCCGCGCTTTAGCGTGTCGGTAACGGTAAACAGCGAGTGCGAGCACGCGCGCATAACCACTTGTTCTGCGCTGCCTACGCCTGCAGTAAACGCGACGGACTTGTCCTTG
>JAIDCZ010000018.1 GCA_029055565.1 Clostridiales bacterium
CACCGCTGTGCCCTCCACCTGGGCGATAAACGCCGAAAGCAGGTCGCGCAGCGCTTCGTCCACGGGCAAAAGTCCGTATATATCGGATGCCGCCGCCGTACTGCAATATGCGGCAAGCTCGTTGCGGTAGTCGCGCACAGCGCCGCCGTTTACGCTAAAACTGCAATCGACAGAGTATTCGCCTGCGTCGTCCTTGTCGGAAATAAGCGCCGCAATCGAGGTGCGGCCGTTCCAGTTGGTCGCTCCCAACATATTTGCAAACAGCATCGGCGAGCTGTCGTTGCCCGCATACACACTGTTTTGCAGACTGTCGAGCTTGACGTGATAGTATCCGTCAACAAGCTCCACCGCCGCATAATGGGGATACGCGCCGCCGCTCGGCGTGCCGTACGCCGCATTGCGCGGCATATCCATATCCTCGTCAATCGCGGATACGTCCTCGAACCTAACGTTTTTGATATATACGTTGTCCAAGCCGACGTCCGTAGTGTTGTCCTTTATATAGGACAGCGCAAAGCCGTGCTCGTCGCCTGCAAGCTCGGCGTATAAATAGCATGTTTTCCAGCCGCGGGAGCTGCCCGAAATTTGCTTGACTATCATCTTGCCGTCCCAAACCGCCGACAAAATATCTATGCCGGTTTCCGTTTGGCTGTAATAATCGAAAGCAAGCACCTTGCCCGCAGGCATTTTTACTGCGGCGTACAGCGCAGACATCGAGTTGGGCTTTTCGGCATTGGATGAACACAAAACCTCAGCGTCCGCAGATACGTTTTCTCTCGGCTCCGTTTTGAGTATAAACGGCCACATCATGTCGTTTTCAGTTTCGCCGTACCAGTTGACGTACATGTCGTCGGTCGGCGTAAAGTTGTTGATTGCCGCGGCTATCTTTTCGTAATGGTCGTCGGGCACGGTAATGTCCGGCTTGGATATCTCGCCTGTAATAGGCTCGTTATCCTCACCCGGCGTAAACGTTTGAACGTAATCGTCGCCTATATACCGCTCTATAAGCCGCTCCCAAATTTCGGCGGCGGGTATTGCGCCGGCCTCGACATGCGCTATCGCGCCGTAACGGTCAATAACGATAGTCGTGGGAAAGTTTGTTATTTGAAAGCGCACGGTAAACGAATTGTTGTCGCGCATCATCGGGAATGTGTATTCGTTTGCTTCCCTATAACTTGCTACCAATGATTCGGAATCGCCGCCCATGTAGTTGCTTATAGCAAGCAACTCTATTTTATCGCTGTATTTTTGATAGACCTCTTCCATGGCGGGCATTTCTTGCACACAGTACGTGCATTTTGTACCCCAGTTGTTTATGATGACCGCTTCCTTGGTTTCCAGCAATTCGGCAATGGAATATCCCTTCCTTGCGCCGTCCACCTCGTAAGGCGTTGTCCATATATAATCGTGAATTATATCGCCTACCTTGTAAATCTTATCGGCGGGCGCCGGCTCGGTTATTACCGCCGAGCTAAGCACCGCCTCGCCCTGTCGTACCGTGGCGGTAAGATTGGGTGTGCTTTTTACGGTATAGCCTTCCTGAACGCTCGGGATGCGCACGGTATAGCTGTCCGCGGGCAACGAGAACGCTAGTACGCCGTCGTTATCCGTCTTGCCCGTGCTTTTGACCTGGCCGTCGCTGTTAAGGATAAATACAGCTACGTCCTTGAATTTAAGTCCGCCCTCGCTGCGCACAGTAACGGAATACGCCGCGCTCTCGCCGTTGCGCAGCTCGATTATTGCGTTAGGCGCTTTGCCCGTTACAGTCTTGGTGTCGGTATAAATGTTGCCGTCGGGAAGGTTGGACACCGTTACGGCGTAATCGTCGTAATCGAGCTCGCACGACGCCTTTCCGTCCGCGCCGGTAATAGCCGTAAAGACAGTGCTGTCGTTAGCCCACGTGACGGTTACGTTTTGCGCGGGAGCGCCCGTTTTGTCCTTTACTTCGGCAGTGTACGTTACGCGCATTACCGTCAGCGTTACGCTAAGCCCTACGCGCACGTCGGGCGTTACGGTTATGTTGGGATACGCCAGCCCTTCGGGCATTCCGCTGATAACAATCTTGTACGTGCCTTGCGGTATTTTTACGGCGGCCAAGCCGTCGCCGTCGGTTTTGGCGCTGCCCTTGGTCTTGCCCGATTTTTGCCAAGCAACGGTTACGCCTTGCAACGGTTGCTCGTCGGGCGAAAGCACGGTTATATTGTATTCGACTTGGGGCCCGTCGTCAGACCCGCAACCGATAACGCAAAAAACCGCCGTGCAAAGCAGCATTATTGTCGCCACTATAAATACTAAAAGCCGTTTTTTCATAATCCTCTCTCAAAAAAATGGCGCCGAAAAACCGTTTTCGACGCCGTTGTCATACTTTATTATAGCATATGCAAAATCTAATTGCAAGTGTTTTGATAATGCAGAATTAAGAATTCGGAATTCGGAACCTACTTCTTTGAAAAGAAGTAGGCAAGAAACTTTTACGCGTATGGTTGACATGTAATTATTGCGCAACATGCGTGCGGCGGTTCGCCTTTTACAAGGTTGAGATTCCTCGGCGGGCAAAAAATGCTCGGAATACCTTCGGTGCTTCGTAGGACAAAAAATAATAAACTTTTGTCCTACGAAGCAAGCCCTTGGGCTTATTCAGAACAAGCGCGTAAGCGCGCAGTGAAGAATCTCTACCTTAATGCCGCGCAAGCGGCCATATTGAACCCACCACGCAAAAAAATTTTTTTAAATACTCGTTTTACACCCCTATAATCGTTTGCATATTTATTTTATCGGGACTATAATATGTTTACGAATCGAGGCAATTATGCAATCCGAAACAGAACGAGAATACACGGCGTCGAAAATAAGCGACGCGCGACCCAACAAACTGACCAACGGCAACGTGTGGAAGGTTTTACTTTTGTACGCACTGCCGCTGTTTGGCAGTGCGTTCGTACAACAGCTGTACTCGCTGGTGGATCTGCTCGTGGTCGGCAACTTTGCCGAAAACGGCGCGCTGGCGGTGGACGCCATAGGCAACGCGACGGTGTTCGTCAACATTCTGTTGGCGTTCGCATTGGGCGCGAACAACGGCTGTTCGGTAATCATTGCAAAGTACCACGGCAAAAACGACAAAAAGAGCCTACTGGAAACCGTAAGCACCGCAGTAATCTCCTACTCCGTGCTGTGCTTGGCAATAATGGTCTTGGGCTTTTCGCTCGGTCGGGTCGGACTGATAGGACTGGGCGCGCACAGCATGTACTTTAACGACTGCTTGACGTACTTGTACATATATATCGGCTCGATGCCGTTCGTGTTTTTGTACAACCTCGGCTGCGGCATATGCGCGGCGCTCGGCGACAGCAAAACGCCGTTTATATTCCTCGTAATCTCCTCGGCGCTGAACGTCGGACTCGACCTACTGTTCGTTTGGGGTTTGGGCCGCGGCGTGGCGGGCGCGGCGTGGGCGACGCTTATTGCGCAAGCCATATCGTGCGTGCTTACCGTCGTGGTGGTGTACAGAAAAATCCGCGCAATCAAGCCGGCCGAAAAACCGGCCAAGTTCAACAAAGCCATCCTCCGCGAGCTGACCGTAGCCTCCGTGCCGGTAATAATGCAACAAAGTTTCGTGTCGGTAGGCAACTTTTTTGTGAACAAGTGCATTAACGGACTGGACGAAACCGGCGACGCCATTACCGGCTTTACCACCGCGTTCAAGCTGGTGACGATAGCGACTATGAGCATGGTAACCATGTCGGGCGGACTGACCAACTTCGCGTCGCAAAACGTAGCCGCCGACAAACCCGAACGCGCCCGAAAAGGGCTTTGGGTAATAATGGTCTATACCGCGGTCGCGGCGGTAATATTCTTGGCGCTGTTCGTAAGCTTCCCCGAATTCTTTGCTCGGCTGTTCGTGCAAAAAGAAAAGCTGACCCCCGCCGCGCTCGGGTACGCGGTGCGCTTTCTGTTTTTGGTATCGCTGTTTTTGCCGATAGTCGGCGTAAAGATAGTAGCCGACGGCATGGTGCGTGGTTGCGGCGGCAATCTCGGTTTTGCGGTAAGCACGTTTTCCGACTTGATTTTGCGCGTCGCGTTCGTATATATCCTTATCGACGTAGGGCTTGGCTTTGACGGAGTATGCTGGGCGTGGGCAATAGGCTGGGCAATAGGCATGCTCATTGCCGTGGCGTTTTGCGCGTTCGGGATGAAAAAAATGAAAAAGTCTACCGCCGCACAATCACAGCCAGCCCAAGAACCCGAAAGCGCGCATGCGGCGTAAAGACGGTGATATAGTTTGCTAACGCAAACGGCGATATTTTTGCCCTACGGTCAAAAGTGATATTGCTTGCCGCGCAAGCAGTGATAAGTGATATTATATCAACCTTAACTTCGCGTAAGCGAATAACACTTCGCATTAGGCGAAATATCACGCTTTGCATATAACTTGCCGCATTTTGCGGCAAATAAAACTGCGGCGAATGCTAACTTGCATACGCCGCAATTTTTGTTTGTTTTGCGTTATTTAATGATCATCGACTTATTTAGCAAGGCTAACCGCAACGGCGCAAGCAACGGTGGCGCCGACCATGGGGTTGTTGCCCATGCCGATAAGTCCCATCATTTCGACGTGCGCGGGAACGGACGAGCTGCCCGCAAACTGCGCGTCGCTGTGCATACGACCCATAGTGTCGGTCATGCCGTACGAAGCGGGACCGGCCGCAACGTTGTCGGGGTGGAGCGTTCTGCCCGTGCCGCCGCCACTGGCAACGGAGAAGTACTTTTTGTCGTTTTCTTGGCACCATTTTTTGTAAGTGCCGGCCACGGGGTGCTGGAAGCGGGTCGGGTTGGTGGAGTTGCCGGTTATGGAAACGTCAACCTTTTCGTGGCGCATGATGGCCACGCCCTCGCTTACGTCGTCGGCGCCGTAGCAACGAACCTTGGCGCGCTCGCCGTCGCTGAACGGAACCTCGCGCACTATTTTAAGCTCGCCGGTAAAGTAGTCGTACTTGGTTTCGACGTAGGTAAAGCCGTTGATACGCGAAATGATGTACGCCGCGTCCTTGCCCAAGCCGTTGAGTATAACGCGAAGCGGTTTTTTGCGCGCCTTGTTGGCGTTGCGTGCAATACCGATAGCGCCTTCCGCCGCCGCAAACGATTCGTGTCCGGCAAGGAAAGCAAAGCAGTCGGTTTCCTCGCGGAGCAGCATTGCGCCGAGGTTGCCGTGGCCCAAGCCGACCTTACGCTGATCGGCAACACTGCCGGGGATGCAGAACGACTGCAAGCCGAGACCGATACATTCCGCCGCTTCGGCCGCACTCTTAACGCCCTTTTTGAATGCAATGGCACAGCCTACGGTGTACGCCCAAACCGCGTTTTCAAACGCTATGGGCTGAACGCCTTTTACTATCTCCTCAACGTTCACGCCATGCTTCAAACAAATATCGCGCGCGTCCTCGAGCGACTTAATGCCGTACTGTTTAAGCTCGGCGTTGATTTTGTCTATTCTTCTTTCGTATCCTTCAAACGTGATAGCCATGTTACTCTACCTCCTTACTCGTTGCGCGGCACTATATACTTAGCCGCGTTTTCAAAACGACCGTAGTGCTTTTTGGCCTTTTCCAGCGCTTCGTTGCCGCTTACGCCTTCCGACACAAGCTTCATCATAACGCCGAGGTTTACGTATTCGTAGCCGATGATCTCGCCGTTTTTGTCGAGCGCAACGCGGGTTACGTAACCCTCCGCCATTTCGAGATAGCGCGGGCCTTTGAGCTTGGTGGAATACATGGTGCCCACCTGACTGCGCAAGCCCTTGCCAAGGTCCTCGAGTCCGGCGCCGACGGGCAAGCCCGCGTCCGAGAACGCCGACTGACTGCGGCCGTAAACGATCTGCAAGAACAGTTCGCGCATAGCAACGTTTATGGCGTCGCAAACGAGGTCGGTGTTAAGCGCTTCGAGCAAAGTCTTGCCGGGCAGAATTTCCGCCGCCATAGCCGCCGAATGCGTCATGCCCGAGCAGCCGATCGTTTCGACCAAAGCTTCCTCGATAATGCCGTCCTTGATGTTGAGCGTAAGCTTGCAAGTGCCTTGCTGGGGCGCACAGCAACCGCAGCCGTGCGTAAGACCGCTGATATCCTTGATATCGTAGGCTTTGACCCACTTGCCCTCTTCGGGAATGGGCGCCGGTCCGTGATTGCAACCCTTAGCCACGCATTGCATATTTTGTACTTCGCGTGAATATTGCATAAAAACAACTCCTCCGTAAAAAGTTTTTGCTTTGTCATTATAGCACAGCGTTAAAAAAAAGGCAATAGTTTTTCAATTAAGAATTGAGAATGCAGAATTGAGAATTATAAATAAGGTTGAGGATTTAAGTGATTGCCCTCATCTGCCCTTCGGGCACCTTCCCCCAAGGGAAGGGTACCACGCCGTGGTGGATGAGGGGCGACCTTAATGCGGCTTGCCGCCTCATTCTGCATTCTTAATTCTTAATTCTGAATTCGTAATTACCCTTGCTATCTCTTTTAGTTTGCGCTATACTATATATAATATATAAAGGAAAAATCGAAATGAACGGAAAATTAAATAAAGCATTGAAAATAACCGCTATCGTGATAGCAAGCATAGTCGCGCTGTTTTTGCTGTTGTACTTGATTTTGTTTTTTATAGGACTGGGCAAGTACGGCACGGCGCGAGACTTGCGCAAGTACGTGTGCGACGTTGCCGAAATAAACAGCGGCTGGGCGCCGCAAGGCGTTGCCTATGCCGGCGACGGATATTATATCCAGACCGGCTACGACGGCGACAACGACGTAGTAGTCTATTTCGGCAAAGGCGAAAGCTTTAAGCGCATAGTCCCAATCGACCAAAACGGCAAGCCGGCTAAAGGCCATGCCGGCGGCGTGGCGTGCACCAAGGACAACGTGTATATAGCCAACGATAACGCGCTGTTAAGGCTCGACCTAAACGCAATCAAGTCCGCCAAAGCGGGCGGCAAGGTGGCGGTGGCGCAGACCGTTGCAGTGGACAACCGCGCCGCGTACTGCTACAGCGACGATACCCACCTATACGTCGGCGAGTTTTACCGCGCCGGTAATTACGAAACCGAAAAGTCGCACTACTATACCACCCCCAACGGAGAAAAGAACAAGGCAATAGTATCGTGCTACGCGCTGGACGATAACGGACTTATTTGCGCGGAAAACGTTCAGCCCTACCCCGAATACTGCATATCTTTAACCGGCCTCGTGCAAGGCTTTGCAATAAAAGACGGCACGGCGGTGCTTTCGCGCTCCTACGGTCTGGTCGATTCGGAATTGCAGTACCACACCCTTCCCGCCGAGCCTAGCGCACAAATAACGGTAGCCTTTAAAAAGAACGCGACCGCCGAAAGTAAGCAAGTGCCGCTGTACTACCTCGACGGCAAAACACTGTTCAAAACGCTTACCTTGCCCTCGTTTTCCGAGGACGTAACAATAGTGAACGACCGCGTAGTAGTGACCAACGAGGCGTCGGCCAACAAGTACTTTATAGGCAAGCTGTTCAATGCCGCCAAGGTGTATTCCTACCCGCTGTACAAAAAAGCGTAAAATAAAAGAAAAATAAAAAGGTTGAGATTCCTCGCGTTGCTCGGAATGACAAAAATTTATTTAATTGTCATTCAGAACAAGCGCGGAGCGCGCAGTGAAGAATCTCAACCTTATTTTTTAATTCCGAATTCCTAATTCCTAATTCCGAATTATTTATTGCACTATTCTGCTACCGTGCGAATCGGTGGCTTCCTCCACCGTTACGGTAAACGGCATGCGCGAAATAAGCGCTTCGGCGTGAGTGATTACGCCGACCAAGCAGTCCTTGCTTAGCGATTCCAGCGCGCTGTACACGACGTCTATAAGATCCTCGTCCAGCGTGCCGAAGCCCTCGTCCAAAAAGAAAAATGCGTTGTTGCCGCGGCTTTGGGTACGCGCAATGGCTATGGCCACCGACAGCGACGCCAAAAACAGCTCGCCGCCCGACAGAGTGTCCGTCTTGCGGATTTTGCCGCCGTTAAGATAGTCGGACACCATAAAGCCGCTGTCCTTGTCGTAGTACATGGTGTACTTGCCGCCCGACAGCTCGTTTAGGATTTCTGCCGCTATCGCGGTGAATTCCATAATGTACTCGGTGGCAACGAACTTGAGCATATCCCCGCCCTTGGTCATGCCGGCTATAACGCTGTACAAGCCGGCGCGTTTTTTCAGTTCGGTCAGTTCTGCGTTCAGCTCGGCAAGCTCGGCGCACTTTTTTTCCAGCGCTTCCGCTTCCACTTGCTTAACGGCTATATCCTTGTTATACTCGGCAATGCGCGCCTTGACCCGCTCCAGCTCGTCGCGCTTTTCGGCGTACGCCTCCTCGTCGAAGTCCGGGCTGTCTACCGGACAATCGGCCTTGGCTTGGGCAAGCGAAGCCTCTATCGCTTGAACTGCCGCCGTCGCCGCTTGCAGTTTTCCGACGAGTGCCTTGCGCTTTGCCTCCACCGCGTTTAATCTATTTTCCACCTCGGCAAGCTCGGTCTTGACCTTGGCAATATCGCCGTCGGTCTTGCCGCAGCGTTCGCCCAGCTCGGTTTTGTAGTTGTCCGACTTTTGTTTAAGCTCGACGAGCGCGCCCTCCAGCGCCTTACATTCCGCACCCAGCACGGCAATAGTCGGCGTATGCTTTGCAATCAAGTCGCGGGAAGCGTTTGTCTTGTCGGCCGCTTGCTTGCACTCGTCAAGCGTAGCGGTAAGCGCCTTGAACGTATCGGGCTTGACCCCCATTTCGGCAAGCTTGCGCTCCGTTTCGGCGCGGTCAAGCTCGGCAGTCTTTATATCCTTATCCAGATTGTCGTAAACGACCTTGGCGTGGTCGGAGCTTTTTACGCACTCGGAACGCGCGGCCTCGACGTCCTTCAACGCCTTTTTGGCTTCGTCCAATTCCGCCCTACGTTTTTCCACGTCGGTATCGCCCGCATCGTGCTCGCCGTCGTACGTCCCGCCGCACACCGGACAAGTATCGCCGTTATGCAGTTCGGCACGAACAGCCGCCGCGTGCGAGCATAGCTGTGCCGAAGCGAGCGCCGAAGCGCGGTTTTCCACAGTTTCGGTCGCTTGCCCGACGGCCTTATCCAGCTCGGCAAGGCGTGCGGAATACTGCTCTATCATGTCCAACTGCTTAGTGCGGGCTTCGGTATACTCTACGATCTTGCCCGATATTTTTTGCTTGGTGCCGTCAAGCTCGGCATATCTGTCCAGCTCGGCAAGAAGCTTGTGCTTGGCCTCGGTTATATCCGCAACCGACGCGCCGTCGCCCGACAGCGCGGACAGCGCAAACGTCAGCCCCGCCGATTTATTTTCCACGCCGTTTGCGGCGGTGCGGAACGCGTTTAGCGCTTGCTTAAGCGTTTGCGCGTCGCCGTGGTATGCTTGCTGTAAGGCTTGAAGCTTTTGCTCGGCCGCCGCAAGCTCCCCGCGCTTACCGTCCAGCGCCGACTGCTTGGCGGCGTTGTCCTTGACTGCTACTGCGTACTCGCGGTCGAGTGTGTTGAGCGCGGACAGTCTGTTCAACTCGTCGCGCAAAAACGCTTGCTTTTTTCCGTCCTCGGTATCGACCGATTTTTCAAAATCGTCAAGCTCGGTCTTAGCCTCGAACTCCCGCTTTTTTGCGTCGTCGGACTGGAACATAAGGTTGCGCACAGCGGTCTGTTTTTCGCGAACGCGAATAAAAATATCCCGCACTTTTTCCAGCTCGGTAAGCTCGGCGGTGCGCGTTGCCGCGTCCTTTTCGCTTGCCATCAGCTTGCCGCGAAGCGACTTGATTTCGTCCTTTTGCGCCTTTAGCATGTCCGGCGAAACGTCGCCCAGCTTGTCCTTTTCGCGCATGCGCGCGTCTATATCCTTGGCCATGTCGCGCTCGTGCTGGGACGCGAACCGCGACACCTTGTCAAACCGCATAAGCGAAAAAATCTTGCCCACCGCGTCGATCTGGTTTTTCGGTTTTTTCTTGAGGAACTCGGCGTACTCGCCTTGCTCGAGCAAGTACACGTTTTTGAACTCCGCCGCTTCCAGCCCGATAATGCCGCAGATAATGCCGTTTATGTCGTCGCTTTTGACGGAGATAGGTTCGCCGTTTTTGTACAGCGTACACTCACTGCCCGCCGTGCCGTCCGACTTGCGCTTGATAACGCGCTCCACTATATAGCGTTCGCCGTTTTCGGCAAACTCCAACACGACCCGCGCCGAATTGAGCGAAAGGTTGATAACGTCGCCCAAAAATCCCTTGGGACTTTTGCCGTACAGCGCGAGCATAATGCAGTCGAAAATAGTCGTTTTGCCGGCGCCGGTCTTGCCGCTGATACAAAACAGATTGCTACGCCCCGCCGCCTCGAAGTCGAGCGTTTGCTCCTCTATAAATGAATTTATGCCTTCTATAGTAAGTTTAATCGGTTTCATTATTCTTGCTCCGCTTCTTGCATCAGTTCGGCAAACGTCGCTTTAAGCTCGGCGCTCGGTTCGGCGTTGTACCTATGCTTGTAGTAGGCTTCAAAAATTTCCGCGTCGGATAGGTGCGCGCGGCGTTCGACGTTCACCTCGCCGCGAAGGGTGGCGGTAACCACCAAGTCGTTGAACGCGGGGTGCGAACGTATTTGCGCCGTTTCGTCGCGGGTAAGCGGTTCGCCGCTGTACTTGATGCGCACGTAGTCGTTGGCGTAAAACTCCAGCTTGCTCATGCATTCGTCAAAGTTGTCGGCGTCCGCCTCGGTAAGGTTCTTGCCGACGGTGAGTATCTTTTGCTCAACCGTCCGCTTTTGCGTGTCGATAATATTGACCGACTTGGTTCGACTTTCGTCGTAGGCGTACTGCAACGGCGAGCCGCTGTATTCGGCAAGCGGGCGCTTGCAAATTCTAAGATGCTTGTGCACGTGCCCAAGCGCAACGTAGTCCGCGCTTTCGGGCAGTACGTCGGTAGGCAGTGCCAAAAGCCCGCCCAACGATTCCGACGAATTTTGCGCTGACTTGCTCAAAAACAAGTGCGTGCAAAGTATATTGTAGTTGTCGTCAAAAAACTCGCACGCGGAAGCAAGCGTTTGCTTAACGCGGTCGACGTAATCTATATTATAGTCTTGCTTGACCCAGCGCGAAAGCCGATTTTCCGAGGGGTACGGAACGAGCGCGATATTCACCTTTTCGCCCTCCTTTTCCACCGTCACACCGCCGTAATGCCCGACTATCTTGATGCGCTGTTTTTGTATGTAGTCGGCCGCGTCGAACAAACCGAACAGCGACGGAGGGGGCGTGGGGTCGGACAGCGTTTCGCCGTTAAGCGCGGAATAGTCCAGCTCGCCGGCCAGCACAATGCCCTGGAGATCGGCCAGTGGCTTGGCGGCGCACATGCGGCGCTCGTCGTCATGGTTGCCGGCCAGCGCAATAACGGCTCTTCCGCGTTCGGCAAGCGTAAGTATACTGCGGTAAAACACGCGCTCGGCCTCCGACGTAGGCACAGACGTGTCGAAAATATCGCCCGCAATAAGCACGACGTCAATGTCCTCGGCGTCGGCAATTTCGGATAACTGTTTAATAACGTCGCACTGCTCGTCCAGCCGCGCGGCCTTATTCAGCTTTTTACCCAAGTGTAGGTCTGCCGTATGCAAAATCTTCATTTTTCTCTCCGAGCTTTAAAAACTGTTGAAAATTTCTTTGTTTAGTGGTATTATAATACATATCCATAATTTTTTCAAGCAAAAGAGGCGCGAGATGTTCAAACTGTCGTCGGAAGCAAGTCTTGACGGCGCTATAACCGTCGAAAATAAATTTATAGTCGAGTACATGCCGTACGCCGACGGCGATTACGTAAAGGTTTACCTTTACGGTCTTTCGCTTGCCGCACGCAAAAGCGACGCCGACGACAGCACCGAACGACTTGCAAGGCGACTGGATATGGACGAGAGCACGGTGGCCGCCGCTATAGACTACTGGACGGAGCAAGGCCTTATGTCGCGACTGGGCGACGATATTTGTTACTTCTCCCCGCGCACCGCTCGGCCCAAAATCAAGCTTTTGGACGTGGATACCTACAAGGAGTTCAACCGCCAAGCCCAGCTGTATATATCCGCGCGCCAAATCTCGCCCAACGAGTACCACGACTATTACGCGCTGATGGAAAAACTGCACGTGGAATGGCAAGCGATGGTGCTGATAGTTAAGTACTGCGTCGACCTTAAGGGCGACAACGTGTCTTGTCCGTATATCCTTTCCGTAGCGCGCAACCTTGCCGAGGACGGCTACCGCACCGCCGACGACGTGGGCGAACGCTTGGACGAGTTTGGCGTTTACTACAACGACCTCCGCGCGGCGCTCGGCGCAATGGGCAAAAAGCACGTCGACCACGAGGCCGTTCAGCTATACAAAAAATGGAAAATAGAATACAAGTTCGGCGCCGACGTAATTTTGCACGTCGCGCAAAACATGAAGCACGGCAGTATTGCACTGCTGGACGATAAGCTTACCCAATACAGCAAGCTCGGGTTCTTTACCTCGGACATAATAGACAAGTACGAGGAGGACCGCAAAAACCTTTACAAGCTGGCAAAAGCCGTAAACAAGGCGCTGGGCGTGTACTACGACAACACTGACCCCGAAATAGCCACCTACGTCAAGCCGTGGCTGGCGCTCGGGTTTGACGGCAAGGCAATCCTCGCCGCCGCCGACTACTGCATGAAAAAGGATATGAAACGGCTGTCCGACCTCGACGCCGTTATCCGCGATCTGTTTGAGCGCGGACTTACTACCGAAAAGCAAGTAAAGGATAGCGTAAACTACGAAAACCGCCACGACGGCGATATAGAAAAGCTGTTGAAAACGCTGGGCGTACGCGGCGCCGTAAAGGACGTTCACCGCGCATACTACGCCAACTGGGCGGAAAAATGGAGCATGCCCCAAGCGCTGATCGACTACGCCGCGGAGCTTTCCGTCGGCAAAGACAACAAGTTCGCTTTTATGAACGCAGTGCTTTCCGCTTGGCACAATTCGGGCGTGACCGACGTGCAAAAGGCCAAGGCCGCCGCGCCTACCGCCGGCGACAAAGCCGCGCCCACCGCCGCAACAACCGGCATGGTATTTGAAAAGTACACCGAGGAACAGCTTAACAGTCTGTTTACGCCTATCACAGAAGAGGATGATTGATGAACGCTTACCAACGCGCAGTTAAGGAAATTACCGATCGTCGCCGCGACGATTTGGACTACGGCTTGTCCGTTTGGCGCAACGCGCTCAACGGCGACGAAAAGCTTCGCGCCGCAAACGCTCGGTACCAAGCCGAGGCCGTAAAAAAGGCGCAAAAGCTCCCCAACGACTTGGACGCGGCGCGCAAGGATCTGGAGGCCAACGCCAAACGACTGGGCCTTACCAAGCAAGCGGTGGAGCCGCCGCCGCGGTGCAAGGCGTGCCACGACACCGGCTACGCCGACGGTAAATATTGCAAGTGCGTAGTTAAGCGCGTAATACAGTCGGAGGCCGAAAACCTTGCCCTACCCCAAACGGACTTTGCGGCCGCCAAAAAGTCGGCGCCCAAAGCAATATCCAAGCTGTACGACAAAGCCGAAAAATACATGGACGAGTTTCCGCAAAACAAAAAACCGTTCTTTATTATAATCGGCAGTGCGGGCACCGGCAAGACCGTACTTGCCTCGGCAATAGCTACCGAAATGCTGACGCGCGGCGCGGCTACCGTTACGGTAAGCGCGTTCGAAATGGTTAAGCGCGCCAAGGACTACCACACGCAATTTGCCATAGACGACTACCGCGATCTGTTTACGCCGATGCTGGACTGCGACCTACTGGTGATTGACGACCTCGGTACCGAAACGGTGCTGAAAAACGTAACGCGCGAATACTTTTACACCATAGTCAACGAGCGCTGGTTGCACGGGCGCAACACAGTAATTACGTCCAACCTTACGCCCAACGACATGCTCACCCGCTACGGCGAAGCGGTGTTCTCACGGCTGTGCGACAAGAACAAGTCCAACCTTTTCACCGTCACCGCACCCAATGCGAGAATATAACAAAAAAGCCGCACTCGCGGCTTTTTTTAATTAAGAATTAAGAATGCAGAATTAAGAATTATAAATAAGGTTGAGATTCCTCGGTGGGCAAAAAATGCTCGGAATACCTTCGGTGCTTCGTAGGACAAAAGAATTTAATTTTTGTCATTCTGAACTACGCGAGGAATCTTATCCTTAACGCCGCGTAAGCGGCCACAAAAAACGGTACGACTTTAATTGTCGTACCGTTTTTGCTGGTAGTATTATTACGCAATGGTAAGCGCGCTTGCGGTAACGCGTATCGCCGGAACGACGCCTACCGATGCGGTATCGACTGACGAGAGTCCGCTTGCACCGCTCGGCGTTCCAATATCAACGTTTACCGCACTGTCCCATAAAGGCGAGCGAAGCCACCACTTTCCGCGACCGTACGTAGCCGGCTGGTAGCCCATCATATACGTGCCGTTAGCGCGAGCGTAGTCGCTTACGAGGAGCATGCGCAATTCGTCTTGCTCGCCGCCATCGGCTACGAAGCCGTACGCGCTGTTGAGAACCTCTTTATAGCTGGGTAGGAAAACCTTGTCTTGCGTATTTTCGCATGCGTACATGTTTTCCGACTTGCCGGTAGTCGCCGCGCTGTTATCCACCGCGGTGGTTATTATGCTCTGTTGCTGCGCCGCGCTGAACGCTACGTTGTAGAACGTGCCGTTAAGCCAAGTGCGAATATCGCTGTGCGCGTAGTTGTTGGAATACACGGTGGCGCCGCCTATCTCGCGGTTGTCTTGACTGCTGTAGTACGCGCCGTGGTCGATAATGGTATCGCAAAGCAAAAACGCCACGCCGTCATTATTTTCCAAAACGCGCCATTTAATAGGCTCGACCTTAAAGTAGTACGTATTGCCGTCAACTATATTCTCGTCGTTAGCGAACTTGTAAGGGTCCCAAGTACCCATGCTGGTAGTGGCGGCCGTCACCTTGGCGTACCGAGCGCCGTCGTTGCCGGCATAATATCCGTTGGCGTCGGCAGTATTGCCCACCGTCACGTCGGCGGCCTTAAGCGATTGCGGGTACTCGCCGTAATACACGTACTTGCCCGCCTCTTGCGTTTGGCGCACGAAAGCGCAAGTGCCGCATGTATTGCCGGTGCCGAAATCATGTACGCCCCAGCCTTGCGACTCCTCCGCAATTATCGAATGTCCGCATGTAGCCGCATGCCAGTGGTGCGTTTCGTTGCTCAACCACTGCGCCGCAAACTTATGCTCATGCGCAAAGGTGTGAGTTTTGGACGCCGCCGCCGAATCGTTATATCCCGCCGCCTTGGCGATTACCGTGTACGTCTTGGTGCTTCCGTCGGGAATGGCAAAGCCGTTGGCCGCAAGGTCGACGCTGTTGGCGGTTACCGTTACGGTAGTCGTTCCGTCGGAAACGACGTAGCTCGTTGCGTTTTGCACCGCCGCCCACGTCAACGTAGTTCCGCCGACCACAAGCCCCATCGGCATAGAAAGCGTGGTCGGTTGCGGAGGCGTAACGCTCGGCGTATACACGAACGAAGCCGCCGCCGAATCGGTGTAGCCGGCCGCCTTGGCAACTACGGTGTACGTAATGCTTCCGCTCGTAGGAACCTTTAGTCCGTTGGTGGCAAGCGCTATGGCGTTGGTGCTGATCGACACCGTTTTGGTTCCGTCGGAAACCGCGTAGCTCGTTGCATTTTGTACCGCCGTCCACGAAAGAACGCCGTTGCTCACCCTAAGTCCACTGGGCGTGGCAAGCGCCGTAGGCTGCGGCGGAGTGGGATTGTCGTCGTCCGGATCGACAACCGGCGGCGCGGGATTTTCATTCGGTATAAACGTGTGCGTCGTGGGTATGGATTCGTTTTTGCCGACGGCGCGCGCAACTATCGTTACTGTAAGCGTGCCCGAGGTATACTGCACGCCGTTGAATTCGGCGCGAGTTGCGGGCGCAATGCAGAGGTACTGCGCATCGCCAAACACGACCAAGTACTCTTGCGCACCGTTTACGGCGCCCCATTCTATGGTAAGCCGACCGTCGGTCAAGTCCGTTCTGATAGTGTTTTTATCGACTGAAGCAAGTCTGTCGTCACCGCCGTTGCCGCCCAACTCGGGAAGATCGATTGACGAGCAAGCTGCGGCAAACGTGATCATAAGTACTGACAAAAGTCCTATAAGTAGACTTTTACACCACTTTTTCATGCCATTCTCTCCTATATACATGTAATAGGTAAGTAGTATTGTACCATACCCACCTAACGGTGTCAATACTTTTTTCAAATTTCCCGCCAAACTTACGAATAACGTATAATGCCGCAAAACGACGACGCCCGCCTTGCGGATTGTCAAGACGAGCGCCGTTTGTTGCTATTTACTTTTTGTCGGCAGTGCCGAACGGATTTTTTGCGGTCGTTTGCGAAATGCGGATAAGGCCGCGTTTTACCAGTACGTCGTTGGATCTGTACGGAGTGGTGTAGTCCACCGGTCGGCGTTCCGTCCTTACCGCGCCGCGCTCTTGCATAACCAAGTCGATAAGCTGTTTGGCGTAAGCGGTGCGCCTATCGCTCTTTATGCGGAACAGCAACGGCGTTTTGCGACGGCTTGCCGTTTCGGACATGTTTTCCACGTTGTACTTGGACCCGTCGAACCGCGTGGGGTCGGCGGCAAGGTACATACACAGCGTTTTGCCGCGAACCGAGAACGTGGCCACAGTGGTTCTGCCCACGGCGTACGTTTCGCGCCGCCAGCTTATTCTGCTCTTTACACCCTTGTAATTGAGTATATAGTTTTTCAGCTCGGAGTATCTGGCCTTGAGCGCGTCATCCGCTTGGATTATCCTTGCGGTAAAGCTGCGGTCAAACACCATTTTGCCCTCGGGCGTATCGAACGTTATGTCGTCGTCCGACTCGTCGTCCCCGCCGTCCGCAACTCCGTCGCCGTCAACCGTGTCCGCCACGGTAAGCTCGGGTTCGGGCTCCGGCTCAAGCTCGGGCGCTTCGCCAAGCACCGTTATGCGCAAGGCGCCCATAACGAACAGCTCGTCGGGCGTGCGCTCGGATAGGTCTATCGGCGAAGTGTCCACCTTGTCGTCCAGCACCATTACGTTAGCGTCCGCAAGCTGCAATACGAGGTACTTTGAGAACTCCAGTCTGCGCTCGGAGGTCAGCTTGTACAAGAACGGAGTTTTTTCAAATCGCTTTTTGTCCGACTTGTCTATGCCGCGATGCCGAGCGTTTTCGTAATTTTGGGGATTGAGCGCATACGCCACGCACAGCGTTTTGTTGCGGAACAGCACTATGGCGAGCGTTTTGCGCCCCTTGTATATGCGCTGTTGACGAAAGCTGGACTTTATCTTAACGCCCTTGAACTGACGGAAGTCGGCAAGCAGCGCGTTGTACCGAGCCTTAACCTCGTCGTCCGCCGCGCGGAGCTTGGCCTCAAAGCCTTGCGCGTAACGCACGTAGTACCGCTTGCGGTCGAACTCCTCGTCCAAGTATCCGAGCTTGCGGCGGGTGTACTCCGACATATCCGCGACGGCAAGGATTTCGTTTTGCGTAATATCCTCGCCCTCGCCGAGCGGCACTTCGGCGGGCACGGCGTTCTCGTCGTCGCTGTCGTCGCCCTCCGTGTCCTCGTCGTCAGTCACTTCCTCTTCCTCGTCCTCTTGATCGTCCGACTTAGGAGTGACGATGGGCACACCGCCCTCCATAAGCGAACCGTCGTCCGTTATGTGCTTTAGGTGGTTCAACAGCTCCAGCCGCTTGTTTTGCAACTGACTGGTGCAAAGCTTGCGCTCTTGCTTGCGCCTATACACCGCGAATATAACCGCGTTGGCGATAAGCAGTAAACCAACCAGCACGCCTACCGCCACCATAACCGCCACTTGCGCCGGTGTAAAAATCGATTCCGATAAAAACGTTGCGCTCATTATTCGGCTCCTCCTTCGGTTGCATTCGGCTTTTTGGCAGTTGACTTTTTGGCGGTAGTCGTAGACTTCTTTGCCGCAGTCGGCTTATCCGCAGTCGATTTGGTTGCGGTCGACTTGGTTGCGGTCGACTTTTTGGCGCCGCTCGATTTTTGAGTGGGCGATTTTTGGATAGCGCCGGACTTCTTTGTCGTCGAAGTCTTTTTGGCCGTCGGTTTTTTCGTCGGCGCGTCTGCCGGTTGCTCGGCCGGTTTCTCGGCCGGTTGTTCCGTCGGCGTTTCCGCGTTTAGCGCGGTTTGGGGTTCGGAGCTTTCCGCCGCGCTTGTCGTTGCGGCTTGCTCGCCCGCTGGTTCGGCCGCTTGCTCGGCCGTTTCGCTCGTCGGCTCGGTCTGGGCGGTCGTCGGGGCTTGCTCGGCCGCTTTGGCGCCGTCGGCGTTTTCTATGGCTTGCATAGCTTCCGCGGCAATGCGCTTTTTGCGTTTGTTAAGCAAGATCTGAACGACTATCAACGCCGCCGCCGCTACTACCAATACGCCTAGCACGGTGATAATTGCTATAAACACCGTATCGGAGCCGACTATCGACCACTTGATGGTGAACGGCTTGTCGTCGCCGGTTGCCCATTCGTAATTTTTGGTGTCCTTGAGCGTGATTTTGGCGTAGAACGTGCCGCCGTAGCTGTACGCGTTGTTTTCTATATTCATTACGCTCGAGTCGAAGCCGATGGGAATATAGATAATTGTACTGCCGTTGACGATTTTCGTACTGCTGTCGTGAGTGGGCTTGGCAATCTTTTTGCGCGCCACTACCCAAGTGAGTTGAAGGGTGCCGTCGCCGTCGGTATCGCCCGCGCTCCAGCAGTAGTTGTTGGCGTTGAAAAGCGTTACGGAAACGGTGTACGTGCCGGCGTAGAGCGCGAACACGGTAACGGAGTCGCCAAGCGACTGAATGTTACCGGCGTACGCAATTTGCATAAGCTGAGGATTGAACCCGACTATGCCCGAAGCGAGTACGGAGCCGGTGTAAACGTCGTTTTTGCCGTTGCCGTCGGTGACGACGGTAAGCGACGGCGCCGTAACTACGAACTTGGCGATCTCGAACGCAACCGGTTCGCCGACGAACGCGCGGTAGTTTTGCGATTCGGCCACCGTTACGCGCACGTAGTAGGTGCCGGCGTTGCCGTTTTCGGGCACTGCGCTCGTGTACGTTTTGCCGTCCGCCGAGTACTGATAGATAATGTTCTCACCCGACAAGACGGTTGCCGACGGCGCGTTGAGCGCGGGATCGTAGCGGCCGTACTGCCAGCCGACGATAACGAGGTCGGCCGTTTGCTTATTGCTCGCCTTGGTAATGGTAAAGGTGAGCGTGATAGAAAGGTCGGACGTGCTTGACCACACGTAGTTGGCGTGGTCGGTAAGCGATACGGTAACGCTGTGGTTGCCCGCGTCGGTAAAGGCGCACGCCGTCATTTGGTAAACGGACTTGTCGTACATGGGCTTGGTGCCTTGCTGACGAACGTCCACGCGCGGCTCGATAGGCGCGCCGGTGTAGACTGCCGAGCCGATAAAGAACGCGGTGGAATCCACTACCTTTTTGGCGATTTCGAAGTCTATGGACGGAGTGCCGATAAGCCTATAGTTGGAGCTGGCGCCGACGAGCGTTGCAACGTACGCGCCGGCAGCAGTGGGAACGTCAAAGCTGTCGTAGCCGTTACTTCCGGTAAAGCGGATAACTAACTGCAAGTCGTTTTTGACGAACGCTTGGTCGGCGGCCGCGTTGGCTATTTTTATCTCGCCCGCCGTCGCGCCCTTGATGTTCTTGTCGCCGTAGGTTATGTTTTCTTGACGAACGAGCTCTACCTCTATTTCCAACGGATTGATTACGTACAACGCGCGGTGTTGGGTAAGCACGTAGTTGGTGCCGTCGTACGACTTGACGGTAATCCAGTAGGTACCGCCCGCCGCGCTCTTGGCGGTAGCGTCCGTTTCAAACACTATGCCAAGCACCGATTTGTCCTCGCCGTCCGCAAGGCCGACCGCCGTGTACTGCACGTCGGTAAGCACCGGCGTTACCGAGTAGTCGGACGACTTGCCGTCAATCGTTACTGTGACTGCGCGCTTGGTTATGGTAAGCGTGCCGCGCGCCGCCTTTACTATATAGTTACTGCCCGCGTCTATGCCTATAACCTCGTCGTTGGCGTCGGTTGCAAGAATAATCTCGTACGCGCCGCCGGCGTTGTAGTTGGCATAGGACTGAGCGTAGTCGTAGCTGTATGCGCCGATAGTCGGACGGTAGCCGTACAGCAAGCCGCTTATGGTAAGCTCGTCAAAGCGGGTGTCACTGAGCTTGGTGCCGTAAATCATACTGCCGGACACCGAAGCGGTAACCGTTTTGGGCACTATGCGGAAGCTACCCACCGTCGCCTTGTCGGTAAAGTTTCTGCCGGTAAGGTCGGTTACGGTGGCGAGCAACCAGTACTCGCCCGCGTCGATAGCGCGCGACGCGGTATCGTACGCCACCCAGCCGGTAGCCGTGACTGCGGGAACGTTATCGTCCGTCTTGGGCATGCGGTACAATCTTACCGTGCCGTTGTAGCCGGCTTTGACCGTTATGGAATTCGCGTTGAACGCGCCGCCGTAAACGACGTCGTCAACTACCGTCGGGAACTCCACTACCGGACTGTCCTCGGTGCCGTTGGCCGTTACGTCCTTGTTGATTTTCCAAGTAAGGGTGAGCGCGCCCACGGAGTCGTCGGAGAACTCGCCGCCGATTTCGCCCGTCTTATCCCACACGTTGTTGGTGGGGTCGATAAGTATAAACCGAACGTTGTACGTGCCGACGGCGGTCGCCGTAAAGGTGGCCTTGCCGTTGGCGGCCGTCATGTTGCCGCCTGTCGTAGTCAGCTCGGGGCGCATATACGCCGTTTCGTAGTCGATAACCACGTTTTGCGCACTGCCGTTAAAGGTGCAGTCGGCTATGCTCGTTTGCGGCGCGGTTATTACGCGCTTGGCTACGTAGAACACGTAGAATCTGCGCGTTATTACGTCGTCCACTCTGTACATAGCGGAAAGCACGTAGTAGCCGGCGTTGAAATTGGTAGCGTTGCTCAAATCGCCGTACTCGAGGTCGTCGTCCTTTTCAAAGCCGAGGCCCGCCTTACTGGCCGCCGCAAACGCCGCGCCGTTGGCCGAAAGCACCGGTGCGTAAGTGAGCGTAAGGCCAGTGGTAGCTTCGCCGCCGTTTACCAGCACGGTAACCTTGCTCGGCTGATCGCCGTAGGTAAAGTCCGCCATTTGAATGGTCATAACGACCTTGTTTTGGCTGACCGCAAACGTAACGTTAATCTCGTCGGCAATGGCGCTGTCCAACGTTATGTTGCCGAGCGCGCTGTCCTTGAGCACGAACGAAATGGTGTACGTGCCGATTTCACGCCCGAAGGTGACGAACATCTTTTGGTTTTCCACGTAATAGGTGCCGAGCGTGTTTTTGTCGCCCGCCGGTATTTGCGTGCCGTCGCCGGTGGCCGAGGTGTACACGAAGCGCACTACCCTAAAGTAATCGTCCACGTACCGCTCGATATAGTTGGTAAACTTTTCGTCGTCAAGGTTATCCAGCGAGTACGAAACGGTGTCCCAGCCGAGGTTGGCTTCCCTAAGCACGAGCTTGTTTACCGCGAACTTTAACGTGCAGCTATTGCCGCCGTCAAATACGTAGTTGCTGTTTGCGCCCAGCGTAACGGTAACGTTGTAGTTGCCCACAAAGGTAGGCGCCGCGCCGGCCGCTTGGTAGTTGCCCGTCTTTACGGTGTCGTAGCGGAGTGTGAACGACGGTCTGTACGCCGCAGCGTCCACGTTAGCGTCGTTGCCGAATACGTCCACGAAGGTTATTACGGCGTTATGACTTTTGCCGTACAAGCCGCCGTTATAGTTGGTGCCGTCAAAGCCGAAGGTTTGGTCTTGAGTAGTCGCCTTTATCTTGCGCGGGGCAAGCTTGAGCGAGGCGTCTATTACGCCCACGATCTCGTAGTTTTGGAAGGTCGCGGCGGTGGGCGCGTATTCGTTTTCGCCCTCGCGCATGGCAAGCGATACGGTATAGGTGCCGCAGCTGCTGTCCCACGCCTTGTACGCAACGCCCTTGCCGTCCGTTATGGTGAATACTATATTTCTGTTGCCGAGCAAGGCGTTGAATTTGTCGTTGCCTTGCATACCGTTCACCACGTAGGTAAGCGTGCCCACGTTGTTCACGTCCCTATCGACGAGCGTGTCTATAGTCTGTCCGTATATATAGGAATACACGCCGCCTTGCGTAACGTGTGCGGAAAGCGTGAGCTTTGCCTTGCTTACGCAGAACTTGGGATTGGCCGCGTTGGTAAACGTAACTACGTAGTTGGTGTTGTTTGCCGCGGCAAAGGCAAACTCATGCTCGCCCACGTTTACGCCGTCGGGCAGACTTACCGTTATGCCGAGATTGGTGCGGTCGTCGCCCGAAGCGCCGAACACTACCTTTTCGTCCGCAACGTATATATATGAATTTACGTTTTGGTTAAAGCTTAATACGAGCGCGTTGTGCGTTGCGTCGTGGCCGCCGAGGTAGTAGCACCACGCGTTGGCGTTGTGCTTGGCGGGGTCGGTTTTGTTGGCCTCGTCCCAGCCGACCATGGTCACGGTAACCTCGCGCTTTCTTATAGTCAAGGTAGCGCCTACCGCAACGATATTCACGTTGGCGTCCGACTTGCATACCGGAGTTATGGTGCACGACGAACCGGAAACCGCGGTCTGCGGCGTGTAGCCTACCGTAGAATATCCGACTACGTTGTCGTTGAGATACGCGGCAAGCGTGCCGGCAAGCAACGTCGGGGAGATTGCACCGTAGGTAAAGCCGTCGAACCTACCGCTCTCCTCTGCGCCGCCCGCCGCCTTGTCGGTTGCCACTACGCCGGACAGCGTGGTGCCGAACTGAACGGCGGTAGCGTTGGCCGTAAGCGTGAGCGTGGCGGGAGTTATAGTGAACACTATATTAAGGTTGGCCGCGGTGTAGTTGGGATTGTCCGATCTGCCTATTGCTTGGTACTCGCCTACGCCCACTACTTGATTGGCTGCGATTGCGGCAAACTTGCCGTCTGCGCCCTTTTTGGTATAGGTAAAGGTGATGGGCGTTGCGGCGGTATCGTCCAGCGTTGCCACGTAGTAGTTGGTAGCGCCGCTGTACACCGTGCTTGCCGTATCTATCCTTACGCCGTCCACGTCGTGGAAAACGCCGTACTGCTTAACGCCGAATATAGCCTTTGTTATTACGTACGAGCCGGCGTTATTGACCGTGCCGGCGTTGCCGATAGCCGTGGTATCCGCGCTCTCCTTGTTGGAGCAGTCGGCAAAGCTGACTTCGTAGTTAAGCTCGGCCACGCCCGCGCAGAACACGGCGTAAATGGTGTAGCCCGTTACGTTGCCGTCGGCGTCGAACTTGACGTTGTTGGTATTTCTGTCCGCGCCCTCTCCCACGATAGCCGCGGTCTTGAGCGTAATCACCGTCTGGTTGTCGTTGTCGAAAACGCCGTTTGCGGGCGCAGTGCCATCGACGAGCTCTGCAGTATAAATAGATCCGCTCGTCACCGTAAATGTAAGCGTCTGCACTTGCTCGGTGAAATTGTCCGCGCCGCGAAGGTTGTAGGTGTTTTGCTTATCCGCAATGCTTACCGTAATCTTTCGCGGAACGACGGTGAGCATTACGTCCTCGTACGTAACCGCGTAGTTGGTAAACGAATCAGAATCGGTAGCGCCGTTTGCTTTGCCGCTTACGTAAACGCGGTAGTCGCCCACGGTATTGCCCTTGACGTACACGGTGGCGTAGGTCGGCACTGCGCCGAGCGCGGTCACTATATCGTCCGCCGTCGCGCCGGCCTTGGAGCTGTTGACAACCAGCCCCTCGCTATTATCGGTAAAGGCGGGAACATCACTGCCGTACTGTATTTGCGCGGGAACCTCCGCCTTGACGGTAAGCGCGCGCTTGGCTACGCGGAACGCGTAAACTGCGGTAAAGCCGTTGTAGTTTCTGGTATCCTCCATTGCAACGCCGAGCATGTAGTTGCCCGCGTTAAGGCCGTTGCCCGCAAAAAGCTCGGCTAACATGCCGGCAACGGTATCGGCCGCGTCGGCGGCAACCGTTTTGGTAAGCACGCTGTCGTCGTTGTAGAACAGCGTAAAGGTGATTTTGCCCACCGCGTTAGCAGACTCGCCGGTGTACTTGAACGTAGCCTCCGGCTCGACTACGGCGTTGGCGCCGTCGGGGTCGAAGCCGTTTTCCACCTTGTAGCCGTAAGTCCAAGCGACGGTCGTAACGGTCGCGCCTTGAAGCACTACGCTGTTGTTTTGGAAGTTGAACGCCGTCTTTAGCGCGTTGTCGGCCGCGGTAATAACCACTCGGCGGTAGTCGAGTACCGTCGCGTAGTTGGGATTGGAAAGCGCAAAGTACACGTAGTATCTGCCGGCGTCTCTATACGCGGGCGCCGTCGCACTTAGCGTTAGCTTTTCAAATTCCGACTTGGTGAGTACGGTCAACTGCGTAGTCGATACGCGGTACTCCACGGCAACGGAAGTGCCGTCGCTTGCGGTGGCAAATACAACGCCGTCAGTCGGGTCGCCGTTTTGCTCGACGGTATTAACGCCGTCTACTATAATGCCGTGCCACTTTTCGTCGTACTCGCCGGTATAGCCCGCAATCGTGGTTTTAACGTTGAGCGCGGCGGGAGTTATCTCGTACTTGCCGCAAGTGCCGTTGGCCGAAGCGACGAGCTTGCCGCCCGCAACCGTCCAGCCGCCGACGAACTTAACGTCGTACTTGTCGGTGAATATAGCCGTGCCGGAAATTGCGTAGCCGCCCGCCTTGCCGGTGGTGGAAGTGCCCACCTTTTCGTCGTGCGCGGTAGTGGAAACGGCAAATATATCGTCGAAGCTTTCTGTCGGCACGTAGTTGTAGGACGCGACGTAAGTTGACTGCGGCATCTCCACGGTAAAGCCTACGCCCGCCGTGCTTGCCGACGGAATACGGCTCAAGTTTTGCTCGTTGTACTCGACCGAAAGATCGTTAATATCCACAACCAGCGTAACCCTTTTGACGGTGAGCACGCCCGCTTCGCCTACGAAGTCGTAGTTGTCGCAAGTGAGCGTGGGCTTGCCCGCCTCTGTTGCGATAAAGTTGATTGCATGCGTGGCGGCAGTGGTTGCGGTATTGCTGTAGCCGTCCACCGAATACTTAACGTCGCCCGCAATATTGTAGAACGAATCGGCCGCATTGTAGAACAGATCGCGGTCGGCCTTGCCGCCGTTTGCGCCGACGAAGCCGGTAACCGTCCAGCCGCTGTTTGCTTTGCGCAGATTGCTAAGTCCGAACATGTACTCAATCGACGCGGGGTCGTCCTCGCCTATCATTATAGTCAAGTCGAACTTAACTGTAAGCTCGGCCTTGCCGACGGTGACGGTAATATTTTTGGTAAGCGCGGTATGGTTCTTTGCGGTTACCTTTATTACGAAGTCGTACGAGCCGGCGTTCTTTATCGTCGGGCTTTGGGTAAACTCGGTAAAGGTAGCGCCGCCGTCGCTCGAGTACGACCACACCGGCGCGTTGGCCGCTATTTCGGGATTGCCTATAACTACGGCGTAGCCGTCCTTAAGGAACTTTTGATTGCCGCCGTTGTAGGTAAGCGTTTGGGCGGCAATGGATTCGCCGTCCTCCTCGATTGCCTTGGCGGTTACGCTATACTTGTACGCCTCGTGCGTAATAGTGGTCGCGCCGTCGGCCGCCGCAGTCGTGCCAAACGTAATGGCATAGTTGCCGCCGCGCTTGGCGTTTATCGTAAGAACTATATAGTAGTCGCCTACGTCGGTCTTGCTCGTAATAGCCGCGTTGCCGTTCATTGCGGCGATTGTAAACACGTCGGCTTCGGTATCGACCGAAAATGCGCTGCCCTCGCCGCCGCTTGTAAGCGCTACGGTGTACTCAATATCGGCAATATCCTCGCTGTAAACGCTGGTCGGATTGGCGGTTACCGTAACGGTTATCGCGCGTTTTTGCACGGTAAGCGCCGCTGCCGTAACGGTGGTTATATTATAGTTTTCGCTTGCGCCGTCGTTGCCGTCAAACGCGGGAACGAGCGTGTACGTGCCGCCGTAAACTACGCCATGCGTATCGGTCAAAACGGTGGTGCCGGCCTTTACTTGCATTACTATAAACGCCAAGCCGTCGCGGCTGTAGAACTGCGCCAAGGTTTGCGCGGTCAAGCAATCGCCTGCCGCAAAAATCAACTCGTCGCCGTACGTATGGGTCTGCGCCGTAGCGGTAAGCGTAACGTCCTTAGGCGTTATTTCAAAGTCAATCAAGTACTCGCCGAGCGCAAAGTTGTCGTCGTCACCCGCCGAAAATTCGACGGTGTCTATAGCGTACTCTGCCGCGTCGATAAACGCCGTTTTGTTCGGAATAGCTTGCGCCGCAAATGTAAGAGTGGGCGCAGTAGGCGTTTCGCTTGCAGTCTTTTTGGGCAAGTTGGTCACGGCTGTGGTCGGCTTTTGCTCGGCGCCGTTATAGGTAGCAGTAAACTTGCCGCCGTCCGTTTTGGTTTCGCCGCCGAACGTCCATTCCAATATTATTTCGCGCTTTTTTACCGTAAAGCTGCGGGTGTCCGCCCACTTTTGGTAGGCTTCGGAATCGTCGAATTCTATAACGATTTCGGCCTCGTAGTCGCCCGCCGCCCACGGCAAGCCTTCCACGAGATCGGTTATCGGCGTAGGCTGGCGCTTGCCGCCCACTACCTTGTAGAACGTATAGGTGGGCGCCTTGTGCGCGGGGAGCTTGTCAATAACCTCGTCGCCTTGCGTTACCGCCGCGTCGTGATTTTTGTAATCGAAAACCTTGTTGTCGCCGTTGGCGTTGGTATAGTCAAGCACCACCTTATCGGCGGAGGCAATAACGGTATCGCCTATCGCATAGCCGTTGTCGCCGTAGGTGTAGTCGGTTACGGTAAGCACCACGTCAAGCTGAGTGGCGGTAACCGCGTACAGCAAGTACACCCTGGCGCCGTCCGCCACGGTGTATTCCGTTTTGTACACCTTACCGTCGATTTGGGATATAAAGCTGCTCTTTAAAAAGCTTTTGCCGTCGGCGCCGTCCGGCTCCACAACCCATTCGTAGTTGTACTTATCGGTTGCGGTAAGCAACACGAAGTACTGACCGCGCACGGTGTTGTCCGGTTGCGTAGCTTGCGTGTTATTCAGCCCGCCGTCGTCGCGCGAGCCGTACGCCACGGTATACGTCATGCCGTCGGTCGAGCCGGTGAATATAGTGGACAGCGGGTCGTAGGTCTTGCCCGCTTCCATAGCGCGCATGTCCTTGAGCTGAGGCGCCGCAACGACCTTGCGGTTGACCGTCAAGCCGTCGTCCCAAGCGCAAGTGTAAGCCTCGGTATCGGTAAACGCGCTCTCCTTGCCGTCGCCCAGCCAGCAGTAGTCAGCCGAATCGGTAAGGGTAAACGTAACGGCGTAAACGCCGGCCGCGTAATACGTAAGCTTGCCGGTAGCCGTGTCGAACGCATACTTAGCTGTATCGCTCGTATCTACTGTAAGAGCCGCGGCACCGGCGGTAGTTCCGTCGGTAAACCACGCGCTGTCAAGCTTGGCGGTTACCGCCGCGGTAAACAGCGTGCCGTTTTTCCACTCGGCTTGCTCGGTAGCGGCGTTGCCGTACAGCGAAGCGCCGATCGTGGTCGCACCGCCGTTAAATTCCGCACTGCCAAACGCGCTCTTATCGAGGGTGGGTTTGGCAAGCGCCTTTTTGTTGATAGTGAACTTAATGGAATAGTCCGATCTCGTATCGTCTATCTTGTAGTTGAGGTTGTTAAGCACCGCCGCGTAAACGGTGTACTCGCCCGCGCTCGCCTTGGTTATATCCGCAACGGCGGCACCGGCCTTTTCGTAGCCCAGCGTAACGGTTACGCCGTCGCCGGCCTCGGCGTTGTTCACCGTAGGCGCGGGCTGGGTAACCTCGCCGTAGGTGGTTTGGTGCGCGGTCGCGCCCCAGCTTATTGCCACCGTCTTTTGCGTTATCTTAATAGTATAGGTAAGCGTTTCGTCGGCCGTGCCGGTCGCCCAAGCGTAGTTGTCGGCCGGCTTTACCGTAATCGTATACGCCGTCACTTGCGTTTTGTCGGAATTCCAAAGCACGTCCTTGCACAGCGGGTCGTTGCCGTTGCCGTCAAGCTCTATCTCCAAACGCAAAACGCCGTTAAAGTAGTAGTCGTTAAAGTCACGAATGAATTGGGAAAGCTTGTAGCCGTCGCCACGGTACGTGACCTCTATATCGTTACCGGTTATAACCACGCCGTCGCCGCCGTCCAGCACCGGACGCGCAATGGTCTTGGCGTAAATCTCGAATACCGTTGCAATATTCGTAATCTCGGTCGCGCTCGTTTCGGGCAAGTAGTAGTTGGGCGCCGCCGTGCCGCCTATTGCGGAAACGACTATGCGGTAATACCCTACCGCCGTCACGCTCGAAATTTCGTCGAACGCCGCATTATCCTTATATAAGGTATAGCCGTCTACGGTAAGGTTTACGTTGTCGGTTGCGTACGCGTTTACCGTCGCCTCGGGCGTGGACTGCGCGGTCTTACCGCCGTCAAATACGTAACGCGGATACTTGGTATCGTCCGTCTTGTCGAACGTGCCGCCAAAGCTGTTAAAGCCGTCCGACCACGTTACCTTCATTGCCGCGCGGTTAAGCACGTACTCAAGCGTAAGCGTGCGTAGCTTGTCGGTCTCGGTCGTTGCGCCCGCCCACTCGTAGTTGTCATGATCGGCAATATCCACTTTTACGGTGTACTTGCCGGCATTGGTCACGCCGAATATATTTCGCGCGTTGGTGGGCGTGTTATCGTCGGGCACGGTAATGCCGCCGGACACCGGTGCGTGTCCCGCCTCCAAGCCGCCGACGGTAACCGTCGTTATCGTAAGCGCGTTAAAGTTCCAGTTGCCTATCGTCTTGTTTTGCGAAGCGGAATCGTAAGTATCGGTCATTCCGGTTATATCGACGTCGGTCAAAACGGTAAGCCGTTGCTTAGCCACGTAGCCTTGATAGGAATAAGTGTAAACGGCGTTGCCGGAATCGTCCGTCGGGTACCAAAGGCTGTTTGCGCCGTCCGTTTGTTGCCAAGAATAATTATTGTTGAGCGTTATCGTTACGGTGTAATCGCCCGCGTAGTTCACCTTGAACTTTCCGCCCGCAAAGCCGGTTACCGTTTCGACGGAAGCAGTGTTAAAGGTGACGTACTTAATAGTAACGGTTATTATGGCCGAGCCGTCCGCCGCAGTGTTGGCCGAGTCGTCGCCTATCCAGTTTTTCAGCTCGTACTCTTTGCCGGTCGCGCCGTCGTCGTAAGTGTACAGCAATTTGGCGGTGGCGCCGGTCAGTACCCAGTCGGTCGCCGTCACGTCGAGATAGGGCGCGATTATGGGCGAGGCCGTTACCGAAATTTCCTTGCGCACCACCGGCAGAGTAAAGTCAACCTTGGTGCCGGCAGTCGCCGCGGCAGTTTCCTTGCCGTCGCCCGCCGCCATGTTTTGGTTAGCGGTAAGCTCTATTACGTATCTGCCTACCTCCAGCTTTTCGCGGTCGGTCGCAGTAGCGATAACCACTTCGTCGCCCTTGTTGTCCGTTTTGGTGGAATCGTATTTATAATACTTTACGGTATAGTCGGTGGCAAGCGCGCCGGTATTGCTCGGGTAGTAGGTCGCGCTCTTGGAGTTTACGTTGATTTTGGGGTCGGCGCCGGTCGTGCCGTATAGCCAGCCTTGCGCGGTAAAGTCGAACGCTGAATCCTCGTTGGTCTTGATTGCAAAGGTCACCGTGTCGGTTAGCTTTTCGCCGGTCAGCTGATAGTCGTTGCGGTACTTGGCGGTCGCGTCGTTTTTGATTTCGACGGTTACCGAGTAATTATCCGCATGGCGGAATTTGGTGGCCGCGGTTACCGCGCCGCTACCGTCCGTCACGCTCAAAATATCGAGCGCCGCGTCGCCGTAAGGGAAGGTGCTCGCGCCGGCGTTGGGAACGATAAAGTCGTTAATCGTCCAATCGGTACGCGCAAACGTTTTGAACGGTATGGTAGTGTTTATGGTGTACTTGGTTACTTCAAACGCCACCGCGTCGGAGGTAGCCGATTTATACCCGCCGTTTTCGTAGGTGGTGGCAACCGCGTAGTAGGTGCCGACATGCTTGGGCTTGCCGTCGGAATTGAGATCGGCGGCAGTCAACGGCGTGTTTACGGTTGCGTCGGTATACGCGCTGTAGTACTTCAAGCTGTAGTGCCACGCGTTGTCGTCGGTGGCGTATGCGTTGGCCGCGGTGGAAGCGGGCACTTCCGTCCACGTTTTGCCCATGTTCACTTCCGCGCCGCTCGCGGGATCGGCTATGGTCGCGCTAAGCGTGCCACTGCCGTTGGACGTGCCGTATTCGACGTCGGCAATGGCGGCAAGCGTGGCTTTGGGCTGACCCTTGTCTACTTGCACGGTAAACGTCATAGTCATGTTGTCGCCCGACTGCGTGCCGTTGAAGGGCGAACCCCACGCAAAGTCGCCGTCCTCGGGCAATATAACCTTTATAATATACTGGAAGCCGGCAGAAGGGAAAGTGACGGTTACTTGCCCGCCCGAAACGTCGCCTACCATATCGTCAAGTTCCGCACTGCTAAGCGACGTGGTTGCGCCGGTTACGGTGTTGCGCTTGTCTATGGCGATATAGGGTGCGGGCGCGTCGCCCGTGTCGGTGTGAAGATTAGCAAAATCCCAGTCGGTTATATCTACGGTAGCGCCCTCGTTCCAGTCCACCGTCGTGCTTGTGGCGTTTATGCCGGCGGGGAATGTGGGCGTATGTATGGATATACGACCTACACTACTGTTAAAGGTTCGCGTTTGGGTAGAGCCTACGTCGGGATAGTTAAAAGTTATCTCTATCTTTTTGACCGACGTGCTAAGCACGGGCTTGCCCGCGGCGTCCTTTACTTCGTTGTCGTCGGCGTCCTTGCAAACGTAAGTAATGTAATCGGACGGAAATACGGAAAGCGGAACGGTAGCCTCGGCGCCGGAATCGTAATATACGGAAATAGACAAACCGTCGACGTTAAGCTGTTTGCTTCTTGCCACTTGCCGAGGAATGGATGTACCGGTTATGCGGTTGTTTATGTCGTCCGGCCGAGCAAACTTAATGTCGGTAATAAGCACCGACGTGGAAACCGTTTTGGCGTCACTGCCCTCGCCTATCTCGGCAAAAACGGTTATATCCTTGTCATACGTTTGAGCACCGTTGATTATGGCTGTAGTCAATGCGGACGGAAAAAGGTCGCCCTCGACGCGGCTTACGTCTACCGTACCGCTAAGATTTACCGAGCCGTCATTGTACGTTCCGCGCACGGTAAGGCACGCCAAAAAGCTGTCGTCAAGACTGGTGGCGGTGGTGGTTTCAAAACCGGCCGTCGGGTGGTACTCGGCGGTTATGCCGCTCAATACCACGCGGTTGGGGTCGGACAAAGTATACGCCGCGGACGTGCCGGACTGGGAAGTCGGATCGTAGTCGCTGCCCGAGGGCGTGACCGTAGCGGTAACCGTGCGCGCCGTCTTGTTGCGCGTAAAGGCTACCGTCTCGCCGGTGGTCGCCTTGTTGCCGGTTACTTGAAGCGTGCGGGTCAAGTCCTCGCCGCCGTCGTTGTCGGTATACGTAACGGTCACGCGCACCATGCGGTACAGCGCGCTGTCCGGCGTGTTGGCCGTAAAAATCCAGTCGTTGTTAAACGACACGGACACCGTTTTAAGCTCGTACTTGTACGAGGCTCGAACGCCGCCGCCCTCAGCCGTGGCGCCGAACCCAAAGTTAGCAAACAGCGCACAGCAAAAAAGAACGGCACTGAAAAGTATCGTTAACAGCGTAGTCAGCAAACGATTTCTTTTAGCGGTCATATGTTCCATTATCTCATTCCTCCGAATGCACTCGGTTTATATATAATATAAGGTATAGTGCACGGCGTGCCGACATGTGTCCGGCGCCGTGCTTGCTAATTGTACGTATGCCCAATCGGCACGACTAATCACCCCGAAAATAAGGTTAATCGTCAAGACCGGCCAACTGGTCGTTCAGCTTGCGCAAGTTTTCGCGTTCCAGCTCTATCAGCTTGGTGTATGTACGAAAATACTCGGCGTCGGCATTGGACGGACGAGTGTTATTCAAGTACGCTTCCAGTATGGCGGACTGCGACCGATTGCGCTTTTTTTCCAGAGCGTCGATTTCCGCTTCGCTATCCGCTATCGCCTTTTTTAATACGCTTTTTTTAGACATTTTATTTCTCCCACGCAAAAATAGTTGTGCCCATAATTTCCCCCGCACAACGATTACTATTATGCCATATTCAACAATTTTTTGGCAACTGTTTTCAAGATACTTTTTTAAAAATAACCAAATTTTTTTCTTTCTTTTCCCCCGCCGATTTTGGGGCGGAAAAGTCCGGATTATCTATCAATTAGCGCAAGCGTCTTCGCGCTTCGCCACAACGGTGGCGCTCCATTAGCAAAGGCCTTAAACGAAATTCGTTTAAGGCCTTTTCCGGCGGAGAGTTTTCCTCTTTATACGAACATAAATTAAGAAAAGGATGCGTTTTAAGTACACTGCATATCCATCTTAACGTGATTAAAGTTGCGTTCTTTTAAGTCTTTTACGCGAATGTAGAAATACAATGTTCCGCAATCTCCCCACATAAAATTATCGTCGTCTTGTACGCTGCCAATCTGCATGAGCAGCGTCCATTCGTCTTTTTCGTTTTCTTTTAAGCCTTGTATGTATCCGCCCGACTGAACATACGACGCCCAACCGCCGATCATAAAGCTGTCCGTGTTTTCCCATTGTAGCATATCGTAGGCATCGTCCATGCCACCAATGGGTCTATCACAGTATATTTCAAACGCTTCTTCGCAATCGTCCATATCGGGGTACGTTTTAGATATCTTAGACGATACATAAAATTCTTTATATACTATTTCAAGCGTATCGGGCTTGGACGGCGCCGTCAATTCACCGGAGTTATCGAAGAACAGTATTTTGAATGTTCTGTCTTGAGCAAATTCTTCTTCGCCGCGCTCGAAATTAGGGGCGTTGATTTCGTTGCTGTCGGCAAAAAGATACAGTAGCCCCGAATTAGGGAAGCCGCTTATTTTGCCGTCCGCATTTATCTCAGAAAAATCGATCTGCAAAAGAAAGGGCAGTGCGTGGTTTTTCCACGTCGGCCATACAAAATTTTCGGGAACAAGCGGAAGTCCGCCGAATTTTGAAAACACATTTTGTTTTGTTTCCGTCAATTGCGCGCCTAACTTTGTAAACGGCTCGAATTTAGTAAGCCACTGATTGAACTGCTCGTCGGTAAATTCGGGTTTTGGTTTGGCGCTTTTTTGCGCCGCCTCTTTCTTTTTTAAACGGAAATAAACTCTCGTCATTATAAGTGCGCCGCCGTAAAACATGATAAACCATATAGGCAGTGTAAATCTGTAATTGTACGGAAACGCGTCAAGCGCGACCACGCCTATAAGATAAGTTAAAAGCGCGATAGTGCCTATACTATATAATATTATGGAACATATCAATGCACGTTTTTTATCAAACATTTGTTATGCCTCCGAAAGTATATTTAAATTATATCTTTCAAATAGTTTTTTGTCAATATGTGATTATAAAACCTACAAATAAAAAAATGAACAGTACAATTCTTTCGTCATGAAAAGTCGTACTGTTCACAAAATTTATAATGCGGCTCTCACTTTTTCGATAAAATCTTCTGTAATATACTTTATGGAAGGTACATGGAAGAAAATCACATGATAATTGTATTTTCTTAACATATACCAATAGGCTTCATTGCATAAAGATTGGGTTGGCGTATTGCTTGTATTAGCAATAATTCCAACTTGATTCAGTTTCATCGCAATTGAATTAAAATCCACGCTTGAATATAAACACATCTCGCCTTTTTGGGCAATACAATCTATTCTTATAGTCCCTTTTAGCTTTTTATCCAGTCCAAACATATAGACCAAATCATATGTACCACGACTATTCTCAATATCAGTCTTTAATCCATCATACGAATTTGTTAAAAACAATTTATCACCGACAAGACTATTTACGATTTTATTAGCTGAATTACCGTTTCCCTTAAATGCAACATATAAAATTGACATTTATTTATCTCCTAAATACCGAAATGACATCGCAACGCGGGATTTCCTTGAAAGAATAAATTGATGTTTATCGTACAACTTATTATAGCGTATTGGCTATATAAATGCAAGCATAAAATCAATCAAGCACCCGCCGCAAGAACGAGCCGAACAACGAAACCGAAACGGGCGCACTTTTCATAACCGTATTCATCCGCTCCGCCAACGCAAAAACGCGCTCGTTAGAGCGCGCCCTGCGTTGGCGGAGCAGTCGTTAACCTAAAACGAATAATATATTTGTTAAAGATACGATTTAATTGTCCTATCACTCCAAATATGCACTTCAATATATCGTTCGGGTCCGAACTCACCATTCTTATTCCATTCCTGCGGAAGTCCATATTTTTTTATAATTTCTAATATTTCGTCATATAAGTAAAGTTTTTTTCTATATTCTTTTCCATCGTTAATACGAGAACTGAATGTCGGGTGCGAATCTCCGTATGTGAATGACAATGTAGATAAATCAAATTCTTCTATGGGTATTTTTATAAACGCGCTGTTTTCATACCAAGACTTTAACCAATCACATTTTTCTACTACCATATAATGTGGCGAATTTTTTTCTATCTTTCCGCCCTTTTTCAAAAATTCATTCCGCAAAATACTTTCATAATACAGTCTATTTTCCATATAGTCATCTTGACGTTTTGCACAAAATGAATTGGGATTGGTTATTTTTCTTTGGGCAATAATAGCTTTGGCTTGTTCAATCGGTAAATCGGACAAGTTCATAAACGGTTTATAGTTTTTATCGAAATAGTGATATAAATCCATAGCAATGTAATTATAACAGACTTACATTAATTTTGCAAGAAAAATGTTTGGCACTATGGCGGGTGCTTGATATATAACAAGTGCGCCGCTGAAAATAAATGAAGTCGTAAACTAATGAAGGAATGAATACGGCGCAAACGCCTAAGAAGCGACGCGCTGAAAAAACTTTTAATTAGCGCAAGCGACTTTATTAACGAAGTGACTTCGTTTTTCATGCCGCGTTAGCGGCGCTTCATTGCAAAAACGGTTGTCAAATTTGCTCCGTCTTGCCGGTATTCTTGGGGATTTTCCTTATTTATAATGATCGATTAGTTTATCAGTACATTGTTTCAAGTTCGTGCTGAATTTCCTCGGCGCGTGCAATTTGTTCGTTGAGTTTCCATTTGCCGATATTCTTTCCGTTCCTCAAAAACATTGAGCCGCATTGATGAAAATAGAATTCAATATT
>JAIDCZ010000019.1 GCA_029055565.1 Clostridiales bacterium
CCGACGAGGAACAAGAGGACGCTCTCCGCAAAGCGGAAGAAGAGGCCGAGGAAGCCAAGCGCAAAGCGGAAGAAGAGGCCGAGGAAGCCAAGCGCAAAGCCCAAGAGGAAATCGAGGAAATGCGCCGTAAGGCCGAGGAAGAGGCGGAAGCCAAGCGTTTGGAAGAAGAAAACAAGCGTGCGGAAGAAGAAGCTCGCCAGAAAGCGGAAGCCGAAAAGGCGGAAACTCTTGCCAAAAAGATCGCGTTGCGTAAGGATCAGATTGTTGCTATCCGCAACGAAATGAAAGAGCTTAAAGGCGACGAGGACGCCAAGAACCTTCGCGAACGTCTGTACAACTTGCAGCTTACGTTCGACGAGGATGAAAAAGGCTCCACCGAGCTTATGGACTTCTACAATAAGACCATGGACGATATTCAAAACAGCGGTGAGATAGCGCGGTTGAAAGCCGAAAACGCCAAAAAGCCGCAACGCGTCGTCCGCAAGGTTACGGAGCGCGTCAACCGTATAGCCAAGCGCAAACCGGCAAGTGCACGTCCCGGCGCACGTCCCGGCGCAAGACCTATGCGTCCCGGCGCACGTCCCGCAGCGGGAGCACGTCCCGGTGCACGCCCCGCGGCACGTCCCGGTGCAAGACCGGCGGCACGCCCCGGTGCGAGGCCCGGCGCAAGACCGGCGGCACGCCCCGGTGCAAGGCCCGGCGGTCCCAGAAGGCCGCGGTAACGTTCGGCGCGAATAGACCGCAAGCTTTACGACCCAAATGATTCGATTCCGCTAAAGCGGTAGGAATTAGTGCAATTATAAATAACAAATGCGAGGAACATTTATGGACAACCAAGACAAGACGACTTTTTCGTTGGACGACGATGAAATCGTAGAGGAAGAAGTTATCGAACGCGACGAAGAGTACGATGACGGCTACGAGGACGAGGAGTACGACGATTACGACGAGGATTACGGCGACGAGGACTACGGCGACGAGGAGTATGACGATGAGGATTACGGCGACGAGGACTACGGCGACGAGGAGTACGACGACGGTTACAACGACGATTACTACGATGACCGTTTGAACAAAGTCCTCGACGAGCTTGCCGAATTAAAGAGGGGAATGGTACCGGCTACGCAACAACAACAGCAACAGCCCATGCCCATTATGCCGCCTCAGTACATTTACCAACCCACCGCACCGCCCGCCGGCAGCGAGGTTGTAATGTACAACGAAATATCGCGTTTGCGTGATGAGCTTGCTCGCAATCAGAACAGCTTGGAAATGCAAAAAGAGCTTACGCGTATCAAGGAAGATATGCAACGCGACCAAAAGTTTGCGGAAGCTCAGTACAACGCGGAGATCCAACGGTTGCAGAGTAAAATCGACGACCTACTAAAAAACGGGTCAAGCCCTCAAGGTGAACTTCCGGTCGGACAAGAACCGGAGCGCATTGAGGGCGGAAAATCTTCGTTGGACGTAGACAAGCTGCTTTCGATAAACGAGGCGATATTGCGCGCCATGCGCGATACCGACGCGCGTGTGCAAAACGAATTGGCCCAGCTGAAAAAGCAGTTGGACGAAATGCCGTCCGTTAAGGAACTTAACGGCGCGGTTTCGTCTATGAAAAAAGCGGCTAACAGCATGGATACCGGAAATCTTACCAAGCTTTCGAGCGAGATTGCGGCGTTAAAGGCGGCGCTGGAGGGCGCACCCATGCCGGTTGCAACCACTGCCGCCGAGCCTATAGTCACTGCAGCTGCTCCCGCTACCGCGGAGGTTGGCGCAGCCGAGCTTTTGCGCCAGCTTTACGAAATAAAGACTGTTATCGGCAACGCTTCGCCGGCGGCCGTTAAGCGCGCACAAACGATTTCCGAGCTTGTAAACGACTTCAAAAAAGTTTCATACGATGTTCACTCGCAATCCGCATCATACAAAGACAAGCTCAACGCCGTGTACGCGTACGTAAAGCGCCTTACGGACTGTAACGAGCCGGACGCTATAGACTTGGTGCAAGCCACCAATTCGCTTATAGCCGAGCTGGGTGAGCAAACGCTTAACAAGCAGTCGTTCTCGGCCGTGGCAGAGTTCTGCGCCGAGCGCGGCATGACCACTATCACGTCGGCCATGCGCGACAGCGCAGATCGCTTCTTTAACCTCGTAAAGAAGATTACCGACGCCAACGTGGAATCGTACGGTGACTACTTGCCCGACTTAATTGAGGAAATTAACACACTTCAAGGCAAAAAGTACGAAGCAGAAAACGCCGCAGCCGTAGGCGAGATAACCAAAGAGCTACTCAGCGAACACTGCGATAAGTCGGCTGTTAAGGAAAAGGTGGAGCGCCTTGTAGAAATAACCGTTGCCGACGTTTTGGATTTGCCCGAGCTTGAACTGCCCAAGGCATACAAGCCCGCGCACGTCGAAAACGACGAAACGCTGTTTACCAAGCTTGCCGATCTTAAATCGGCGGTTATGGACAGACCGACGCCTACTATCATACCCACTTCGGAGGACGGCGAGCTGTCGGTTGACGAAGCGGCGTTACAGCAAATACTGTACGCAGTAGACGACCTTAAAAACAAGCTGGAAAGCGCTACCGGCAACAGCGACGTGGCCGGTGCGTTGGAGGAGCTTCGCAACAACTATTTGGACATAACCAATCGGCTCGTCGATTTGTCCGAAAGGCTGCAAGAAATGCCTATCGCCGAGCAAGCGGCGGAAGGCGAGGCAGTCGTTGCTGAAGCACCCGTAGCGGCGGAAAGCTCCACGGCGTCCGAGGAACGTCAGATTATGCTGGACGATCTCGGTTATATCCGCGCCAAGCTGGACGATTACGAAACGTTCTTTAACAATCTTTCGGGCTTGCGCTCCGAGCTTAACAATCAAACGCAGACCGGCGTAGGCGCGGACGTTACCGCTCCGATTGCCGAGCAAATGACCACGTTGATGTCCGATATTACGGCGCAGTTCGACAAGCTGTACGAGGACGTAACCAACGTTATTATCGAATCGGAATCCAACATTCTGGGCAAGATCGGCAACGGCGTAGCGGCCGGCGACCCTTCGGCTTCTGCCGTTACGGTCGATTCCACTGCCACGCTTGACGCCATAGAGGCCGCCAAGGCGGACATTCTTGCCGAAACGCAGTACATCAAGGATTCGCTCGTAGGCGTCTCCAACGCTAACGGCGGGTACGACGTAAACGCTACGCTCGACGCGATAGAGGCCGCTAAAGCGGACATTCTTGCCGAAACGCAGTACATCAAGGATTCGCTCGTAAACATGTCGGACAACGGCGGCGCATACGACGCCAACACCGCGTACGACGCTAACGGCGGATACGACGCTAACGCTACGTTTGACGCTATAGAAAACGCCAGGGCAGATATTCTTGCCGAAACGCAATCGATCAAGGAATCGGTTGTCGGCGTGTCCGACGCTATTTTGATGTCGCCGACGGCTGACGCTATCGAACAGCTCCGTGCCGACGTAAACGCGTTTATCGACACCGCTTCGGTCAACAGTGAATCGGCCGCGTCCGACAGACAGCGTTTGCTGGACGATATAGCGTTCCTTCGCGAGCAAGCCGAGCTTGCCATTGCCGAGGGCGACCAGATTCCCGAGGCCGCGGAAGCCGTACAAGACACGGATAAGCTTATCGACTATATGGACGAGATAGCCGCGCGCGTATCGCTGATCAACAACGTCGCAGACGACGCCGCCGCTACCAAGGAAGCCGTTAATACGGTAGGCGAAAGCGTAACCGCTTTGTCGGACAACGTTGCCACCGTGTCGGACGCGCTCAACGCCGTTACGGACAGCGTTGCCGCCGCAAGCGACAGCATTGCCGCAATCAACGATAACTTCGTTGCCGTCAACGACAACTTTGCAGTAATCAACGACAACGTAAACGCTATGGGCGACAACGTTGCGGCCGCACGCGACGCGGCAACTTCTGCGCTCGACGCGCTCGCGCCCATAACCGAGCAGTTGAACGTTATACTGGAAAAACTTGACGCGCCGGTTGCGGAAACCGAACAGCATTACGACGAAAACGATACCGCCGCAGACGAGCTTGCAGTTATCCGCGACAACCTCAACGCCATACTCGACACGCTTACGCTTATGCCGCAGTCGGACGACGTTGTGGTCACGCGCGACAACACGCTTGCCACGCTCGACGCGCTTGCCGCAATGCCGCAAGCCGAGGACGTTGCGGTTATTCGCGACAACGTAAGCGCGGTGCTCGAATCGGTAAACGCGCTTTCCGAGCGCATATCCGCTATTGCGGAAACGCCGGTCGACAACCAGCCGGTTATCGACGAGGTATCGTCGCTCCGCGAAGCGATTGACGGCACTGCCGAGGACGTTAAGCTTTTGATTGAAAAGCTCGACCTCAGCGAGCAGTACGCCGCTACCGATAAGCAAGAGATTATCGACGCGGTAAACGCGATTAAAGAAGAAATCCACATTAACACGCTGGACGAGAACATGTCCGCGTCCGGCATAGACGGCGAGACCCGCGAAGCGCTTTTGGGCGAGATAGCCGAAATACGCGAGCGCTTGGGTAATATCGAAAGCGCTACACAGTCTGCCAACGACGTAAGCGTTGCGGCAATCGACCAGATTTCCGCACAGCTTGCCGACTTGCAAGCGGTGCTGGAATCGCGTCTCACCGAGGAACAGACCGAGGACGCCGACCAAGCCCAGCTTGACGCGGACAACATGCAAGCGCTCATTTCCGAGCTTTCGTCCATCAAGGAAAAACTCGACGCGTCGTCCGAGTACGACACCGTGGAGGAGATACTGTCCTTGCGCGAGGACATTAAGGCCGCGCGCATAGTCGATCAGGACGAGGTTTCGGGCGAGCTGGAATCTATCAAGAACGAGCTTGCCGCCATATCCTCGGGTAACATACTGGACGAGATTCGCGCACTCCGCGAGGATATTGCCAATCTGCCCGTAGGCGACGACGGCGGTTCGGAAGCTACCGACGGCGAAATCAACCTCGTGCTCAACGAAATCGTGTCGTTGCGCGACGAAGTGTTTGCCTTTAAGGACGAGGTGCTTAACGCTACCGGCGTTGCGGAACCTCAAACCGAACCGACCGAACGCGTTGCGCAAAGCTCCGACGATATGTTCAGCGTACTTGACGAGCTGTCCGCACTGCGCGCCGACCAGACCGCGCTTAGCGAAAATATTGACGAGCTTAAAGACCTTGTCAGCCGCAGAGCAACCGTTGCAAGCGGCGACGAGGAAGGCGGAGCTCCGGTTCAGACCGAGGTGTCCAACGCCGACGAGCTTAACATAGTACTTGACGAAATAATCAACCTCAAGAGCGACATAGATAGGATAGAGGAGAGCTTGGGCGGCGACAGACTTAACGCTATTGCCGAGCAAGTGGAGGACATCCGCGCCGTTCTTGACGAATTGAGAAACAGCGCTGCAACGCACACCGAAGCGACGACCGAGGCGACGACAGAGGGCGAAGGATACAATCCCGAATACGCCGCGTCGGTCACAGCAGAGGTAGACCTCACGCCGGTGCTTGAACAGCTTGACGCCGTAAATGCGGCTTTGGAAGAAATTAAGCTGGTGCAAGAAGCTACCGTCGCCGAGGAAACGGGCGAGACTACCGGCACGCTGTCCGAACGCTTTGACGAGCTTTCGGCGGAAATGACGGAAATCAAGACCGTTATCGCCAATATGTCGCCCATAGATTACGCGGCGGAATTGGCGGAAATGCGCGCCGAAATCGAAGCGCTCCGCGCCGAGAACGCGCAGTTAAAGACGGACAATGCCGACGTACTTGCCGTCCAGATCGACGAGATTAAAGAGCTTATACGCGAAATACCGGTACCCGAAACGACGACGTATGAAACGCCGGTTGTCGCGGCGGATAACAGCAACGAAATGTTTGCAACGCTTATCGACGAGATACGCGGACTTAAGGAACAAGTGGCGGCCGTACAGACTGTGGCGCCGGTGCAAGCAGCTGCCGGACTTGACGAGCAAGCGTTGCAAGAAATTCGCGACATGCTTGCCGCGCAAGCCGATCAAGGCGCTATGGCAAGCGAGCTTGGTGAGATACGCGACGAAATAGCTCAGCTCCGTTCGCTCACCACCGTAGCGGCGGAAAGCGGCGGCAACGTAGAGGTTCAGTCGCTTAGGGACGAGCTGGAAGCTATCAAGGCTATGCTCGCTTCGCCCGACAGCCTTATGGGCGTTGCTGAGGACGTAACGGCTATAAAGGCGGACGTTCAGACCTTGAAGGAGGAACCCGACCTCGGCGTTATGAGCGAAATTTTGGCTCTGCGCGACGAGTTCCAAGCTCTGCGCGAGCAGATAGAGGACGTAAAGCATATTGCCGAACGGACGGACAGCGAGTCGGACGATACGATTATAAACGAACTCCAGTCGCTCCGCGACCAAGTTGCGGCGGCCGGCTCGGACGACGCTATTATGACCGAAATCCAATCGCTGCGCGATCAGTTGTTTGCTATCAGCATGGCCAACGTAAACGATCCCGCTTCCGGCCAGTCCAATTACGAAAGCTACAACAATATCATTCTAGACGAGATTGCGTCGCTTCGCGACCAAGTTGCGGCGGCCGGCTCGGCTCGGGATATAGAAATCGTTTCCGACGAGTTTGCCAAGCTGAAAGCGGCTATCGACAAGCGTGAGGCTATGGTCGAGGCGCTTGCTGACAGAGTGGCGGCGCTCGGCAACGACGCAACCAACAACAAGATTTTGGAAGAGCTTGCCGTACTGCGCACCGATATGGCCAACCAGCGCGACGCCGACCTTACCACGCTCAACTTTATGTCGGAAATGGCGCACCTTTTGGAACGTCAAAACCAGTACCTTACGCAAAACGCCGGCACCAAGATTACCGACGAGATTGAAAGCCTTAAGGCTGAAATTGCGTCCAGCGACGCCGTGGCGGAAGAGGTTGCCAAGCTGCGCGAGGTCATGGTGCAATCGGGCAACGCCTCCGACAACGATACCATTCTTGCCGAGCTTGCCGAGCTTAGGGAAGAGCTTAGCAAGGAGAAACCCAGCCAAGAAAACGCGCTTATACTCGACGCTATAGCACGGCTTCGCGACGAAATAACGACGCTTGCCGAACGCGAAAGAGTGCGCGACCTCAACGCCGACGCCGACCTTTCCGATTCGCTTTCCGACTTGAAGGAACAGCTTAACGAAATAGCCGGAATTATGGAACCCAATCAGTCCATACAGCGCGCACAGCCGGTCCAACCCGAGCAACCCTCTAAACCGGCGCAGTCCGCTCAGCCCGCGCAGTCCGTTCAATCGGCTCAGCCCGAAAAGAAACAGACCGCAAGCAACGCAAACGGCGGCAAAAAGCGCGGCAGAAAACCCGGCCACAAGAATTCCACTAAAGCGGGCGGCACGAGTAGTACCGCAAGCAACGCGAACGGCGCCAAAAAGCGCGGCAGAAAACCCGCTGCGCAAAAGCCCGCGCAAACCGAACCGGAAGTAGAGGAAGTAGTTATCAACACTCCCGCACCAGCAAGGGACGACTTTGACGCGCTGATCGATCGTCAAGCCGGTATGCTCGGCGGCGACGGCGATATGTCGCTCAATCCCACTGTAACTGTCGACACTATGGACGTAGCCGATAGGCTTGCCAAGCAAGTGGCCAACAAGCTGATAATGGAACAGCTTGTGGAACAGTTGGGCGACGGCGGCGTAAGCGAGGATAGGGTGGACGAAATTCTGCGCGACATACTGCCGCACGAATTCAACACCATAGCGGAAACGGAAGCGTCCGATAAGGTTCGTAGGCTTGCCAACCAGCTCGTACTTAACAAGCTCCGCGCAAGGCTCAACGGCAACAGAGATGACGACTAATAATTAAAGGTAAACAAAAAGACCGCGGTTATATCGCGGTCTTTTTGTTATGCTGTTAACTTGTAAAATTTGCAACTTAGTTGCAATAACTGCATGGATTTTGCATTGACGGTTGTTTGCGGAATAGGATATTATAATATTGCGGATGGTGACAATATGGTTTTGCAGTTGATAGCGTTTTCGATTTTTATGCTAATAGAGTTTGCGTTGGAGTATAAGTTTGTTTTGTTGATTGATTTTCCTATTATATGTGGTAGCCGTATATTCAATGGGCAGGAATGTGGCAGTAACTATAAACCGTCCATTACGCGAGGTACGGTGGTGCATAGGTGTATATTCGGCATATATACCGTTATATCTATCGTTTTAGCTGTGGTTGTATATGTCTTTTGTGGGGAAGATGGGTTTGGTATTTGCGCTTTTGTAGTAGTATTTATCCATCTGTTATTTCATTTAACGATAGCGATATTACGGCGTAAATACGATAAAGAACCGCACAGATATAAAAAAAGTAAATGGCTTTAAAGCTTGAAAAATGACTTAATTATTGATATAATTTATTCGAGGTATCTTATGAAGAAAAAGAAATCGCGTAAAAATAAATCGAGAGTTAATTTCAATCTTTTTGGCTTGCTTATTTGTCTTGTTTATATACCGATAATGTTTTGCATGTTTTTCGGAAGTAAAAAAATATGGGTTGAATTTGCAATCAGCCTATCGGTTGCCGTGGTTTCGTTTGTTTTACTGATTATATACGCACTGAAAAAGAAATTAAAACTAAGACTATATATTGCCATTCTGCTTGTCGTACTAATAGGCATAGCTATTGCGTTTTGCGTTATTTCCGGAATAGAGCGTGATTGGATTGGATTTTCCGTTTGCTTGTTGGCGGTAGTCGTAATGATAATTATCGTAATACCGTTGACGTATAGCGGCGATACTTACGAATGTCCTAATTGCGGACACGTATTTAAGGCAAATCCGTACAAAGTATTTTTTACAAACGGTATATTGAGAATTTTCGGTTTAGGAGACGGAACCGGAAAAAGCGCGGAATTAAAATGTCCTAACTGTAAAACGAAAGATTGGTGCAAAAGACGTTCTAAATAATTAGTATTTACTTGAAATAATCCGAAATAAGTGATATATTAAAGAGCAAAAGGAGATATTATGGAACATAAAGGCACGCAAACGATAGAAACCGAAAGATTGATTTTAAGACGGTTCGAGCTTTCGGACGCACAAAATATGTTTGACAACTATTGCGGAAAAGAAAAGGTAACCGAGTTTTTGATTTGGGATGCACATAAAACTATAGAGGACACAAAAAGCTATCTTGCGGGCGTTGTTTTGCCGGAATACGATAGGAATGATAAGTATCGTTGGGCTATCGTATGGAAAGAAAACAACCAAGTAATAGGCTGTATAGACGTTGTCGACAGCAACGAACGAAAACGCAGTGCCGAACTCGGTTGGGTATTAAGTGACGAGTATTGGGGAATTGGCGTTATGCCCGAAGCCGCAAAAAGCGTGTTAAAGTACTTGTTTGCCGTCGGTTATGAACGCATACAAGCGACCCATCATGTTCAAAACAAAAAGAGCGGCAGGGTAATGGAAAAAATAGGTATGCAATGCGAGGGCATACACAAAAAATTCAGTATGTTTAAAAACGATACTCTCGTTGATTGTTACTTGTGGGCTATAACAAGATAAAATATTTTTAATCATAATATGAGGTAAATAATGGAGTATACAATAAAACAAGAACGCATGACGGCGGATGAATATATAGAATTTTTAAAAAAGTCGGATTTGGGTTCGCAGTATCCCAAAGAGAGATTTAAAGAGCGGATAGGAACTTTGGTGAACAAGGCTTCCATTAGTTTAGTAGCCAGAAATAATAGCGGGGATATAATCGGCGTGTGCTTTGGTATTACCGATTTTGCGTATTGGCTGTTTATTACGGACTTGGGTGTTGTGCGCGAGTGTGTCGGACAAGGTGTTGGCAAAGCATTGGTGAGAAAGATGCATGAGTTAGCAGGTGGCGATAAGAATATAGCGATGTATACTTGCGCAAATAGCGGCGCAATTCCGTTCTACGAAAAAATCGGCATGACGCGTTCAACCGATGTAATGGAATATAACCATATCGAATGGACTGGTTTCACTGTCGAATAAATGCTGTTAATTTTATCTTCAATTATTCCGTGCAATAAATATTTTTGCACGGTTTTTTGTCGTGCCGAATATCTGATATGGAATTAAAGGAGAAGGTTTTATTTTAAGTAATTTTCGGCTTCGCCTAGATTTCTCCGCTACGCGCTGACGCGCTTCGGTCGAAATGATGGGGTTAGGGCTGTTCAGTTCTATTCCCATCGCCCCGAGCGCAGTCGAAGGGTCTAGGCGAAGCCGCACAATTTTTAAAATCTATCCTTATTTTTAATTCTGCATTCTTAATTCTGAATTCTGAATTCGTATCGCACGCCCGCGCTTGCGTACACATATACTAACAAAGTAAGAGGAATGTTGTATGCAAAAACTTATAGTACAAGGCGGGATACCGCTCGGCGGGGAGATTTCCGTTCAGACAGCCAAGAACGCGGCACTCCCTATAATAGCGGCGTGTATCTTGACGGAGGAACCTATCGTCATAGAAAAGTGTCCGCACTTAAAGGACATTGACGCTATGATAAATATTATGCGGCATTTGGGGTGTAGCGCGCAATTTTTCGGCGACAATCTGCACGTTTGCTGTCGCGACGTGTCGTTAAACGTCATAAACGCCGATCTGACGGGTAAACTGCGCTCGTCCATATTTATACTGGGGTCAATCCTTTCGCGGTGCAGAAAGGCGTACATAAGCCATCCCGGGGGATGCGAGATAGGTTTACGACCCATAGATTTACATATTTCGGGACTGAAAGGATTGTCCGTAAAAATAGAGGACGACGGCGGCGTTATATGCTGTGACGGCGGCGATATGAAAAGCGGAGTGATAAACCTCGACTTCGCGTCAGTCGGCGCGACCGAAAACCTTATGATGGCGGGTGCGCTATTGGACGGCGAAACGGTTATAGTCAACGCCGCGCGCGAGCCGGAGATAGTGGACCTTGCAAACTTTATCAACGCAATGGGCGGCGACGTGTCGGGCGCGGGCGGATCTATCATTCGCGTGCGGGGCGTGAAAAAGCTTCACGGCTGTACGTATAAGCCGATGCCGGACAGAATTTGCGCCGGAACCTTTCTTGCGGCGGTGGCGGCTACCGGTGGGTGCGCAACCGTTAAGGACGTAGTGCCCGAGCATTTGTTCGGCATTACCGAGCGGCTTAAAAAGACCGGCGCCAAGCTGACCGTGCGCGGCAGTACTGTGCGCATTTGCGCCGACGGCAGACCCAAGGCCATACATAAACTGGAAACCAACGTTTACCCAGCGTTCCCGACCGATATGCAACCGCAGTTTTGCGCAATGCTGGCGCGTGCCGTCGGCAGTTCGGTTATAGTGGAAAACTTGTTTGAAAATCGGTTCGGCTATACGACCGAGCTTATTAAGATGGGCGCCAACGTAACCGTTAAGGACAGAATTGCCGTGGTTGCGGGCGTGCCTAATTTACACGGCGCGGCAGTTAAGGCGTGCGACCTTCGCGGCGGTGCGGCGCTCGTTATTGCGGCGCTTGCGGCCGAAGGCAAGACCGAAATTTTCGGCACCGAACACATAGACCGCGGTTATGAAAGCATAGAGCAGTCGTTTGCGGCGCTTGGGGGAAGGATTGAGAGAATTCAGAATTAAGAATTATGAATGCAAAATGTAGCAGCGTTCGCGGCATTAAGGTTGAGATTCCTCATTGCGTTCGGAATGACAAAATAAAATGCAGAATTAAGAATTAAGAATGAACGTATAATTCCGAATTCCGAATTTGCTAATAATACTTGCATTTTATAATATAGTTTGTTATACTTACTATGTATGCGTAACAAAAAGCTGATTACATTGTTAATAGTGGTGTTGGTGCTGGTGATATTGGCTATCATTTGCGGCGCTACTTTTATCGTTAGGCATGTGGACGCGTACAGCTACTACGACAATCTGCTGATAGAGGAGTACGACAAAAAAATCGTATCCGCGTCGGGCGTTAGTAAAAACGGTTCAATGTTTTTCGTCGACGAAGCGGCGGTTAAGTCTAAGGTGGAAAAGGCCTTCCCCGACGTAGAGGTTATAAACGTTAAGCGCAGTTTCCCCGACAGAGTTACCATTAACTACGTTATTTACGAAAAATCGTTCCAGTACCAAAACGGCGACAAGTATTACCAATGCTATTCGTCGGGTAGGATAGGCAGCGCGTCGGACGTCAAGTCGGCGGGGTATTTTACGATCAAGCCGTCGTCGGCAACGTCCACTACCGTCGGCAGTTACTTCCAGTCCGGGGACGGAAGGGACAGACGGTACGTCGACGCCATAATCAAGTTTTTGCGTTCCAAAGGTTTGATAGATTTTCAAATCAACCAGTTTATCAACTTTATAGATTTTCGCCGCAACGGCTACGTGTACATTCGCACCAATGCCGGCTGTTCCATAGAGATCCACGACAACGGCGGCGCGGACTTTAACGCTATGCTCGAGCGCGGTTTTGCCGTGTACTCCAAAATGGATCCACAGCTTACCGATATAAGGCAAACACAAGGACTTATAAAGGTTTATCCCAACCTCAGCCAAGGCGCTGACGATCCGGTGCGTTGCGTGTATCTTAGACCACTTCAAGACGAATATGATAACAAGGTTTACACCGACGAGGGGTATTACACTCGGCATTACGAGGACGTAGCGCAAGGCGCGTAATTCAACTATTTTCAGCCGTACACTTGACAACCATACTATGGTAGTGTATAATTTCAATCATAGATAGTATTAGGGGTAATGTCTTGAAACAAAGCGTTGCAATTCTGGATTTAGGCACGAGCAAGATAACCGTGTTGATCGGTAGCCGAGGCATAAACAATACGATAAACCTTGACGGAGTCGGGGTTTGCGAGTATGCCGGTTATTCGTGTGGGCAATGGTTGGACGGCGAAAGATTGTCGCACTGCATCGGACAAGCTATTTCGAGTGCGCAGTCTCGCGCGCGGCAAAAAATAGACAAGCTGTACGTAGGCGTGCCCAACGAATTTTCGCAGTGCCATGTCGTTGACGTAGGCATTTCGCTCAACAAAAAGCGCAGAGTTACCGAAAAGGACGTTCAAGCACTTTTGGACAGCGGCAACACCTTTGCCGACCCGACGAGAACGGTTGTCAATATGCAACCCATATACTACACGCTGGACAACTCGCACAAGCTGATAGAGCCGGTGGATATGACGTCCACCAAGCTTAACGGCAGTATTTCGTACATACTTGCGAGAAACGACTTTATAGAGGATATTACCGCCGCGGCGGGAATGGCGGAAATTGATAACGTAGAATTCCTTTCCGCGTCGCTTGCGGAGCTGATGTTGTTGTTTGACGACTTCCGTCGTGATAAATGCGTAATGCTGGCGGACGTAGGTGCGCTGGGCACTGCGCTGACCATAGGTAGGGGCGACGGCATTTGCGTGCAAAAATACTTTGCTTGGGGCGGTAGACGTATTACCGATGCGCTTGCGGAAAAGTTCGATATTCCGTATAAGTTAGCCGAACAGCTAAAGCGCAAGGTTATTCTGTCGCTCGAGCCGGACTTCGTTCCGCCGCCCGACGAGGCGGAGCCGCCAGTGGTTCAGACCGAATACGAGCTGGAAGTGGGTGGCGAGATTAGGCGCTTTGACGTTGCGGAAACCAACCTTACGGTGCGGCTGGAAATAGAACAGCTTGCGCGGTATATCAAAAAAGCGCTAAAGCAATGCAACTACGATTATCCGGAATATATACCGCTGTCCGTAACCGGCGGAGGCATTATTCCCATGCGCGGGGCAATAGAGTATTTGTCCGAATGCCTTGCGCACGATACCGAAGCGGTCAAGCCGTCCCAGCCTATGCTGGACAGTGCACCGTTGTCGTCCGCGCTCGGCATACTTAATATGGTACTGCTTAGCAATCCGGTAGACGACGGAGTGATAAAAAGATTTAAACGTTGGTTTTCCAAACGTAAACAAAAGGAGTGATAGATATGGTAGATTCGCAATACGGTACGAATTTTCAGGACGACGATTCCGGTTCGCCCGTTAAAGTAATGATAGTAGGCGTCGGCGGCGGCGGCAGTAACGCCGTTGACAATATGATTGAGGCGCAAGTGAAAGTCAACGTTTTCATGGCTATCAACACCGACAAGCAAGCGCTTCGCATATCCAAGGCCACGCGCAGAGTGCAAATCGGGTCCAACATAACCAAGGGCTACGGCGCGGGCGCAAACCCCGAAAAGGGTAGGCTTGCCGCCGAGGAATGCCGCGAAACGCTGACCAAGCTTATAAAGGACATCGACTTGGTGTTTATTACCGCCGGCATGGGCGGCGGTACCGGCACCGGTGCGGCGCCAGTAATTGCGGAGATAGCGCACAACCTCGACAAGCTGGTCGTGGCGTTTGTTACCACGCCGTTCAAGTTTGAGGGCGAGGTGCGTATGCGCAACGCGCAAGCGGGCATTACCGAACTGCGCAAGTGGGTCGATTCCATAATAATCGTGCCCAACGAGCGGCTTGCTTCGGTTGCCAAGGACTTGACCACGCAAGAAGCCTTCAAGTACGCCGACGACATTTTGCGCCAAGGCGTTCAAGCATTGACAGATATTATAGTCAACCCCGGCAAAATCAACGTCGACTTTGCTGATATACATACCATACTCGAGGACGGCGGCGACGCAATTATGGCCATAGGCCGTGCAAGCGGCGCCAACCGCGCCGTGGAGGCCGTTAAGCGCGCCGTAAACAATACCGTGCTTGATACTTCCATCGAAGGCGCTACCCGCGCTATAGTCCAAGTCGAGGGTAGGGAAGTGAAAATGAACGAGGTGTCGCAAGCCGTAGAGCTCGTGCGCGACATTTGCGCCAAGGAGGCGAATATCGTTTTCGGCCACGCAATCGTTCCCGAGCTTAAGGATCAGCTTCAAGTCACAATTATCGCAACAGGCTTTAACCGCGGTGCCGGCGCGCCTCAAGCGCAACAGCAACAAGCCGTGCCGCAACCGCCGGTGCAGCCTATACCGCCGCGCCAAACTCAGCAGCCCATACCGCCGCAACAGCCGGTACAGCCGCGCCAGCCGCAAGGCAACGTTCCGCCGTTATTTTCCCAGCAGTACAGACAACAGCCGCAACGGCCGGTAGACGACGGCTACGTGAGCATGGACGACGACAGCGAGCAGTCGTGGCTTGATAAGCTCAAAAAACGCCGTTAACTTGGCGACACATGCATCGTCGGATACGGCTACGTTTGCACCGCCCGCTCGGTTGCGTAGGTGGGTCTACGCGCCCATCGCGTGTGGTACAACTGTTGCTCGTCTGCGACGCGCCTTCGCCGCCAAGGCTTGTACAGTCTGTATGGCTTGTACAAATCAATATATTACATATGGACTATCGCAATGTGCGGTAGTCTTTTTTCGTGCTAAAAAGTGAAAAACGGAATGTGACAAAATAGCCGCTAAACTTATAAAAAGCGTAGGGCGTTTCGACATAATGGTAAAGACAATGCAAAACGGATTTGCTACAATGTGCGTACCGAGGTTGAGTGCGATGTATATTGAGTTCGTAATTGCAGATAATCTGTTGCTGACGTATCTTGCCTTATCTGCGGCGGCCAAGCTGTGCCACTGCAAGGTTAGGGTTTGGCGGCTTATAGTTGCGTCCGTCGTCGGTACTGCCGTAGCCGTGTTCTATCCGTTTATCCGTTCCGCGTACGCTTCGATTGCCGTCAAGCTGTGCTTGTGGGTCGCGCTCAGCTTTATTGCGTACTTTGGCACGGCGCGGCCGATAGTTGCAGCGGTAGTGTTTTTGGGCTGTACGTTTGCGCTGGGCGGAGCGTGTTACGCGGCAGAGCTTTGCCTTTGCGGCGGGAAAAACGTGAGCGAGTTTATTGCGCGTTATCCCATATGCTTGGTGCTTATTTGCGGCGTCGCAGTGTACTGCGGTATGCGGTATTGCGTGCGGCGTTTGCGCGTACCGCGCGTACGAGCGCCGTACGAGTACGGAACGGAGGTTTCGGTGTTCGATACCAAAATGAAGTTTGCGGCCTTTCTGGATACCGGCAACTGCGTATTTGACGCACGTTCCGGCCTACCGGTGGTGATAACCGATATAGATAGATTTACGGACAAGCTGAACGTAGAAGGGGCGGTTAAGTTTGCCAAATCGTTGCCCAAGCTGCGAACGATCAAAGCCAAAACTCCGGCTGGCGAAACGGTTATTTACTTGGTGCGGCCGACCGAAATATCGGTCTATTCGGACAGGCAGTGGCATAAAATAAATGCAATGGTAGGCCTTGTCGGCGGGCAAGGCAAACGGTTTTCGGACGTGCACGAAATGTTGCTGTGTCCGGCGGCCATGACGGATATAGGGAGGTAGTATGATACTTAACAGCATACTTGCGGCTATTAAGCGCGCGTTGTCGGGCAATAGTGATTGCGATTTGGAATACGTAACCTCGGGCGACGGCTTGCCGCACCCGCTCGAACCGCAAGAGGAAGCGGACGCCATTGCTCGGCTTAAAACCGACCCTACCGTCAAGGCGCTTTTGATAGAGCATAATTTGCGGCTCGTCGTGTACATAGCGCGCAAGTTCGACAACACCGGCGTGGACGTGGAGGATTTGATTTCCATAGGCACGGTGGGGCTTATTAAGGCGGTAAATTCGTTTGATTCGGACAAGAACATCAAGCTTGCCACGTACGCCTCGCGGTGCATAGAAAACGAAATACTTATGCACTTGCGGCGTGTGGTGCGGTTGCGCGCCGAGGTATCGCTGGACGAGCCGTTGAACGTTGATGCCGACGGCAACGAGCTGGTTATGGCGGACATACTCGGCACCGACCCCGACGCAGTGGGTAAGGAGCTGGAAAACGAGGCCGAGTGTCGATTGCTGAACGAAGCGCTGGAGCGACTTAACAGTCGCGAGCGCGTAATTATGCAAATGCGGTTCGGCCTGGGCGGCAAAAGCGAAAAGACCCAAAAGGAGGTTGCCGACCTTTTGGGCATATCGCAATCGTATATTTCGCGCTTGGAAAAAAAGATTATTTACAGACTTAAAAAGGACATAAGCAAGGCGTTGCAAATATAGCGGAATTGCCGTTAAACTACCTTGTTGTGAATGGCGGCTATTGCCGTTTTTTCGAGGCGGGATACTTGTGCTTGGGATATGCCTATCTCTTTGCTCACTTCCATTTGCGTTTTTCCGTCGTAAAAGCGCATCATAAGTATTTTGCGCTCGCGCTCGCTCAAATGCTCTATAGCGTCGTCTATATCTATCTTGCTGAGTCGGTTTTCGTCCGTGCTGTCGGCAAGCTGGTCCATTACGAGCACGGTGTCGTCGCCGTCGTGATACACAGGCTCGAACAACGATACCGGATCGGAAATGCCGTCCAGAGCGTACACTACTTCGGACACCGGAATATTCAGCGCGGCGGCAATATCGTCCAGCGTGGCGGTATCGCCGGTTTCGTGCTCTATTTGCTGGCGTGCTTGTAGCGCGTGGTAGGCGGTGTCGCGCACAGAACGCGAAACGCGTAGCGGCGAGCAGTCGCGCATGAATCTGCGTATTTCGCCTATAATCATAGGTACTGCGTAGGTAGAAAAGCGTAGGTTGTAGGATACGTTAAAGTTCTCCATAGCCTTAATAAGGCCTATACAGCCGACTTGGAATATATCGTCCACGCTCTGCTTTTTTTGCGCGAACCGTTGCGTTACCGAAAGGACGAGCCTAAGATTGGCCATTATAAATAGGTCGCGGGCTTGTTCGTCGCCGTTCTGCGCTTTAACGATTAGCTCCATCATTTCCTCGTGCTTCAGCTTGGGGAGGGTGGACGTATCCAGTCCGCAAATGTCTACGCGTGTTTTCATATGTGCACCTCTTTGGTCGGTATCGTTAAATTTAAGTTTGGCTGATTGGACGGCGCGGTATGCGTTAAATTGCGCGCGCTTTGCGCGAAAGCTGTAGCTTGCCGTCGAAAATGCAGTTCAATTACAAAAAAACGATAGCAAAACGCTTACTCGCCGCATATACAAGTGCTATGGAAAACGAAATGACGTATTGCGAACTGAAACGCCGCGAGGTGATTAACGGCAGCGACGGACGACGAATGGGGCATATTATAGACCTTATTTTTGCAGTTGACAGCGGAAAGATTAAGGGCATAATATTGCCGTACGGCAAGCGTGGCGTGTTTGGCAAATCGCAAGATTTGTTCGTGCCGTGGCAGTGCATACAAAAAATCGGCGAGGACGTTATACTCGTCGAGATACATGATTTGTCGGGCGGAGCGCCTACGTGCGTGCCCGCGCCAAAGCCCGAATTCTTGCCCGCACCGCCGCCAAAAAAGAAGGGCGGCGGCGGTAAAGGTTGCGACGGCCAGTGCGAAAAGTGCATGTTGTTCGACTGCGCCGAGCGTTGGGGTTCGGCAACGGCCGAATAAGTTGCGTCGATTAGTGGACAAATATTTTTCTATATGATATAATTAACCAAATCACGATACGGATAGACCGTACGATAACAATACATTGTAAAGAAATCGAAAAATCAATCTGTGATTGTGATATAATACGCAAACAAACTTATTGCATGCTCAGTGCAATATCGTTTGTATGACATACTTACGAGAGGAAATACGTATTATGAAGTGTATCTATTGCGGTAATGCGGAAAGCAAGGTCGTAGATTCGCGCTCCACCGACGAGGGCAACAGCATACGCCGTCGTCGCGAATGCTTGCAGTGCGGCAAGCGGTTCACCACCTACGAGGTGATTGAATCGACGCCGGTGCTCGTAGTCAAGCAAGACGGAACGCGCCAGCAGTTCGACGCGCACAAGATTAAAAGCGGGTTGATAAGAGCTTGCGAAAAACGCCCCGTAGCTTTGCGCGATATAGAGGCGTTGGTTGCGTCGGTGGAAAAGCAGATTTACAATTCGCTCGAGCAAGAGGTTACGTCCAAAAAGATAGGCGAGCTCGTTATGGAAGGACTTAAGGAACTCGACCAGATTGCGTACGTGCGGTTTGCGTCGGTGTACCGCGACTTCCGCGACGTGACGTCGTTTATCGAATTTATCAACGCGTTCAAGTAGGAGTTGCACTAAGTAATGACGCTTTTCGATTGCTCGGTAAACGGTAGCGGCACGGTAACGCAAATCGGCGGCGGCGATGCTACGCACAGACGACTGGTCGATTTGGGCTTGCTTGGCGCGCGCTTTCACGTTAGGGCAAGGAATAAGCACTCCGTACTCGTAGACTTCGGACCGATGTCTTGCGTAATCCAATCGAGCGTTGCCGCAAATATAACGATACTCGAAAGGTGATATGAAAATTGCGTTATGCGGCAATCCCAACGTAGGCAAGACCACGCTGTTCAACAGACTTACGCGGTCGGACGAGCCGGTGGGTAATTGGCACGGCGTTACCGTGGACGTGCGCACCAAGCGACTTTCGCGCGACGCGTACATATCCGATTTGCCGGGGGCATATTCTCTTTCCGCGCGCACTGCGGAGGAGCAGATAACGCGGGACGGCGTTCTGTTCGGCGACTATGACGTGATTGTGTACGTGGCCGAAGCCAACAATTTGCGGCGCAATCTGTACATGTTTATGCAGCTTGCAGAGCTGAATAAAACCGTAGTGCTCGCCGTAAACATGATGGACGAGGCGCGAGGCAAGATAGACTTAAAATTGCTGGCCGAGCGACTTGGCGTGCCGGTTATCGGCACGTCGGTTAGGGACAAGAACCCCAAAGCGGCAATACTCGCCGCGGCGGCGGAGGCGTTACGCAACAAACCGAAAATGCCCGATTACGCGTACCGTCCGCAAGTGCGAGAGCTGTGCAGAGCAATAAACGCAAAAGGCGGAAATTCCGGATTTACGAGTGAATTCGCCGCGCTTAAAATTATGGGGCGCGACGAGTATATAGCGGGTATCGTGGGGTATAATACCACCGGCTGTAAAGCTTGCGGCGGTTGCGATACCGATTTGCCCGCACGACTGCGTTACGAATATATAGACCGAATACTATCGGGCGCGGCGCAAACCGTAGCCGTGCCGCAAAGTACTTTGAAAATAGATAAAGTTGCGCTTGGCAGGCTTGCGCTACCGCTGTTTTTGCTTGTTATGTCGGCGGTGTTTTTTGTGACATTCGAGTTGGGCAAGCCTATATCAGACCTCTTGGCAAGGCTTATAGAGCGAGCGCAAAGCGCGGTGTCGCTCGTCGACATGCCGCCGTGGTTGAGTTCGCTGTTTGCGGACGGGATAGTGGGCGGCGTGGGCGCGGTGCTTGCGTTTTTGCCGCAAGTGTTGCTTATATTTCTGCTGACTGCACTGTTGCAAGACAGCGGGTATATGAGCCGAGTGGCTTTCCTAACCGACGACTTTTTCAAAAAGTTCGGGCTTAGCGGCAGAGCGGCGTTTTCGGTAGTGCTCGGGCTTGGATGTTCGGCAACCGCAGTGCTTACCACGCGCGGCATATCGGGCGAGGGGCGGCGGCGCAGAGCGGCGTTTGCAACTCCGTTTTGTCCGTGCAGTGCGAGGCTTGCAGTGTTCACCGCAATATCGGCGTACTTTTCGCTGTCCGGCTTGGTGGTTGCGGCAATGTACGTTTTGGGCTTTGCCGCGGCGCTCGTCGTGCTTAAGGTAATGCAAGCGTTGTCGCGCGGCGAAAGCGCCGACGACGAGCTGATAATGGAAATGCCGCCGTACCGCGTGCCAAGCGTAAAACGCGTACTCGGCGTAGTGTGGCACAACGTGCTGTCGTTTTTGTCGCGCGTCGGGACTGTGGTGCTTTGCGTAAGCGTTATCATGTGGGTGTTGTGCAATTTTTCGGTATCCGACGGATTTACCGGCGGGGTGGAAAACAGCGTTATGAGCACGCTGTGCAGCGTGATAGCGCCGGTGTTCGCGCCGCTCGGCTTCGGGTCGTGGCGCGCTACCGCGGCGCTCTTGTCGGGAGTAGCGGCCAAGGAAGCGGTGGTGTCCGTTATAAGCTCGCTGGGCGGTATGGACGCGGTGTTCGGCACTAGCGCGGCCGCTGTGTCGTTTATGATATTCACATGTCTGTACGTGCCGTGCATTGCCACGCTGTCGGCACTCGCTAAGGAGAACGGACTGAAAAGCGCGTTGCTGTCTGTTGGCGTGCATACGGCAGTCGCGTATGCGTGTTCGCTCGTATACTATCAATCGACGATCTGGTACGCGGCGAACAAAGGCGTATTTTTCGCGGTAATAGCGTGCGCTGCGGCGTGTATCGTCGCAATAACTACTGTAACGATCGTAATACGGAAAAAACACGATGGGAAAAAAATACGAGTTTCAAATAAATAAAAGCGAACGGCTGTCGTCGTTTTTGGCAAGTAACGTGCCTACGCTTACTTCGGCGCGCGCCGACCTATTGATAAAAAGCGGCGAGGTGCGCGTAAACGGCGTCAGATCCAAGCAAAACGCCGTACTGGCGGTTGGAGATAGGGTGAACGTTTTCGTGCCCGACGAGCTGAATAAACGCGTCGTAAACGTGCCTACCGTTTACGACGACGATAATATAGTGATTTTCGACAAGCCCAAACGCACTGCTTACGACGTGTTGCCGCAGTTGTACGACGCGCCGCTTTTTGCCGTGCACAGACTGGATACAAACACCACCGGCCTTATAGTTTTTGCCAAAACCGAAAAAGCGCTTGCCGAGCTGTCGGACGCGTTTCGAGATAGGCGGGTAAAAAAGGTGTACGAGGCGGTAGTTTTGCCCGCGCCAAAGGCGGACGAGGCCACGCTTACCGCATACACCAAGCTGCTTAACGACCGCAACCTCGCGCTGGTTACGGACAAGCCGAAGACCGGCTACAAAACTATGATAACCGAGTACGTCGTAAAACGGCGCATAGGCGACGCGGCGGTGCTTCGTGTATTTCCGCACACCGGCAGAACTCACCAAATCCGCGCGCACTTGCAGTTTATCGGCTGTCCGATAATAGGCGAGCATAAGTACGGTGTGCGCGGCGGGACGAGAGTAGACGGCGCACCCGATACGCAAATGCTCGCTGCGGTAGAGCTTACCTTTTCCGGACTTAAGGGTAAAATGTCTTATTTAAACGGAAAAACTTTTACAGCGGACAGCGGGTTCGATTTGGATTTCTTAATTAAGAATTAACGTTTAATTCGGAATTCGGAATTATGAATTCGGAATTAACGAATGTTTGGATTCTTCGGTGGGTAAAGAATGCTCGGAATGAAAAAATAATTATTGAAGATACTGAAAACAGTGGCGTAGAGCAATTTATAACGGCACGAAATTCATTGGGTGTAACGCAAAACAAATTACAAAAGCAAACACACGCCAGTAAAAGTATTGACAAATTATTGCAAATACTGTAAAATGTAGATTATGATAGGCAAAGACGTAAAAGGCGAGGCAAGAAAAAAGCTCGCGCTTAATATGCACCAAGCGATTATCGTATACACGGTAATGTTTACGATATTCATTACGCTTATAGCGTTGGTGGTTATGTCGTGCGTAAGTCTGGGCGCGGCGGTTAGTAAAATTGCCGCTATCGTCATGATTTGCTACGGCTCGATATTGCTTATTATAGCCATAGTCGGCGCGGGCATGATCAACTTTGCAATGACCGACTTTTACTTGGTGTCGTACAAATGCCAGCCGTACAACGTGCGGCGACTGGGCGAAACCATTGCGCGTAGCAACATAACCAAGGTATTGCTTATGAGCTTTAAGCGCACGATTATAGCGCTTTTGCTTTTGCTCTGCCTTATCGTCCCCGGTGTGATATATTTAATGCGCACGTCAATGGCGTCGTATCTGTTGATAGCCAATCCCAAAATGAAACCGACCTCGGCCCTTACTGCGTCGAGCAAGGTAATGAGCGGCAAGACCGGCACGTACTTTACGCTGTGCATGTCGCTTATGGGCTGGTACGTTTTGGGCGTAGCAACGCTTGGACTGGGATTTATATTTATAGCGCCGTATATCAATCTGGTAAAGACGGTGTTTTACAAGCGCAACCTCCAAGGCGACAAGGGTGTGTACATGGTGTCCGCGCAAGCGCTGGCCTCGATGCCGGCAACCATGGCGCCGCAACAAGGCCAAGCTATGCAACAACAAGCCATGGCCAACGCACAGTACGCAGCGCAACAACAGCCGGCCGGCCCGGCGCCAATCGACGCCTTGGCCGACGAGGACGTTATGGACATGCACGCCGCAATACAAGACTTTGGCGGTGAGGTAGGCGAAAATCAAGCGTTCGTATCGAGCGTAGACGCCGTGCCGGAAGTTCCGCTTGCCGCGCCCAGCGGCAAAAAAGCCGATAAGGGCAAGTCTAAACTGGCGCGTGAGGAAAAGCGCGCGGCCAAGGAAGCAGCCAAGGAAGCGGCCAAGCGCGACGAGCACATGCACAAGATAGACGGTACCGGACTGGTGGAAACCGAGCGCACGCTCACCACGCAAGAGCTTGCCGATTCCGACGTGCTTCGCCGTAGCGAATTGGACCATATGTATTCCAACGCCGAGCGCAAGCGTTCAGCCGTCAATTACTTTGACAACTTGGTCACCAACGGCAACGACGACGAGTTTGACGACTTTGGTGTAACGCCGATCGACGCGGAGCCGATTGCCGAGCCTATTGTAGAGCCTATTATCGAACCGATAGTCGCAGAGCCGATGGCAAACGGCTTTGGCCAAGCGGGATTTGACGCGTTTAGCGGGGACGATCCGGCGGGCGAGCCGGTTATGAGCGAAAGCGAGCTTGACGAGTTTTTGCGCAACTTCGACGACGCGATAGAGCAAGACGAGCAACCGGCTAAAGTCGAACCGTTAAAAACCGAGCGATCGACAAATAATAGCAATAGAGCGGCGCAGAGCGCAATTGATAGACGAAAAGCGGCAGAGGAGCGCATAGAACGCGACCGTCGCGCAGCCGTCGAACGATTGGCAAACCGTCGTCCCTCGTCACCGCAGTCTATTGAACGCGCCGAGCGCATACGTCGTGAGCGCGAGGAACGCTTAAAAAAACAAAATCAAAAGAAGTAAAGTAGGTCAAGGTCATCTTGAAACAGAAACGCAATTATTCATTGACCGCCAAGGAACGCAAGCAAAAGCGCATGGCGGAGCAAAACAAGCAAGCCGACGGAAAGTCGTATGTATCCAAACCGACGGTCGAGCAAAAGAGCGCCGCACCGGAATTGAGCGCCGAAGCGCAAATGGCAAAATCGCAAACGCAATCCAAGCGTATGACGATAATAGTCGGTTGCGTGATAGGCGTTGCAATACTGCTTATTATTGCCGCGCTTTTGGCGCCGGTAATTATGCACGTAGTCAATCCGTACCGCGGCTACGACGACGTTATTGCCAAGTTTACGCTGTCCAACGGTATGGAGCTGGAATACGTAATAGACGAGGACGAATACGATACCACGGCGACAAACTTTATATTTTTGGCTAACAACAAGTATTTCGATAACACCGTGTTCTACGACGCGCAAGGCGGGTGGTTAAGGTTCGGCGGATACGTGGACCAGCCGCTTTCCAACAACACCTCGGACTACAAGCGTTCCAATCACCGCAGTGATAGCGAGGATTATTGCAAAGGCTTCGGCGCACTGCCCAACAACAGATTCAGCAAGGTTACGGAAAAGTTCGGATACAGACTTTACACGCGCCCCGACGACAGAAACGACAACCTCGTAAAACAGCTCGGTACGCTCACTTACAGAACGGATACCGCCACGGAGTTCCAGTTCTATTACGGCGATTATACCGAAACGGTGCCCACCAATATAAGCAACATCGAATGCGCTATGGTCGGTCATGCGCTCAACGAGCAGACCAAAAAGAATCTTAAGTCCATACGCGCGATGGCCGCTATCAACTCGCACTTGAGCGACGGCTATTTGTGGAAGCCGCCCACGCCCAATATTAGGATCGAAAGCGTAAAGGTGTACAACCTTAACAGCTCCAAATGGGCTGACTTCGACTTTTTGAAGTACCTCGAGGGCAAGGACAGCGACGGCAACCAGCGCTACACCAGCTGGTACGGCAAAGCGTAATGTGTACAAAAAATAGCTCACTAACTTCGTAATGGAAGTGTAGTGAGCTATTTTTTTTATACGAGTGATATAGCTTGTTGTGCAAGCAGTGATATTTTTGGCCTACGGCCAAAAGTGATATTTTAGTCTAACGTCTAAAGTGATATAGCTTGCAGTTGAACGTTAACTTCGCGTTAGCGAAATATCACTTGCCGTAAGGCAAATAGGACTGACATGTTCGTGTGTATATATCGGGATAATCTTGGCAACAATCGTGCGTATGATCATAGGACTCGTATTATTGGGCATAGTTGCCGTATTGCTGTTTTTCGGCGTTGCCGAGCGCGTGTTCAAAAGCTTCGGAGTAGCGTACTGGCTGGCGTTCGTTATGATAGGCGTGCTTATCGGCTGTGCGTTTATTCCCACCTTTACCGTGGGTGCGGTGCAGTTTAACGTAGCCGGTTTTTTTGCTCCGCTTATATTTGCCGCAGTGTTTTTTGCGCTCGCGTTCAGAATGCGCGAGGTGCGTAGGGCGCTTGTGGTAACGTCGGTTACCGCCGCGCTGTTTATATCGGTATGGTTGCTTATTGCGCCTATAACGTCGTCTACGGTGTGCGTTATTATAATCGGGTTTCTGTGCGGCGCGGTGGACTATCTTGTCGGCAAGACAAAAATAGCGGCGTTGTGCGGCATATTTTTGGGTATGCCTATAGGTGACGTCGTGGCGTCGGCAGTCGGAACGTACGTATACGAAACACCGTTGAGGTTCGGTTCGCCGTCGGCGTTCAACGCCATAATTCTCGCCGCGGTCACCGCCGTGGTGATATTCGAAAGCGTGTCGGCAATCAAGCGCACGATGAACCACCGTGCCGGACAAAAGGCGAGGGCGGACGCCGAAATCGCCGAGGAGTTCGATCCGGACGAGTATAAAAAATACTTCGATAAATAAAATTTAATGCAGAATTAAGAATGCAGAATGCAGAATTAAGAAAAAGTATATAAATTATTTTACTTTTTTAAAAAGCTGTGGTAAACTATACGATAGATTATGAAACCTATCGTAGCAATAGTCGGACGTCCAAACGTCGGCAAATCCACACTTATAAACAGAATAAGCGGACGGCGCGTCGCAATAGTAGACGATATGCCGGGGGTTACTCGCGACCGAATTTACGCCGACTGCGAGTGGTGTGGCAAGGAATTTACGCTTATCGACACCGGAGGCATTGACGAGAGCGACGACGATATTTCGCGCTCGGTCAAGCGCCAAGCTATGGACGCTGTGGAAATAGCGTCCGTAGTTGTATTCGTTACCGATATTAAGCAAGGCATGCTCGCCGGCGACGGCGATATTGCCGAGGTATTGCGCAAAAGCAAAAAGCCGGTCGTGCTGGCCGTAAACAAGGCCGACGCGGCTAACCGCGACAACGTGTACGACTTTTACGGTCTTGGTCTCGGCGAACCCATACTCGTTTCAGCAGAGCACGGCTCGGGCGTGGGCGATCTTTTGGACGAGGTGTGCAAGGAGTTCGAGCTTGCGGAGGATTCGGGCGAAAACGCACCGCTTAAGATTGCGGTCGTAGGTAAGCCCAACGTAGGCAAGTCGAGCCTTGTCAATAGACTGTTGGGCTACGAGCGTACGATAGTGTCAAATATTGCCGGCACTACACGCGACGCCATTGATACGCCGATCACCGTAAATGGCAAGGATTATATTTTAATCGACACGGCCGGTATGCGCCGCAAACGCGATATAGAGGACAAGTCCATCGAGCGGTATTCGGTTATGCGCGCCATAGCCGCGATTAAGCGTGCGGACGTGGTGCTCGTAGTCATGGACGCGTCGCAGCCTATAGCCGAGCAAGACGAAAAGATAGCCGGACTTGTGCATGAATCGGGCAAGCCGTCCGTCGTTGTTTTGAATAAGTGGGACGCAGTGGAAAAGTCCACCAATACGCTTAAGGAAAAGACCGACGACCTAAAGGAACACCTCGCGTTTATGAGCTACTTTACAAGCGTGTCGGTATCTGCGCTTACCGGTCAGCGCGTGGAAAAGATTTTACAGACCGCGGAATACGTTTGGCAAAACGTGTCGCGCAGAATATCCACTGGTTTACTTAACGAGCTTGTAGGCCAAGCCGTTGCCATGACCGAGCCTACTGCGCGAAAGGGGCGCAAGGCCAAAATTCTGTACGTATCCCAGCCGAGCGTTTGCCCGCCGCTGTTCGTGTTCAAGGTGAACGACGCCAAGCTGATACACTTTTCGTACGAGCGGTATTTGGAAAACGCGCTTCGGCGCGCCTTCGACTTTACCGGCACTCCAATTACACTTAAATTTATAGGACGTGAAGAAAAATGACGATATCCGTACCTATGCAAATCCTCGCGGGTGCACTCGTAGCCGTAGGCTCGTACTTCGTGGGGAATATAAACAACGCAATACTTATAAGCCGCCTCAAGGGCAATGACATACGCCAATGCGGTAGCGGTAACCCCGGTACTATGAACATGCTTCGTACATACGGCAAGGCTCTCGGCGTGCTTACGCTTATACTGGACGTCCTAAAGGGCGTGGTGCCGTGCTTGCTCGGTTGGTTGTTTATGGGCAATGGGCAGTTTTTGCGGCTCGGTTCGGATAGAATAGGAATGTACGTGGCCGGTATATTCGCCGTGCTCGGACATATTTATCCGGTTACTATGAAGTTCCACGGCGGCAAGGGCGCGGCTACCATTATAGGCGTGTGTCTTACTTTGCAGCCGCTGTACACGCTGGTTACCTTCGTGTTCGGAGTCGTATTCTTGATAGTTACCAAGGTCGGCTCGCTGACTTCGTTTATAATAATAAGCGCACCGCTCGCGCTGGAGGGCTTGCGCGCCGCGCAAAACCCCATAGGCGTGTACGCGTCGATAATACTATTTGCCATGTACTTGCTAAGTTTGTTTGCGCATCATAAAAACGTAAGCAAATCGTTTTACGGCAACGAGGGGCGGGTAGTGCTGTTCAAACCCAAAAAGGCCAAACCTCAACCCGACCGTTCGTTCGTGTACGAGGACTACGTAATAGCCGAATAATAAATTGCGATTAAAAACCGCCGCACGTATAAGCGCGGCGGTTTTTCGTGCAAAAAATAAAAACACATTATTGGTCTTTTAAAAAAATTATTCGCATACATTAAACCGTAATCGATTGCGGCGGCATATTACGCATGCTCGCAACATATATGTAAGATTAGTAATCACGCCCATGGAGGTAATATGGAAGAGTACGACGTTTATAACGATATCAAGGAGCGCACCGGCGGAGATATTTATATCGGCGTCGTAGGACCGGTGCGATCGGGCAAGTCAACGTTCATAACCAACTTTATGAACACGTTCGTTTTGCCGTCGGCAAGCGGATACGAGCTTGAGCGTATGCGCGACGAATTGCCGCAAAGCGCCGAGGGCAAGGCCGTTATGACGACCCAGCCTAAGTTCGTTCCCGCCGAGGCCGTAACCGTAACGCTAAGCGACACTGCCAAAATTTCGGTGCGGCTTGTCGATTGCGTAGGCTACATGGTGGACGGCGCTACCGGACACAAGGACGGCAAGGAGGAGCGCATGGTCAAAACGCCGTGGAGCGATTCGCCCATGCCGTTCGAGCGCGCCGCCGAAATCGGCACCAAAAAGGTGATTGCCGATCATTCCACCATCGGCGTGGTAATGACGAGCGACGGCTCTATAAAGACCGAACTGCCCAGAGACGCGTACGTGGCGGCGGAGGAGCGCACGGTAAACGAGCTTAAAAACTTGGGTAAGCCGTTCGTAATAGTGCTCAACTCGTCGGTGCCCAATTCGCAAGAAACCAAAAAGCTGGCCAAAGCGCTTGCCGAAAAGTACGGCAACGCCGTAATCCCGCTTAACGTAAGCGCGCTTACCAAGGCGGACGTAGTTAAGCTGTTTGAAACGGTGCTTTACGAATTTCCGTTGCGCGATATTTATATCCAGTCGGCCAACTGGATTAAGGCCTTGGACGGCACCAATCCGATAGTGGGCGAGCTGCTTACGCGTTCGGTAGCCGTTGCCGAGGGCAAAACCAAAATGCGCGACTGCGTGGCCGGCGCTACCGAGCTTGACAGCGAGTTTTTCGATACCGTGGAGCTTAAAAGCGTGGAGCTTGACAAGGGTCGTGCTGTGTATGCCGTAAAGGAAAAGGACGGACTGTTCTACCGTGCGTTGCAAGAGGAATGCGGACTGGAAATCAAGGACGAGTTCGACCTTATGGCAATGCTCGGCGACTTGGTCAAAGCTAAGCGTCAGTTCGACAAGCTTAGCGCCGCGCTAAACGAAGTGGCGGAAACCGGCTACGGCGTTGTTACGCCCACCATCGACGAAATGTCGCTTGACGAGCCGCAAATATTCAAGCAAGGCTCGCGCTTCGGCGTCAAGCTTAAGGCATCGGCGCCCAGTCTGCACATAATGCGCGTGGATATAGAAACGGAGGTTTGTCCGGTAGTCGGCACCGAACAGCAAAGCGAGGATTTGGTTCACTATCTGCTTAGCGAGTTCGAGCAAAACCCCAAGGGTATTTGGCAGACAAATATGTTCGGCAAACCGCTCGACTGTCTGGTAAACGAAAACCTAAACAACAAGCTTTCCGCAATGCCCGCCGAAACGCAAAAGAAAATGCGCAAAACCTTGTCTCGCATTATCAACGAGGGTAGGGGCGGCATAATTTGTATACTGCTGTAACGCTGTGTGTAGTAATAGTGAAAACGCTTTGTCGGTATTATGACAGAGCGTTTTTTTGTTTTACAGCGCCGCAAAATTCATTGACAAAAAAATTCTGCGGTGGTAAAATTTACATGTAAGATAGATTATAGATTAAAGGATAAGAGAGATTATTGTGATTAAAGTTCTTATGAAAAGCGTAAGGGAATACAAGCTTGCGTCAATACTTTCGCCCGTTTTCGTCGGACTGGAAGTGGTAATGGAATGCCTTATTCCGTTTGTTATTTCCAAGCTGGTCAATTCCATAGACGTGGCTAACGGTGCTACGGTTAAAATGAGCGAAATATGGACGTACGGCGGCATACTTATTGCTATGGCGTTTGCTTCGCTTGCATTCGGAGCGTTGGCCGGTGCGTTTTGCGCCAAGGCGTCGGCGGGGTTTGCAAAAAATCTGCGCAAGGATTTGTACTACAAGGTGCAAGATTTTTCGTTTGAAAATATCGACAAGTTTTCAACCCCGTCGCTTGTTACGCGTATGACCACCGACGTTACCAACGTGCAGTTCGCGTATATGATGATTATACGCGCCGCGGTCAGAAGTCCGCTCATGATGGTATTCTCGCTGGTTATGACCTTTATAATGGGCGGCAACCTCGGCTGGATATTCGTCGCGGTAATCCCGCCGCTGGCGTTCTTGTTGTTCTTTATAATGAAAAAGGCAATGCCGCTGTTCCACCGCGTATTCAAAAAGTACGACAACCTTAACGAGTCCATACAAGAGAATATTCGCGGAATGCGCGTCGTTAAGTCGTACGTGCGCGAGGACTACGAAAAGCAGAAGTTCGACCACGCAGCGACCGACGTTCAAATGGACTTTACCAAGGCCGAACGCATACTCGCGTGGAACCACCCGATTATGCAATTCTTTTTTTACGGCGTACTGTCGGCGGTGCTGTTTTTAGGCTCGTATTTTATACTGAAGTCTAACGGCGCCACCAGCGTGGGCGAGGTGTCCCAACTCGTAGTGTACGGCATGCAAATACTTATGTCGCTTATGATGTTCTCCATGGTATTTGCAATGATAGTTATGTCGATCGAAAGCGCGCGCCGTATTTGCGAAATCCTCGGCGAGGAGAGCACTATCAAGAGTCCGGAAAACGCGGTTACCGAAGTGGAAAACGGCGATATAGATTTTTCGGGCGTCAACTTTAAGTATTCGGCTACGGCCGAACGTTACGCCTTGGAGGGCGTCGATTTACATATTAAATCGGGCGAGACCATAGGTATAATCGGCGGCACGGGTTCAAGCAAGACTACGCTCGTAAATCTCGTTTCGCGGCTGTACGACGCCACAGACGGCGCCGTATGCGTCGGCGGGCGCAACGTCAAGGAATACGACCTTACCGCACTGCGCGATTCCGTGGCCGTCGTGTTGCAAAAAAACGAGCTGTTTTCCGGCACCATCAAGGAGAACTTGCGCTGGGGCGATCCCAACGCTACCGACGAGGAGCTTGTGGAAGCGTGCAAGCTTGCTCAAGCCGACGAGTTTATTCAAGGCTTCCCCAACGGCTACGATACTTATATAGAGCAAGGCGGCACCAACGTTTCGGGCGGGCAAAAGCAACGGCTTTGCATAGCGCGCGCGTTGCTTAAAAAGCCTAAGGTTCTTATCCTCGACGATTCCACCAGCGCGGTGGATACGCATACCGACGCGCTCATTCGCAAGGCGTTTAGGGAGTACATACCCGAAACGACCAAGATTATAATAGCGCAACGCACGTCGTCGGTGGAGGACGCCGACCGTATAGTTATTATGGACAACGGCAAGATTAACGCCGTCGGCACGCACAAGCAACTCCTTGGCACCAATCCCATTTACACCGAGGTCTATACCACGCAAAACAAAAAGTCCAACGACGACGCTATGGTAGGAGGTGGCGACAATGAGTAAGTCACCTATGAACGAAAAAGCTATGGGCAAGCCGCCCAAGCGCAAAATGGAAAAGGGCGTACTGTGGCGCGCGATAAAAGCCGTGTTCAAGTGCTATCCCAAAATGATGACGTTCACGCTCGTTTTTATAATAGTAAACGCCATTATCAGTTCTATTCCGTCAATCTTTATGGAGCGCGTATTCTCCGTCGCGGGCGAGGCGCTCAAGCAGCTTAAGGTTACGCCCACGCTCAATCTATGGGCGGTGTACGGCAAGGAGATTGTTACGGACCTACTCATACTTATCGGCTTGTACGTAATTTCGCTCGTTATGGGCGCAGTCGATAAGCAAATGATGGCTATTATCACGCAAGGCTTCCTCAAAAAAATGCGCGGCCGTATGTTCGACGGAATGCAAAACTTGCCTATCAAGTATTTCGATTCAAACAGCAACGGCGATATAATGAGCTACTACACCAACGATATCGACGCGCTTAGGCAAATGATTTCCCAGTCGTTGCCGCAGTTCCTCACTTCGGCCATAATGGTGCTTACTCTGTTCTGCATTATGCTGTACTACAGCTTTTGGCTTACGCTCATAGTGCTCGTCGGCGTATTCTTTATCGTTTTGGTAACCAAGATCGTCGGCGGCGGTGCCGGCAAATACTTCGTGGGTCAGCAACGCGCAGTCGGCAAGACCGAGGGCTTTATTGAGGAAATGATGAACGGCCAAAAGGTCGTCAAGGTGTTCTGTCACGAAAACGCGGCCAAGGCCGATTTCGACAAGGTAAACGAATATTTGTACGACCAGTCCAACCGCGCCAACCGTTATGCAAATATGCTTATGCCCATACTCGGCAACATCGGTCACGTACTGTACGTTGTGGTTGCGCTGGTGGGCGGCGCGTTCATTATCGGCGCAGTGTCCAACGTATCTATCGGCTCTTTGGTGGGCGACGATCTTGCTGTGTTCAACATTGCGCTCGTTGTTGCGTTTTTGCAAATGACGCGCCAGTTCTGCAACAACATCAACCAAGTTTCCAACCAAATCAACTCTGTTGTTATGGGCGTTGCCGGCGCTAAGCGCGTGTTCGACCTTATCGACCAGAAGCCCGAGGCCGACGACGGCTACGTTACGCTCGTCAATGCACGCGAGGTGGACGGTGTTATTACCGAGTGCGAGGAGCGCACCGACGTTTGGGCGTGGAAGCACCCGCACGGCGACGGCACGGTGACGTACACCAAGCTTTGCGGCGACGTCGTTCTGGACGAGGTCGACTTCGAGTACGAAAAGGGTAAGCCGGTTTTGCAAGACGTTTCAATCTTTGCCAAGCCCGGACAAAAGGTCGCGTTCGTAGGTGCTACCGGCGCTGGCAAAACCACTATTACCAATCTTATCAATCGTTTCTACGACATTGCCGACGGCAAAATACGGTACGACGGTATCAATATCAACAAGATTAAAAAGGCCGACCTTCGGCGTAGCTTGGGCATAGTTTTGCAAGACACCAACTTGTTCACCGGCACGGTTATGGATAATATCCGCTACGGCAAGTTGGACGCCACCGACGACGATTGTATAGCGGCGGCCAAGCTGGCGGGCGCGGACGACTTTATTAGGCGCTTGCCCGAAGGCTACGACACTATGCTCACCAGTAACGGCGCCAATCTGTCGCAAGGCCAGCGCCAGCTCGTATCTATCGCTCGCGCCGCGGTTGCCGACCCGCCGGTAATGATACTGGACGAAGCCACTTCGTCCATAGATACTCGCACGGAAGCTATAGTGTCGCGCGGTATGGACGCGCTTATGCACGGCAGAACGGTGTTCGTAATAGCGCATAGGCTGTCTACCGTCAAGAACTCCGACGTCATCATCGTGCTCGACCACGGCCGAATAATCGAGCGCGGCAGTCACGAAAAACTGATAGAACGAAAAGGTCAGTATTACAGACTGTATACCGGCGCGTTCGAGCTGGAATAGAACGAATACAAAAAGCGACGAGGCAAAGCACACTTCCCATAGAGAATTATTATAAAAACAAATAGTCCACTATTTTCACTTACGAAAATGGTGGACTATATTTTATGTTTGGTTAGATAAATTGAAAATTGTACAACGACTCGTCATTGCGAGGGAGCAACGCGACCGCGGCAATCCAGACTTAAAGTATTTTTTCTGGATTGCTTCGCTTACGCTCGCAATGACGGTAAAACGCTAAATTGAAATTTATTAAATTATTTTTTTGATTGCAACTCATTATAACAATTTTCGCATAGCCAATCAAACTCATCTTCCGACAAATAAACTTTTTCCGTTGTATGTTTATCTATGGTCTTAAAACATACTGCACAATGGTCATGCCAAATTTCCGAAAAATCGCCGTTAGTAACTTTCATTAACTCATCAGCTTTACTTGCAGGTATAATGCGTTCATACCATAATGCAACATTGTTAAAAAACATTTCTTTCAGTTTTGCCGCATATTCTTGCGGAGAAACGAGCGCAAATTTTTCGTTCTTAATCTCGTCAGAAATATCCACAATATCTACCTCCGCTAAATTACTGTTTGCCATTCTATTATTATACAACAATCAAATTAAAAGGTAAAGCAAAAGCGCACTGCCTTGCTCGCAAGGTATAGTGCGCTATACTTCTATTCTATTTCTGTGGTAAAATTCCCTATGGGAACTACGGTAAACGCCTTGCCGCTTTTTTGTTGTTGAACGCCGTGTTGTCGGCGTGCATATACCGACAGTAGGGTATATGCACGTAAGCGGAATATTTTATCTAAATAGCTTAATGCTCGGCGTTGGCCTTGCCGTGGACGCGTTTATAATCGCGCTCGGCAACGGCGTAAACTGTATCGGCGGCAAGCGTGGCTGCGCGGCGGCAACGTTGCTTGCGGTTTTTCAGTTCGCCGCCGTAATATCCGGCTGGGCGGTTGTGCATGCGGCGTACGCGCAGTACGACGGTATTAGGATAGTTTTTTCTTGGGCGGCCGCCGTCGTGTTTTTGTATATGAGCGTAAAAATGTTTATATCGGCGGCGCGAAAGGATGGCGAAAAATCGACGGCCAAACAAGGCGTAGCGGCGGTGATATTGCAAAGCGCAGCGGCATCGGTGGACGCACTTACGGTCGGATTTACGGTAGAGGAATACGGCGCGGTCGCCGCAATAGTATGTTCGGCCATTATTGCCGCGGTAACGTTTATAGTGTATCTGTCGGGACATTTTTTGGGTAAACGCTTCGGCGTTAAGCTTGGTAAGGGCGCAAGCATAATCGGCGGCTTGGCGTTTATCGCAATCGCAGTGGAAATAATCGTTTCCACGTACTTGTAGCGGCGGCGGGCAATATGGCGCTGTTAAACGGCTTTCTGCTGGCGATAGGGTTAGCGTTCGAGTCTTTTGTCGTCGCAATGGCAAATGGGCTTCACAACGCAAATTTCGGCCTAAAAAAGGCGGTTCGCATTGCATTGTTGTTTGCGGTATGTCATGCCGTCGCGCTTGCGGTAGGGTATCTGCTCATAAAGACGGTCGCGCAAAGCGTGCAAAAAATTGACGGATGGTTGGCGTGGGTGGCGGCAGTCGTACTCGTTTTGCTCGGCGTAAAAATGATAGCGGAGGGTGTGCGGTGCGCAAAGGGTAATGACGAAAAGCCGGCGCGCACGAATACCGAATTTTTGGTGCAAAGCGCCGTCGCGTCATTCGACGCGTTCGCGTCCGGATTGACTATGGCGAGCTACGACGTGTGGTTCGTTCTGTTCACGGCGGTAATCGTATGCGCAGTGATAATGCCGTTTTACGTCGTCGGTTTTTGGGCCGGCAAAAAGTGTGGAACGAGGTTCGGCAAGTATTCGGCATTGCTCGGTGGGCTCGTGTTTATCGGTTTGGCCGTCGAAGTTATTGTCGGCGCATTGTAGCATAGCCGAATAAATGCTTGCGTATTTCAATCAGTTGTGATATACTTAATTCGGTAATAATAATTATGCGAGCGTGGCGAAATTGGCAGACGCGCCGGACTTAGGATCCGGTGGGCAACCATGCAGGTTCAAGTCCTGTCGCTCGCACCAAACTGACTAATGCGCATGCGTTAGTCAGTTTTTGTATGATATGACTTGAACTGTTTGTTGATTTTGATTATAATATATGTGTTACTGTCTTTACGTAAGTGAGAGTAATGTAGTTATAATCGCAAAGTAACGGAGGTAACGCGCAAAGTAACGGCCAACGGTATTTACTTGCGGCAAGCGCTGTGCTATAATTCGGAAAACGGCGTAAGGAGGTAAACGTTATGCAGTTTAACGAAAAGCTGAAAGAACTTCGCACTAAAAAGGGTGTTTCGCAGTCCGAGCTTGCCGACGGAATTTACGTAAGCCGAAGCGCGGTAGCTAAGTGGGAAAACGGATTGGGCTTGCCCAGCAACGAATCGTTGCGCTTGCTTGCAGAATACTTCGAGGTAAACGTTGACGAATTGTGCGCCGACGGCAATACCGAAAAGGTTATCGTGAACAAAAACCAAATAATATC
>JAIDCZ010000002.1 GCA_029055565.1 Clostridiales bacterium
TAAGGTTGAGATTCTTCGGCGGGCAAAAAACGCGCTACGCGCTTGCTCTGAATACCTTCGGTGCTTCGTAGGACAAATAAAATTTATAATGACGCGCAACTAATTGGGTGACGCGCTAAATAAATCGTTACTGTAAACACACAACACTAAAAGTTTCTTGCCAAGACCTTTGCAAAGTGGCGTTGAGATATTTAATATAGACACGATACTAATTTGGTGTAATGTGCAACAAATTACTATGCGCACACACAACACTAAAAATTTCTTGCCTATACCTTTGCAAAGTGGCGTTGAGATATTTATTATAGACGCGCAACTAATTGGGTGACGCGCTAAATAAATCGTGATTGTAAATACACAACACTAAAAGTTTCTTGCCTACTTCTTTTCAAAGAAGTAGGTTAGAACATTACAAGTAAAAATCCGGCAAGCACGCCGACGAACAGCGATAGGGCGGGCAGCTTGCTTTTCCACATAAGTATGGATTCGGGCAGAAGCTCGCCGAACACGACGTACAGCATTGCGCCGCTCGCAAAGCCGAGCGACAGCGTAAGCATAATTTCGTTTATGCCGCCGAGCGCGAACCCGATAAGTGCGCCGAACACGGTAGGCAGTCCGCTCAGCGCGGTCAGAAGTATGGATTTGACCTTGTTCATACCGCCAGAGATAAGCGGCACGGAAACGGCCATGCCCTCGGGTATGTTGTGCAGTCCTATTACTATTGCCATAATGAACCCGCTACCCGAAAATAGGTTGGCCACGATATTGGGCGTTATGGCGTACGACGCGCCTATAACCATGCCCTCGGGCAGATTGTGCAAGGCGATAGCGGACATCATTACGAGTCCCGCCACGAATAGACTGGACTTGTTGGTTTTGTGCGATTCGTAGTGGTTGGAGTGGATAAGCTCGTCAAGGTCGTCGGCGGTTGACGGATGGTTTTCGTCAATGTGCTTTACTTCGTGATTGGTGCGCTTGTCTATGGCGTAGTTGAGTAGGTGCACCACGCCGTAGCCGACTATTACGGCTGCGACTACTATAAGCGGCGTGTACCAGTCCAGCTCGCCGTTGCGCATCATTTCTATCGGCTCGCTCATTAGGTCGAAGCACACCACGGCCAGCATTATGCCGGCGGCAAACGATAGCAGTAGACTGACTATCTTGTTGCTGTCGCGCTTGAGCACGGCGCCTATAACGCCGCCCAAGCCGGTACCTATTACGCCCGATATAAAAGTAATGATAATAATCGCCAAGTATTGCATTAGTAAATTTCCTTATCGTACTTAATTATAATATCCAAATCGCGCAAATGCAAGCGTTGGCAAGTGATGTGCGCAAATTCATTGCAATTTGTGCGCAAATGATATATAATGTGCTTATGAAAAAGCTTCGTTTAATGAGTATGTTGGTTTTCGTGCCGATCGTGATCGGCGTGGGAATGCTGGTAGGCGGCAGTCTGACCGGAAACGCTACGGCGGCCTTTATCGGCGGCTGGGTGCTGTCTGCCGGAATACCGGTAACTATGTTCGTGCTCGTGGTCGTAGGACTGGTGCTGATTATTACCGGCAAGATAAATCTTTCCGATTACAAAAACAAAAAGTCAGCGTTTGGCGATTCCTCTACGTCCGCGCAGTCGGACGACGAGGACGACTGGGTGGACGTCGGCGACGATTACGACGGCGCAAAGGTTGCCGAGGATAACGCGGTTTCTAATCAAACCGCCGACGCGTCCGTTTCCGCAAACGCCAACGCAACCGTCGTAACCAAAGTAGACGATCCGTTTGACTATACCGACGACGAGGACGATTGGGAGGATATAACCGACGACGAGCCGTCCGTGAGTCCCGAAAGAAAAAGGGAATACAAACAGCTTTCGGATATAAACACGTCGCGCGGCTACAGCAGTAAAATTAAGGAAGCGGAATACCTTGCGCGCAACTCGGCTGACGCGTACAAAAATTCCTCGACCAAGGAAAAGGTTTTCGGCTGGATGTTTTTCGGGTTCTTGATTACCGACTTCTTTATGATACTGGTGTTTGGCTTTATCGGGAATTTTACCGGCGCCATAGTGTGCTTCTGTCTGTTTGGCGGCACGATACTGCTTGCTATACTTATAACAGTCATACGCCAAAAAATTTCTATGAGCGTCGGTCGCAAACATAAAAACCGCGAAATGCTGGACGGCGTAGTCAAGCTGTGTACGGTATCCAGCACCACCAGCACCGGCAGTCGTACCGTACGGATAAACAAGGTAGTGTACAAGGTGGTAATATCTGCGGGCGACAACGAATACGTTGCGTATTCGGAGGACTATTACGATAGGGGAGAAAAGATTAAGTTTTGCAAAATAGGCAAACACCTCGCGTCCATAATGGACGAGGATAAAATGGAGCAGCTTGAAGAGCTCGAAGACGACGAGCCGCTGGATTGATAGAAAATAACAAAAGCGCACGATCGAACTTGACCGTGCGCTTTTGTTGTGCTTAAATTTAATCTTTTAGTCCAAGTATATAATCCGCGGACTCGCCGAAAAATTCGGCAAGCGTAATAATGTTGGACGCGCTCGGCTCGGCTTTTCCGAGTTCCCAACGAGCTATCGACGACTGGCTTATGCCGGTAGCGTTTGCCAATCCCATTTGACTTAAATTAGCTTGTTCACGCAGTTCGCGTATTCTTTGCGGATATTTCATACTTATAATTTTACACAAATCAAGTCAAAAATGACTTGACAACCCATATAAGGGTTGATATAATATATATATCAACAATGTATGTAGGGGATATGCTATGAGCAAAACCAAGAAAAAACTGAGAATATCGAGCATTATTGCTGCGATACTTATTATTTTATTCATACTGTCGGGGTTTTTGATCTTTGTATTGCGCCCATGGATTGTGTTAGTGATAAATGGCGCTGAAATGCTAATTTATGGGATAGTATTCAGAAGGGTAGGTGTAAGCTATGTATTTGTAATAATTACCTACGTGATAATTGTAGTACTGTCTATATTAATCGTAGTATTCCGACATGATTTCGATTTAAATTGGTCGGCAATAATATATACAGTGTTGGTCGGGGTATTTATCGGACTTACAGTTTTTATAACTTTCTTTCAGTTTCATGAAAGTCGATATCCTGCTAGCGCGGTAAATGTAACCGGTCCGCTTGGCTGTATCGGAGGGTGGGCTGTTTTGATATTATTTGCACCAACAGAATTCGGCTCTTTCATAACCGGATTTATTATTGCTATACTTTACTCAGTATTGACATGGTTTATTAAGGCGTGCATCACAGGGTGGATTAATGACAGTGATGATGGTGGTAGTGGTGGTACATCAAAGACATATGATATATATATTGTTGAACACGATGATTAGTATACTAATTATAAACCGGCTATGATTACACAATAGTCGGTTTTTGTTTTATGTTATGTCCGCGTATTATCTTATGGGTACGATATAAAACGGTTAGCAGTGGCGAACTTTGGCGAAAATTATCTTTTAGTACTTGAAAATATAAAAGTAGTATGTTATACTTTAACAGTGCGGGTGGGCGAACCCGTACGGCTGTTGTGCCGAAAATTGCTTTCGCTCTAATACTGTTATAATCTCACGAAAGGAGTTTAAATAATGACCGACGAGAAAGATATGCAGTTCGCCGCGGTGCTGGAAAGCCTTAAGGGCGTTGACGGTCCCGTCATGATGGCGATGCAAAAAGCGCAGGACATCTACGGCTATTTGCCGCTCGAAGTCCAACTCAAGATTGCCGATTACTTCGGCGTACCGCTTGCCACGGTGTACGGAATAGCTACGTTCTATTCGCAGTTCCGTTTGGAGCAGCCCGGCCAAATAAAGATTGCCGTCTGCTTGGGTACTGCGTGCTACGTTAAGGGTAGCGGCGGCGTTATAGATAAGTTCAGCCGCCTTTTGAGCGTTGAACCCGGACACACCACGTCCGACGGCAGATTCACGCTGGAAGCAACCCGCTGCATAGGCTGCTGCGGTTTGGCGCCCGTGCTTACCGTCAACGGCGAAGTTTACGGCAAGGTTACAGAGGACAGTGTTGATGAGATACTGGCTAAGTATAACAACGCTTAACGATAAGGGAATAAGGAGTTACGTAGATTTATGAAAACTTTACAGCAATTACAAGAAATTCGCGATCGCCTTAAACCGATGATTACCGAGCGCGCGGAAGGCGCAAAGGTTTCGGCGGGCCAGCCGCGTAAGTCGATACTCGTTTGCGGTGGTACCGGTTGTACATCCGGCAATAGCAAAATTTTGCACGATAACCTTATCGCGCTACTTAAAGAGCATGGAATTCAAGACGAGATTAAGGTTATTACGACCGGCTGTTTCGGTCTTTGCTCCAAGGGTCCTATCGCGGTCGTTTATCCCGACGGCTCGTTCTACACGCACGTTAAGCCGGAGGACGCAAGGGAGATCGTAGAGCAACACATTATAGGCGGTCAGCCGGTGGAACGCTTACTGCACGCCGAAAAGGACGCGCACGGTCAGCTTAAGTCCATCAACGACACCGACTTTTACCGTAGCCAGCGCCGCGTAGTGCTGCGCAACTGCGGCGTTATCGATCCCGAAAACATTGACGAGTATCTTGCTACCGACGGTTACAAGGCTTACGAAAAGGCAGTAACCACTATGACCCAACAGCAAGTTATAGACGAGGTTAAAAAGAGCGGACTGCGCGGCCGTGGCGGCGCGGGCTTCTCTACCGGTATGAAGTGGCAGTTTACCCACGACGCGGCCGGTACCGAAAAGTACGTTGCGTGCAACGCCGACGAGGGCGACCCCGGCGCGTTCATGGACCGTTCGCTACTCGAGGGCGATCCTCATGCCGTTATCGAAGCAATGATGATTGCGGGCTATGCGGTAGGCGCGGAGCACGGCGTTATTTACGTGCGTGCCGAGTACCCTATTGCCGTTCACCGTTTGGAGGTTGCAATAGCGCAAGCGCGCGAGTACGGTATTCTCGGCGACAACGTTATGGGCCTTGGCAAGAAGTTCGACCTCGAGCTTCGCCTGGGCGCCGGTGCGTTCGTTTGCGGCGAGGAAACGGCTTTGCTTAACTCTGCGGAAGGCAAGCGCGGCGAACCGCGTCAGCGCCCGCCGTTCCCCGCGGTTAAAGGTTTGTTCGGCAAGCCCACGCTTATCAACAACGTGGAAACGTACGGCAACATTACTCAAATAATTCTTAACGGCGCGGACTGGTTCGCTTCGGTCGGCACCGAAAAGAGCAAGGGCACCAAGGTGTTCGCGCTCGGCGGCAAGCTGGAAAACGTAGGTCTCGTGGAAATTCCTATGGGTACCACGCTCCGCACCATAGTAGAGGATATAGGCGGCGGTTGCCCCAACGGCAAAAAGTTTAAAGCCGCGCAGACCGGCGGTCCGTCCGGCGGTTGCATTCCGTCCTCGCTTATCGACACGCCCATCGACTACGACAACCTTATGGCTATCGGTTCGATGATGGGTAGCGGCGGCCTTATAGTTATGGACGAGGACAACTGCATGGTCGATATTGCAAAATTCTTCCTCGAATTCACCGTAGACGAGTCGTGCGGAAAGTGCACGCCGTGCCGTATCGGCAACAAGCGCCTTTTGGAAATGCTCGACAAGGTTACCAAGGGCGAGGCTACGCTCGAGGACATCGACAAGATGGAGGAGCTTTGCTACTACATAAAGGACAACTCGCTGTGCGGACTCGGCCAGACCGCGCCCAATCCCGTGCTTTCCACACTCCGCTATTTCCGTGACGAGTACGAAGCGCACTGCAACGGCAAATGCCCCGCGGGCGTATGCAAAGCGTTGGTCAGCTACAAGGTCGATCCCGACAAATGTATCGGCTGCACTATCTGTGCGCGCAACTGTCCGGTCAAGGCAATCGAGGGCACGGTCAAACAGCCTCACACCATCGATCCCAAAAAGTGCATTAAGTGCGGCGTATGTGCTTCTAAATGCCCGAAGGGTGCTATCAGCAAATAATTTGGGAAAATAGGAGATAATAGGTATATGAAAAACGTTAATTTAAAAGTCAACGGCGTGCCCGTAACCGTTCCCGAGGGCACACGCATACTGGACGCGGCGATTAAGGCGGGATTCAATATTCCCACGCTGTGCTATATGAAAGACCTTTGCAACGAGAGCAGCTGCCGCGTTTGCGTAGTGGAAATTAAGAATAACCGCAAGCTTATGACGGCGTGCTCCACCGTAGTAGCCGAGGGCATGGAAGTGTTTACCAACACGCCCAAGGTTCGCGCTTCGCGCAAAATCACGCTCGAGCTTATGCTCAGCAACCACCATAAGGAATGCCTCAGTTGCGTGCGTAGCGGCAAGTGCGAGCTTCAAAACCTCGCCACCGAGTACGGTTGCGATTACGCCAAGTACAGCGGCGAAATGAACGATTACGCCGTGGACGACGCCACGCCGTACCTCGTGCGCGACAACAATAAGTGCATACTTTGCCGTCGTTGCGTTGCGGTGTGTAACAAGGTTCAGACAGTTGGCGTTATCGACGCCGGCAACCGCGGTTTTGCTACCAAGATTGCCAGTCCGTTCGGCAAGAGCCTCAACGACGTTCCGTGCGTAGCGTGCGGTCAGTGCATCAACGTTTGTCCTACCGGCGCTCTGCGCGAAAAGGACAGCATTGCGGAAGTGGAAAAGCTTTTGGCAGACCCGAGCAAGACCGTTATCGTCGGCACCGCGCCGTCTGTACGCGCCGCGCTCGGCGAGGAGTTCGGCTATCCTATCGGCACGGACACCGAGGGCAAAATGGTTGCCGCACTCAAGGCTATCGGCTTTGACAAGGTGTTCGACGTGGATATGGCCGCCGATATGACTATTATGGAGGAGGGCACCGAGTTCCTCGGCAGACTCAACGACAAAAATGCTGTTCTGCCTATGATTACGTCGTGCAGTGCCGGCTGGATACGCTTTATCGAGTACAACTATCCCGAGCTGTTGCCCAATCTTTCCAGCTGCAAATCGCCGCAGCAGATGTTCGGCGCGATAATGAAAACGTACTACGCCGAAAAAATGGGCATTAACCCCAAAGATTTGGCCGTAGTCACCATTATGCCGTGCATTGCCAAAAAGTTCGAGCTTACCCGCGCCGACCAAAGCGCGGCTGTCGTGCCCGACATCGACGCGTCGCTCACCACCAGAGAGCTTGCGCGTATGATCAAAAACTACGGCATCAACTTTACCAAGCTTAATCCCAAAACCGAGTTTGACAACCCGATCGGAAAGGGCAGTACCGCAGGTCTTATATTCGGCGCTACCGGCGGCGTTATGGAGGCGGCGCTCCGCACCGTTGCCGAGGTTGCAACCGGCAAGACCCTCGATAATATCGACTTCAAGGCCGTTCGCGGCACCAAGGGTATAAAGGAAGCTTCGGTCACGCTCAACGGTAAGCAGATTAACATTGCGGTTGCAAGCGGACTCGGCAACGCGCGCAAGCTTATGGAGGAGATTAAGGCCGGCAAGAGCAAATACCACTTTATCGAGATTATGGCTTGCCCCGGCGGTTGCGTAAACGGCGGCGGTCAGCCGATAGTAGACTCGCAAACACGCAACCTCGTTGACGTAGCCAAGACCCGCGCCGGCGTGCTTTACAAAAAGGACAAAAAGGACGTGCTTCGCAAGTCCCACGAAAACCCGATTGTAAAGACCTTGTACAAGGAATACTTTGGCGAACCCAACAGCCACAAGGCGCACGAGGTGCTTCACACCACGTACGTCAAGCGCGACAGATACTAAACCAATTCAGAATGCAGAATTAAGAATTAGGATTTAAATCAAACGCCCACCGCATATACGCGGTGGGCGTTTAGCGTTCGCCGCTTTTTATGTGTTGACAATTATTTATATTTTTGGTATTATACTGTCAATATGTGGATACTGATTTTCGGCATTGCAATAATAGCGGCTGCGGCGGGTTTTGCGTATTTGTGTAACCGCGTTTATCGGCTTTTGCCTGCGGAAAATCGGCTCGTACCTAAATACAAAAAACGGTTGCGAATATTCACTGCCGTTTGTGCGGTATTGATTATAGTGTTGTTTTTCGCCGCATTACTCGGTTACGTAAACGCGGCGGTTGTCGTTATTCACTTAACAGTATTTTGGCTGCTTGCCGATTTGATTTTTTACGTAGTAAAAAAGCTTTCCGGCAAACGCCTTTTTAGGCTGTCGAGCTGTGTGGCGGTCGTAACTGCGTTTATATACTTGGTAGTTGGATTCGCGCTTGCCAACAACGTATGGGTTACGCGCTATACCGTTTATACCGACAAGGACGTGAACTTGCGCATAGTTATGTTTGCCGATTCTCACGTCGGCGCAACCTTTAACGGCGAGGAGTTTAGGCAATACGTCAAGCAAATGCAAAGCTACAATCCCGATATAGTAGTAATAGCGGGAGACTACGTGGACGACGATACGTCGCGCAAGGATATGGTTGACGCGTGCGCGGCGCTCGGCACGCTTAAAACCACCTACGGCGTGTATTACGCATTCGGCAATCATGACAAGGGTTACTACGACAATTCAAACCGCGGCTACACCGGCGACGATCTTATTGCCGAGCTTACCAAAAACGGCGTTATCGTTTTGCAAGACGAAATAGCCGATTGCGGCGATTTTTACGTAGTAGGCCGCAACGACAGTTCGGAAATCGAACGCGGCGACGGTAGGCAAGATATAAGCGATTTGGTAGGTGGTATCGATAAAGACAAATATTCTATCGTGATAAACCACCAGCCGACCGACTACGCCGCGGAAAGCAAGGCAAACGTTGACTTGGTTTTGTCCGGTCACACTCACGGCGGGCAAATGATACCTATTGGGCTTATCAGCGACATGTTCGGTCTTAACGATAGAGTGTACGGCTGGGAAAAGCGGGACAATACCGATTTTATAGTTACCTCGGGCATAGCCGACTGGGCGTTCAAGTTTAAAATCGGTTGCGTGTCGGAGTTCGTCGTTATAGACGTTAAGAATAATTAAGAATTCAGAATTAAGAATTAGCGCGGTATGCCGTAAAATTTCTACAAAAATCTTTTCTTTGTTTTTAATTCTGCATTCTGCATTCTTAATTCTGCATTAAAAAAATACTTGATTTAACGGTTGCGTTATGGTATAATTATAGTCGGCGAGGATTATGGTTCCGTTCGATATAAAACGCAATATACAGACCGTGCTGAGCAATATCGAGCGCGCGGCGGCGGGCGTTGAAATTACCGTCGTGGGCGCGACTAAAACCGTCCCGCCGGAAGTTATTAACGTTGCGCTGGAAAACGGCATTACGGCAGTCGGCGAAAACCGCGTTCAAGAGTACTTGGCCAAGCGTGACGCCGTAAAACCCGCCGATTGGCACTTTATAGGCACTTTGCAGACCAACAAGGCAAAATACCTCGTGGGAAGCGTGGCGCTCATACAGTCTGTAAATTCGCGCGGATTAGCGGATGAAATATCACGGCTGGCAATCAAGCGCGGCGTCGTGCAAGACGTTTTGCTCGAGGTCAACGCGGCGGGCGAAAGCTCCAAAACCGGCGCGAACTTAGACGAAGTGCAAGCGCTTGCGGAGTACGTGCAAGGCCTAAAAGGCGTACGCGTGCGCGGACTGATGTCCATGCCGCCTAAGGGCGCGGACGACGAAGTATACCGCAAGCTGCGCGATTTGTACGAAACTCTTGCGCGCGGCAAAACCGACTTTGACGTACTGTCTGTCGGTATGAGCGTCGATTACGAACGCGCTATTCACTTTGGCAGTAATATGGTTAGGATTGGCTCCGCACTGTTCGGAGCGCGGCAATACGAGTAGGGGTACAACATGGCAAACGAAGATTTTTTTGAAAACTTTTTGCGGAATTCGAGCAACTATAACGGCGGACTCGAATACTACGAGGATACGCACGACGCGTACGGAAATTATATTGGGCCGCGCCCCGCGCAAAACGGAGGTGCGCCGCAGTATACTGCGCCCGTTCAAGGTACTACCGACGCGGCGCAACGCACCGAGCAGAACCTTAACAACCCCACTCAAATTTACAGTACCGTGCCCGCCAACAACAATGCTAAGCAATCCAAAGGCAAGCCGTTACCCACGACGGCCGACGGTATTGCGGCACAGCTCAACAAAAAATTCGTTATTTACCGTCCGCGCACCACTGCGGACGTGGAACAGCTGATAGCGTATCTTAGGCGCGGCGAGCCGGCGCTCGTCGACCTCGATCCCATTTCCGATACTCCCGACGCGCAACGGCTGATGGACTTTACCTCGGGCGCGGCTTACGCGCTGGGCGACAGAGTTATCACCGTGCGGCGCAATCTGTTTTTGATTACTCCCGATACCATGGACGTGCTTAAGCCGGAGAGCGATAGTTAGTGGCAAGCGGTTTTAAAAACAAGGTCCAAGTCGTTTGGGCTTTTATCAAGCGCGTGGCAATAAAGGTTTTCAATTACCTTAAGGTCGCCAAAATGGAATGGATAGTAATGATATCCGTTTTTATTATCGATCTCGTTGCCAAATCGCTGGTGGAAAACTTTTTGGAATTCGACGCGACGGTGCCGCTTATTCCGTACTTTTTGAACGCGCACAAGGTTCACAACTATTCGGCGGCGTTCGGGTCGAGCTGGCTACGCAGTTGGATGGGCAACATCGGTTCGCGCATATTCTTTTGCGTTTTTGCGGTTGCGGCGTCGGTCGCGTTTATACTCGTACTGATACGCAACAAGGGCAAGAGCAAGGTATTCCGCATAGCGGTGGCGCTGTTCGTTGCGGGCGCTATGGGCAATTGCATAGACCGTATGGCGCTCGGTTACGTGCGCGACTTTATTGAGTTTGAATACTTCGGTCTGACCATTGCCGGCAGTAAAACTTGGGCGTACATATTCAATATAGCCGACGTCGCGCTCGTTACCGGCGTACTGCTTATCGTGTTCTACTTTATATTCTTGTACCGCGATAACGACAAGAAAAAGATAGAGTTCACCATAGATTCCGAACCGACCGGCGAGGTTAGCGTAGGCGGCGCGGTCAACCGTTCGAAAGCAGTCGGTAAAGCCGACGGCGCGGGCGATAACGACGAAGATAAATCGGACGAAAACAAAGATACCGTTACTGACGGTACGGCAATAGAAAATACTGCGGACGAGAATGCAATATCCGAAAACGCGGCGACGGACGATTCCGAACCCATAAGCGGCGGCGACGATATTGCAGAGCAAATCGAAGCGAGCGGCGAGGACGAGACCGACTGATGACTACCGTTTACTGCACCGAGGGCGGCGCGAGGCTGGACGTGTTCCTATCCGACGAAACGGATATTTCGCGGTCGCATATAAAAAAATTGATTGACGGCGGCAGTGTTTTGATCGGCGGTGTGCCGGCGGTCAAGGCGGGACAGATAGTCAAAACCGGCGACAGCGTGTCGTTTGAGGACGAGGCGGAAAGTGACGGAAGTATTATTCCGCAAGACATTCCGCTGGACGTCGTGTACGAGGACGACGATATTGCGGTTATCAATAAACAGCGCAATCTCGTGGTTCATCCGGGTGCGGGCAACAAAAGCGGCACGCTGGTAAACGCGCTCGTGTACAAGTACGGCGATAGGCTTTCCTCGGCGTACGGCGCGGTGCGTGCGGGTATAGTACATAGACTGGACAAGGATACTACCGGCCTTATAGTAGTTGCCAAAACCGATTTTGCGCACGCGGCGCTCGGTAAGCAGTTTGCGGAACATACCGTAAAAAAGTTGTACCACGCCGTGCTCGATGGCAATCTAAAAAGCGACTGCGGCACGGTAGACGCGCCTATCGGTCGGGACAAAAAGAACAGACTTAAAATGGCGGTCGTGCCGGACGGCAGACGCGCCGTAACAAAATACACCGTGATAGAGCGGTTCAAAAACAACTGCTATACGGAGTTCGAGCTTTGCACCGGCCGAACGCACCAGATACGCGTACACTCGGCGTATCTGCACCATCCGGTGTCGTGCGATCCGACGTACGGCGGGAGCAGCCTTGGCGCAAGCGGACAGCTTTTGCATTCCGCAGTGCTCAGCTTGCGGCATCCGCGTTCGGGCGAGCAAATGACGTTTGCCGCGCCCGAGCCGCCAGATTTTTTGCAGATACTGGAAAAACTTCGAGCCAAAGGCTAAGGAGATACGATGAAACGCAAGGACATACTCGGTATTAAGGATTTAACGCGTGCGGAGATTAACGAGATACTTTCCACCGCCGACGTTATGCGCGACATGATAGACCGCGGGGAAAAGAGCAACGCGTTGCGCGGCAAAAGCGTTGCTACGCTATTTTGCGAAAGCTCCGTGCGCACGCGCATTTCGTTCGAGACTGCGGCAAAAAACCTCGGCGCTTCGGTAAGCGACTTGCCTCTTGCCATGCCGTCCGTGCAAAACGGCGAATCGCTGATAGACGCCGGCATGACGCTCGACGCGCTCAAGACCGACGTAATAGTACTGCGGCACTCTGTTGCCGGCAGCTGCAAGCTGCTTGCGGAAAACGTAAACGCTTCGGTTATCAACGCCGGCGACGGCTTGAACGAGCATCCGTCGCAAGCGCTTTCGGACGGCCTTACTGCGCGACGGCACTTCGGCAACGTGGACGGCAAAAGGGTGGTTATAGTAGGCGACGTCAAGCATTCACGGGTCGCGCGCAGTGACGCGATACTTTTCGGCATGCTCGGCGCAAAGGTCACAGTGTGTGCGCCGTACTCGATGTTGCCTTGCGGCATAGACGGCTTTGGTTGCGACGTGGAAACGGATTTTGATAAGGCGATACTCGGCGCGGATATAATAGTGCCGTTGCGCGTTGGGCGCAAGAGTATGGACGGCGCGTACTTTTCCGCGCAAGAGTACGATGAATACTACGGCGTTACGCAAAAGCGTTTGGAGCTTTGCTCGGACGACTGCATAGTAATGCACTTCGGCTCGCTAAACCGCGGCTCGGAAATACGTGGCGACGTATCGGGCGACCGCAGTAGCATGATTTCGGAGCAAGTGACAAACGGCGTTGCCGTGCGCATGGCTATGCTCGATCTCTTGGTAAACGGAGATAATAAATTATGATTTTACTTAAACACGCGACGGTTGTGAACAAGGACGGTATGCAACAGACCGACGTCCTTATAGACGAGGGCGTAATCAAGCTACTTGCGCCCAATATAGAATATCCCAACGCCGAAGTAATTGACTGCGACGGCAAGCTGGTGTTTCCGGGGTTTATAGACATGCACTGCCATTTGAGCAATCATGACCGGACTCGTGAGGAGGGTATAGAAAGCGGCGGTCTTGCGGCGCTTGCCGGCGGATTCACTACGGTGTGCTGTATGCCCAATACAGTGCCGCCGATAGATAACCCCGCACTGGTAGGGTATGTGCGTGCAAAAAGCGCAAGCATCGGCAACGCCGACGTATTTCCTATCGGGTGCGTAACGCTCGGGCAAAAGGGCGAGGAACTTTGCGAGTACGGCAAAATGAAGCAAGCGGGTGCGATTGCGGTGTCCGACGACGGCGTACCGGTAGCACGCGGCGCGGTAATGTTAAACGCGCTTAAATACGCCAAAACGTTTAATATCCCTTTGCTTTCGCACAGCGAGGACGAAAGCATATCTGCCGGCGGCGTGGTGAACGACGGCGACAATGCCACTGCGTGCGGGCTGCGCGGCATACCGCGCACTGCGGAAAGCGCGGCCGTTGCGCGCAACGTATTGCTTGCCGAGGAGGCGGGCGCGCGCATACACATTTGTCACGTTTCCACCGCCGAGTCTGTGGATATTATCCGCGCGGCAAAGGCTCGCGGCGTACGCGTTACTTGCGAAACTTGCCCGCAATACTTTGCGGCGACCGACGACGAAATTTTGTCGTACAACACCAATGCGAAAACCAACCCGCCGCTACGCGAGGAAAGCGACGTCGAGGCGATTGTCGAGGGAATTAAGGACGGCACGATAGACGTTATTGCCACCGACCACGCGCCGCACGGCTACGACGAAAAGAACGTTGAATTCGACTACGCGTCGTTCGGCACGGTGGGTTTGGAAACGGCGTTTTCGCTGGCGTACACGTATTTGGTTCTTACCGATACCATTAAGCCGTCCGACTTGTGTCGGCTTATGAGCTACGAGCCGTCGCGCATTTTGGGTCTTACCGACCGCGGCAGAATAGAGCAAGGCGCACGTGCCGATATAGTTATTATCGATCCCGACGCTGAGTATTCGGTGGATGCTTCGGAGTTCAAGTCCAAGGGCAAAAACTCGCTGTTCGACGGCTGGCGGCTCAACGGCAAGATTACTCAAGTTATAGTAAAAGGCGAGCTTAAACAGCTGTGACGAGCTTTACCGACGCGCGGATAGACTGCAAATATTTCCGAGCCTCTTGCCGCTATAAATATACTAAATGAGTTGACAAATCTTTGCGAACATGATAATATAACAAACGTACGATTACATGTCGAATTAAAATAACTTTCAGAGGTAATAATAATCATGGCAAAAAGAACGAGAAAAACGTCCAACGGCGGCCACAGCATATCGCTCAACAAGTTTGCATTTTGGCTGGTTGTAGTTATCGGAATAGCTATGCTGGTTTCGTACTCTATTAGATGGATGGGAGGTTGGTTTAACTGGGGCGGTTGGATTACGACGCTTTCGTCGTGGGTGCAGACTCTGTGCTTTATACTCGCTTTGTTCGTGCCTCTTATACTGTCGTACCGTCACGCTCGCAACAAGAGCTTAGGTTGGTTCGTTGCTTGGATAATCTTTGCGGTTCTTATTGCGTTTGGTCTCGTTTCGGCGCTCATCGCGTTATTTTAATCAAATCTAAACACATTATATAATTAGGAAAAATCATGGCTGTTAAAAGAAAGAAAAACGTATTCGTAAGATACTTTACACCGTTCGGCTTGCGTCAGGTCTGCGACCTCGTTATGCTTGTTGGCGCAATACTTATTTTCGTCGGATTGCTTACCGTGGACGGCGTGCTGATTGCCGGCTTTATTGCGTACGTGCTTGGCTCCGGTCTGTCGCTTGCGCGCTGTGGCATGGTGCTGTTTTCCAAAAAGATTAACCACCGCGATCCCGCGTATAAGGCGGCAATAATAAACGCCGTAATTATGGGCGTGCTGTTTGTGCTGGCGGTGTTCGGTTTGGTTTGGATATTGGTTGTATAGCTTGAATTTTTATGGCCGCGCTTTTGCGCGGCTTTTTGTTTTGAAAGCGCATTCATCGCCGGATACGGGCTACGTTTGCGCCACTCGCTCGGTTACGTAGGTGGGTCTACGCGCCCATCGCGTGTGGCACAACTGTTGCCCGTCTGCGACGCGACTGCGCTCTCAAAAGGAGTGTTATTGTTTATGTCAGTAAAAAAATACAAAAAAACGGACGATATATCTTACGCATTGGGCGCTACGGTAACTATGGAACTATTGAATCGCCGCGCGGATTGTGCGCGGTGCGTTTACGTTTCGCCAAAGTCGGAGGTTGCGGCGGTGGTTGACAAGGCCAAGTCGCTCGGCGTTCCGGTAGTGGAAAGCGAAAAGGCGTTTAATATACTCAGTCCCAAAGAGAACTGCTACGTGATAGGCGAGTTTAACAAGTTTACTTCGCAAGCGAAAAGCGACCGCCACCATGTGGTGCTTGTAAATCCGTCCAACAGCGGCAACCTCGGCACGATTATGCGCGACGTAGCGGCGTTCGATTGCGCCGACTTGATTATAATTCGTCCGGCCGTGGATAACTTCGATCCAAAAACGGTGCGTGCAAGCATGGGCGCTGTGTTCGGCATAAACATGGAAGTGTTCGATAGCTTTGAGCAGTACGTTAATAAGTACGCCGATAGAGAAATAATGCCGTTTATGCTGTGCGGCGGTCCGTTTGGAAAAACTAGCTTTGCCGCCGATAAAAAGTATTCGCTGGTATTCGGCAACGAGGCTACCGGACTGCCCGAAGCTTACGCCAAGTACAGTGCCGTGCGCATAGAACAGTCGGATAAGGTGGACAGCTTGAATCTATCCGTCGCCGTTTCCGTCGCGCTGTACAAGCTGTACGTCAGTTAAAAAAGTAACTATATCTTTGGGAGGATATTGCCGTGAAAACAAAACTTAAAAGCGTTGCGTCTGTTATTTGTGCAACGGCTTGCGCGCTGTCCTTTACGGCATGCGGCGGCGAAAGCGTCGGCAAAAGCACACTTTTGGGCGCGCCTAAGGCTGTCGAGAGTGTGGAATATTCCGCACTCCGTACGGACGACTATAAAGCGTTTAAAAACGAGGTGGAAAGCTTTGCGGCGCGGTTCGGCGCGTACGCGTACGAGGGCTACGATAAGCAAGACAATTTTGCGGTGTCGCCCATATCGGTATATATGGCGCTTGCGCTTGCTTCTGAGTGTGCGGCCGGCGATACGCGCAACCAAATACTCGGTGCATTGGGCGTTACGCACGAGCAGTTGACGACGCATTTTTCCACACTCTATCGCTCGTTAGAGGTTGAGCGTAAGGCCGGCGGCAAAACGACCGGTTTGCTCGATTTGACTAATTCCATTTGGGTAAACGACGGTACGGAGGTTAAGCAGTCTTGCATTAAGTCTTTGTCCGACGACTACTACGCATATTCGTATTCGGCCGATTTCGAGCACAACAATGCCGAGGCAAACAAGGCGGTGCGTAGCTTCGTAAGCAAGCAAACAAAAGGACTTATCGACAAGGATTTTCAGCTGTCCGAGCAAACGCTTTTTGCGCTTATAAATACGGTGTATCTGAAAACTATATGGAACACCAACGGTAGGGATTTGCCGCTTACGAGTGAAAGCTATACCTTTACGGCAAAGGACGGCACGGTCAAAAATACCAAGCTACTGCAAGGCGATTACGTGGGCGGTAGGGCGGTAGAGTTTGACGCGTTCAATACCTTTTACACGAGAACGGCTGACGGCTATAAAATTAAATTTATTTTACCCAAGGACGGTCGTACGGTAGACCAAGTGTTTACGGCGGAAAATATAGCCGCCGTCAGTGCGATAACAAGCTACAACGACTACGACGAAGCTGAGGGCGTTTGGTACAAAACTCGCGTTTTGTTTCCCGAATATAAATGCAAGTACGACGAGGACGTAAAAGGTATTTTACAAGATAAATTCGATATAGACTTGCTTTTTAAGGATCATATCAACTATTCGCCGGCGTGCGACTTTTCCACGCTTTCCGACAGATCTTGCTATTGCGAAAAGGTGCGACACGTGACAGATCTTACCGTCGACAGAAAGGGTATAGAGGGTGCTGCCGTTACCGTTGTCGGCATGGGTGCGGACGCCGCGCCGCTTGAAACGATAAAGATGGACTTCGTCGTAGATAAGGCGTTTGGATTTATCATTACCGATTGGCAAGACGTAACGCTGTTTTCGGGCGTTGTGCATAACGTATAATTTTATAATGCGATATAACAGAAAAACGCTTGTTATTTTGCATTCTGTATGCTATAATACCGTATGAAAAACGGTTTATTTAAAGGGAGTTTATATGAAAAGATTTTCAAGAGTGATCGTTGCCGCATTGGCGTTGGTTTTGTGCTTTGCGTTATGCGCATGCGGAAACAAAAAATACGCAAGTCGTTACAGCTCGTCTATGATGGTTAAAAAAAGCACCACTAATAAAGAATCGATTTCGTTCGGCACGTTTAGCGGCGTGTACGTAATGGAATTCAAAAACACGAGCGACGAGGTTCGTATTACTTATAACGCGACTTTGGAAAAGGGCAATATCAAGGTCTACTTCGATTATAACGACGAAAAATCGGACTTGTTTGAAATAGGTACTGACGGCTCTGTCGAAGGGAAAACCGAGGCGTTTAAAAGCAATCAAACTATTTACGTAATAATCGAATCGGACGGTAAATGCACCGGCGGCAGTTTTTCGGTTGCTTTGGAAAAAGCATAGGATAGATTAAAGGCTCCCGAACGAGTTGTTCGAGAGCCTTTTTGTATTTGAAAAGTTTTAACGTCTATTATCCTTTGGGGTTGACGTACAGCGTTTTATATTCCTTGTAATCGACCTTGCCGCCGCCGTGGGGGTAAACGAACTTTATAAGCGTGTAGTCCACGGCCACGTTTTGGGAATTGCGCACGCTACTGTAGTATGCGCAAATTTCGGCGGCGCGTGTAAGCTGGCTGTCAGTGGGCGACTGGGTTTTGAGTACGGCGTGACTGCCGTGCGCGCTTTTTACGTGCAGCCACGTATCGGTGCGGGCGGCGGACTTGGTTATCCTATCGTTTTGCGCGCTGTTTTTGCCGACGAGTAGGGTAGCTCCTTCCACGTCAAACGCGTACGGACAAGACTGAATAGGCTTGTCTTTTTTGCGCTTTTTTTCGGGCTTGATATAGCCGAGCGATACCAGCTCGGCGCGCACCTCGTCCAGCTCGGTCTTTTCCGTGCACATATCCAGCTCGGTGGATATGCGGTTCAAAACGTCCAGCGCGTCCGTCGCTTGCTTAAGCGCGTCGGCGGCGTACACGGCCGCTTTTTTCTTTTTGTTGTACGCCTTGTAGTGCGAAGCGGCGTTTTGCTGTGCGTTTTTGGTTACGTCCAGCTCTATGGTTATCTGCCCGCCGTTTTCGTCGTAAAAGTTGTCCACCGTCACGCTACGCTCGCCGCGTTTAATTCTGTATATATTGGCGGTTATTAGATCGCCCAGTATTCTATCGTCGTCGGCATGCTCGCTTTCCGCTATCTTTTGCGTGGCGTCGGCAAGTCGCTTTTTGTTTTTGGTCGTGGCGTTTTTCACCGCCGCGCGTAGCGGCTTGGAGTATGCGTTAAAGTCCGCGGTTTGAAACAACGCCGAATAGTATTCGTCCATAGCCTCGTTTAGCGTGGCAAAGCGCTTTACGTTGCCGGCTATCGTTTGGTATGGGACGACGAAGTAATCTATAGGCTTGCCGTTATCGTCAAACGCGACGGCGGGGGACGGCGTGCAGTCGTATAGGCTTTTTGCATACTCGCAAAACTCGTTCGCGGCGCCTACAGACGGCTCGTCCTCGTCCTTTATGCCGAGGCGGAAAAACACCTCGTCCACGGTGGACAGCGCAAGGCCGGCTACGCACTTGTTTACCGCTGTGCGCGTGCTCATACCGCTCATTTGCGCTACGCGGTCCTTTAGCCCGTCGGCGTCAAATACCCCGACCCGACCCGTAGGGTTGGGCGTACGATACTCCAAGCCGGCAAAAACGGCGCGTTTGCCGTCCGCTTCGGCGGAAATTCTGCGCAAGGAATTGCCTATAATTCCGTTTTGCTCGACGAACACTATATTGGCGCATTTGCCGGTAAGCTCGGCTTTTAGGCTGTAGCATACGCGTTCTCTCAGCTCGTCCAGCGCCGAAAACTCAAAGCTTATCATGCGCTCGCACTTGTCCTTTGCTATATCGGTAAGCACTGCGCCGGTTAGACGTTTGCGAAAGTACATAAGCGTGCCGGTAGCCGTTTCCGGACTTTTGTAGCTTAGCGTAGTCAAGTGCGCGCGCGGCAACGACGGATTGCAAGACAGCAATAGGCGGTGGTTACCGTTTTTGGTATGGAACAGCAAAATAACGGTGTCGGAGTTCGGCATCGTCACTTTGTCAACTCTGCCGCCGATAAGCATACCAAGCTCTTCCGCGGCGCGGTAAATCGTAAGCGCGTCCTTAGGCATAGCAATAGTGTAGCATATAAAACATGCTTTGTAAAGAATTCGGAATTATTTCGTTTGACATCTTTGGTCTATCGTGATAAAATAGTATGGTTAATAGTATGGTTATCGTAACCAATTCGGAGGAACATATGAAGTCAAATTTACAACTTGAAAAGAACGAAGCGTCTTTTAAAATCGCGCTCACTCCCGAGGAATGGGAAGCGGAGCTGGAAAACGCTTACAACCGCACCAAGGGTAGATATAAAATTGCGGGCTTTCGCCCCGGCAAAGCGCCGCGCAAGTTTATAGAAATGCACTACGGCGCGGGTGTGTTCTTTGACGCGGCAGTCGACTACTGCTTGAACCGCGTTTACCGCGAGGAATTGAATAAGCATCCGGAGCTTGAAGTGTTCGGTCAGCCGGACGTTACGTTTGACAAGGCGGGCGAGGGCGAAGCGTTTGCGTTTACCATTAAGGTCACGCTTTACCCCGAAGTTAAGCTTGGTGAATATAAAGGTATTAAATTGCCCAAGATTGAGTATAATGTAACCGACGAGGACGTGGATTCCAGCATTAAGGCCGAGCTTACTAAAAGCGCCAGAAGCGTTTCTACGGACAAGCCCGCCGAGCTTGGCAACATTACCGTAATAGATTACGTAGGGTCTGTGGACGGCGTAGAGTTCGAGGGCGGCAAGGCCGACAACCATGAGCTTAAGCTGGGCAGCGGCGCGTTTATCCCCGGTTTCGAGGATGGACTCGTTGGTGCCGTCAAGGGCGAGGAGCGCGACGTTAAGGTTAAGTTCCCCGACGACTATCACGCGGAAAACCTTAAAGGTAAGGACGCCGTGTTCCACGTAAAGGTCAACGACGTTTTGGTAGAGGAAGTGCCGGAGCTTACCGAGGACTGGGTTAAGGAGCGCGGCAGATACGACAGCGTGCAAGCGTTCAAGACCGGCATTCGCACCAACCTCGAAGCGGCGGCGGCCGACCGTCAGCGCAACGCGCGTATCGACGCCGTTATGCGCCAAGTAACGGACAACGCCGAGTGCGATATTCCCGAGGCTATAGTCAACGCCGAAGTGGATAGAATGTACCACGAGTTCGAGCACCAAATGGCTGCGTACGGCATTAAGCCGGAGGATTACCTCAAGTACAGCAACTCGTCGGTTGAACAGTTCCGCGCCGAGCGCAAGGAGCCGGCTACCCGCAACATTAAGATGCGCCAGGTCATGCGCGCCATTATCAAGGCGGAAGGCCTTGACGTTACGGAGGAAGAGGTTAAGCAAAAGCTGCGCGACCCCGCCGTACGTGCCGAGCTTGAGCACGTAGTGCATCACAACGGCGGCACCGTTGAGGAATACGCCTACAACGATATGCTTACCGACAAGTTCTTCGAGTTGTTGCTCAACAACAACGAGTTCGTGCTCGAGGAAACCGAGGCTAAGGAAAAACCGGCGGCCGCCAAAAAGTCTGCGACTGCGGCCAAAAAGGACGGCGCGGCCAAGCCCGCCGCTAAAAAGACGACGGCAAAAAAGCCCGCCGACAAAAAAGACGGCGAGTAATAATAAATCCATTACGGAGCAATTATGAATAGCAAATTCAAGTTTATTACCAACGATCTCGTGCCTATGGTTGTAGAACAGACCAACCGCGGCGAGCGTTCTTACGACATATTTTCGCGCTTGCTCGAGGACCGCGTAGTGTTCTTGACCGGCGAGGTTACCGACGTGACCGCCGACCTCGTAGTGGCTCAGCTTATGTATTTGGAAAGCAAGGGCGAGGATAAGGACATATCGTTGTACATCAACAGCCCCGGCGGCTCGGTTACAGCCGGCATGGCCATATACGACACTATGAACTATATCAAGTGCGACGTGGAAACCATTTGCGTTGGTATGGCGGCGAGCATGGGTGCGTTTTTGCTGTCCAGCGGCGCCAAGGGCAAGCGGTTTGCACTGCCCAACAGCGAGATTATGATTCACCAGCCTTCGGGCGGCGCGCAAGGCCAAGCGAGCGATATTGCCATTACCGCACAGCACATTCTCCGTGTAAAAAAGCGCATGAATATGATTCTTGCCAAAAACTGCAATCAGCCGCTTGAACGCATAGAGCGCGACGTCGACCGCGACAACTATATGTTCGCAGAGGAAGCCAAGGCGTACGGCTTGATTGACGGCATAGTCGAGAAAAGACTTTAATACTTAAACATCATAACTGCCACAAAAGAAAACTGAATGACGGAGGAGGTTCATAAATATGGCAAAAAAGAATAATAGCAATAACATGAATAACGACGAACCTTGCTGCTCGTTTTGCGGCAGACCGGAATCTAAAGTCGAGCATTTGATTGCCGCGCCGGGCGACGGCGTGTACATCTGCGAGGAGTGCGTGGAAATTTGCCGCGACCAGCTTGCGGAAAGCGATCATACTACGCCGGACAGCGTTGCACTGTTGCCGCCCGAACAGCTCAAGGCCGAGCTGGACAAGTATATTATCGGGCAAGACGAAGCCAAACGCGTGCTGTCCGTTGCCGTGTACAATCACTACAAGCGTGTAAATTACAATCTTAGAAACGTACAAAAAGACAAGCGCCGCGACGAGGAGCGCACGATTGCCGAGCGCAACACCGGCGACGGCGTGGAGCTTAACAAAAGCAATATATTGATGTTCGGTCCGTCGGGCTGTGGCAAGACCTTGCTTGCGCAAACTTTGTCCAAAATTCTTAAGGTTCCGTTCGCCATGGTGGACGCCACCACGCTTACAGAAGCGGGGTACGTAGGCGAGGACGTGGAAAACATTTTGCTAAGACTTATAAAGAACGCTGACTACGACGTGGCGGCCGCCGAGCGCGGTATAATCTATATCGACGAGGTGGATAAGATTGCACGTAAGTCCGAAAACGTTTCCATTACGCGCGACGTTTCGGGCGAGGGCGTTCAACAATCCTTGCTCAAGATTATAGAAAGCACTATATCCAGCATTCCGCCCAACGGCGGGCGCAAGCACCCGCAACAAGAATTTATCCATATGGACACCACCAACGTGCTGTTCATACTGGGCGGCGCGTTTGTGGGACTGGATAAGATAGTTGCCGACAGACTGGGCAAATCGCGTATCGGCTTTGGCGGCGTAACGCACAGCGAGGCTACCGATCCCGACGCTATGCTGCCGCAAGTCCAGCCTCAAGACCTTATCAAGTTCGGACTTATTCCGGAGCTTGTAGGCCGCGTGCCGGTTACCGTTGCGCTTAAAGACCTTAAATCCGAGGACCTCGTGCGCGTGCTTACCGAACCCAAAAATGCTATAGTCAAGCAGTACGTAAAGCTTTTGGACTTGGACGGCGTTCAGCTGGAATTTGACGATAGTGCGCTTACCGCAATAGCCGACAAGGCGATTGCATTACACACGGGCGCAAGGGGATTGCGCACGATAGTGGAAAACGCAATGCTCGACATTATGTACAAAGTTCCGTCCGACAAGACGATAAAAAAGATAATCGTCACTTCGGATACGATTAAAAACGCAAAGCCGCCAAAGGTAATTAAAGACGCGGCGTAGAGAATTCAGAATTAAGAATTATTAAAAGGATGAGATTCATCGTTACTCGGAAGGACAATAAACATTTTTGTCATTCCGAACGCAGTGAGGAATCTCATCCTTATTTTTATGGTGATTGGGTAATATAGACCACCACGCGGGAATGCCCGCGGACTGCGCGGGCGACCTTTGCGCTATGCGCAAGCGGTTAGCAGTCAATACAAGGCAAAAATGCTTGCTTGCAATGGCATTTTTGCCTTGTATTCACGAGCGATACGGTTTTTTAAAACGGTCGGCATTAGCCGAATATTGCCGTAGGCAACGTATCGCGAGTTACCGTGCGGCGAAATTCGGCACACTCCATTCTCGGGGTAGTGATAACAAAAAATCCATACGCTTATGCGTATGGATTTTTTGTGGCACCACCACCGGGAATCGAACCCGGGTCTTCGGCGTGAGAGGCCAACGTCCTAACCTCTAGACTATAGTGGCTCATTACTATGTAAGTATAGCATATACGTAATTAAAAATCAACCGTTTTAACGCTATTAAACGAAAAAACAATCAATTTGTTTGATTGTTTTTTCGTTTAGACTATTTAGGTTGTTCGGTCGTATCGTCATCGGTAGGTTGTTGCGATTGCTCTTGTGCGCTTTCGGTCGGTTCCGTTTGCAGTTGGGGTTCTGCCGCGGCTTGCTTTTTCTTCATTCTCGTCCAGTTGATAAATCCGTAGGTATCGTAGATAAAGAACAGCGAGAAGCACATGACTATAGGTAAGCACGTAATATCGGTTGCGGCGACCATAGACCACAGCACGATGCGCACTACGTCGTTGCACGCGTAGGCGAGGCCGTAAAACGGACTGCGCAGTATGGTAAAGCACGCCGCTATCATGCTGAGCGCTACCGACACCGTGCTTATTGCCAAGTTGGACGTGCCGAGCGCGCGCAGAATGAAAAAGAACGCTACCGTTACAGCCGCGGAGATCGCGCCGACTATGGCGACCTTTTTGGCATTGAGCGTGGCAACCGATATGCTGGCGCCGTCCTTGAACGGATGGCGAAGCCACGTTACTATGGCGTATATCGCCGCGGGCGTGCTCATGCCGAGGTAGGTTATCATTTCGCCGTAGTATTTGGTAAAGTACGACACTATGCCGTAGCATACCGAAAACGCCACAGTCAAGAATTGCCCGACCACGTTGCCCTTGACGATAAACATAAGCATCGTTATGCCGGTTATCGACGAGGCCAGCGTCATGTAGTCTTTGGACTTGGTCAGAAAAAAGGTGAGCAGTATTGCTGTGAATGCCGCCACCCACAGACATACGTCGAATTTTGTCAAAACTTTGAACGGATTTTTAATTTTCATAGCTGTGATAATATACCATGGACGAGTAGTCTTGTCAATAGCTGCGCAATAAAAAATGCGGCAGACCGCCGCATTTGATAATTATTTCAAAAAGAACCTAACCAGCTTGTCCTTGAACTTGGTGTACGGCGAGTATCGTATGGGCAAGTCGAGCTTGGTTGATTTTTTGAGAATTGACTTGCAGTGCGAAAAGGTCATAAATCCGGTTTTGCCGTGATAACTGCCTATGCCCGAAGTGCCTACGCCGCCGAACGGCATTTTGGTCGTGGCAATGTGCATAATTACGTCGTTTACGCACCCGCCGCCGAACGCGAACTGCCGCATAAGCTTCTTTTCCGTTTTGCGCTTTTGCGTGAACAGATAGAAGGCGAGCGGCGTGGGGTGTGCGGCAAGTATATTGTTAAGCTCGGCCTCGGTGGAATAGGTGAGCACCGGCATGACCGGCCCAAAAATTTCCTCTTGCATTGCCTTGTCGTCGAGCGTTGCGGGGTAGATAATAGTCGGCTCTATTTTTTGCTGTTCGTCGCTAAACCCGCCGCCGTAAGCGACGTTGCCGTCTATCAAATTCTTAACGCGGTTGTAGTGCCGCTCGCTGATTATCTTGCCGAAGTACTCGCAGTTAAGCGCGTCGGGATAGAGCTTGTTTATATACTTTTTCATGCATTCCACCAGCTTGTCGGCAACGGACTCGTGCGCCACTATATAGTCGGGCGCAATGCAAGTCTGGCCGGCGTTAAGCAGTTTGCCGAACACTATACGCCGCGCCGCAAGATCTATCTTGGCCGTTTCGTCGACTACGGTCGGGCTTTTGCCGCCCAGCTCGAGCGTGACGGGCGTAAGATTGCGGCTTGCCGCCTCGTACACCTTTTTGCCGACCTCGGCGCCGCCGGTAAAGAATATGTAATCGAATTTGCAATCCAGCACTTCGGCGTTTGCGCTTTCGCCGTACACGCATGCAACGTATTCGGGCGGGAACACCGACTCCACTATCTCTTTCATTACTTGGCTGGTGTGCGCCGACGCGCGCGAAGGCTTCAGTACTACCGTATTGCCCGCCGAAACGGAATCGACAAGCGGTTGCATTGTAAGGAGGAATGGGTAGTTCCACGGCGCTATAACCAGCGTAACGCCGTACGGCGAGGGCAGTACGTAGCTTTTAGACGGAAACTGCGCCAGCGGCGTGCCGCGCTTTGACGGCTTGGCCCATTTTTTGATATGCTTAATGTTGTAGGACAGTTCTTCCAAAACCATGCCTACTTCCACCATGTACGTTTCGGCCGCGGACTTGTTAAGGTCGGCCTTGAGCGCGGCAAATATATCTTGCTCGCGTGCCTTGATAGTGGTCTTAAGCGCCTTTAGGTACTTTAGCCGCGTGGCTACCGGCAACGTGTTATGCGCGTTAAAAAATTCGCGCTGATTGCTTACTATTTGTTCGATCGTTGTCATTACAGTTTCACCTTGTTGTAGAGTTGTTTTAGTTGTTTGCGGGAGAACAGCTTGGGCACGGGGTACAGCGGATTGCCTTCCTTGGCGGCGTACTTGGACATTTGGTCTATATCCTCGTCGCGTATTTCGGCGAAGCCGCGCGGAATGCCGAGGTAGTCGTTCATGGCGTACACCCAGCGTATAAACTTATCGGCCGCGGCTTGCTTGCCGTCGGACTCGTCCGCTACGCCTATTTCGCGGGCGAGTATAGCCAGCTTTTTGTGCGCCGACTTGCCGTAGCTTTCCAGCACTACCGGCAGAAGCACCGAGCACGTAAGTCCGTGCGCAAGTCCGTACTTGCCGCTTAGCGAGTGCGCCACCGCGTGCACGTACCCGACGTAGCTTTTGGTAAACGCTATGCCCGCATAGTGCGCGGCAAACAGCATGTTGCGCCGCGCCTCGGCGTTTGTCGGCTCGTCGTAGCAAGTTTTAAGATTGTCGTGAATAAGCTTAACGGCCTCTATGGCGTTGCTACGCGTATCCTTGGTTGTGGACCGCCCGATAAACGCTTCCACCGCGTGGGTGAGCGCGTCCATACCGGTGTACGCCGTTATCGTCTTGGGCAAGCCTAACGTAAGCTTGTAGTCGAGCACTGCGTAGCGCGGAATAAGCGGAAAATCGTTGATTGCAAACTTGCGGTGCGTTTCGCCGTCCGTTATTACGGACGCAATCGTCGTTTCACTGCCGGTGCCGGCGGTGGTGGGGATTGCTATAAGCAACGGCAGTTTTTTGCGTACGTGCAAAATTCCCGCCATAGCTTTTACGCTCTTTTTGGGTCGGGCAATGCGCGCGCCTACCGCCTTGGCAAGATCCATAGGACTGCCGCCGCCTACGGCTATAATGGCGTTGCAGCCGTCGGCGATATACATAGCTCGCGCTTCCTCAACCGCGGCAATCGTCGGGTTGGGCATAGTCTTGTCATAAATGCTGTACCCGATACCCGCGGCGGTGAGCGCGGCGGTAAGTCCGTCCACAAGCCCGCACTTCATAACGCCGCCGTCGGTAACTATAAACGCGTTGTTTATATTCTTGTCTTGCAGTACGGCGGGAACATCCTCCACCGACTTTAATATCTCCGGCCTACGGTATGGCAAAATGGGCAACGCCACCTTGAACACGAACTGATAAGTTCTGCAATAAAGCTTGTTAAATATATTCATTGGAAACATCTCCTCTCGATCAAAATAATCACTACGAAAATTATACAACTATTTATATCGGTTTTTATTCAATATCCGACACTTAACTGTCTATATATTTAAAAACAATAAAAAATGCCACATAATAGCAATTATGTAACATTTTTATTTGTAATGGATTTAGTATGGTAATCTACTTTTTTAGCAAGCTTACGACGTCTACGTAGTTATTCATGCTCGTAAACTTTTGGTAATACAGTTTGGAAAGGGATAGCTCCACATCGAGTTTTGCGTTGATTTCGTTTACTGCGTTTTCGAGGCTTATTGCCGCGTTACGGTCAAAACCGTTTGCGTTGTAGTACGCCAGCGTTATATGCGGCGTAAAAGGATAGGGTAGCGTTTTTACGCCGTCTATAAGCGAATATAAGGCCATAATCGCGTCGTAGTCTTTTTGAGTGACGGGGCGCAGTCCAAGCACGAGGCTTGTGTTTACCATGTTGAACACGTACGTGCTTTTAAGTTTTATGGGGGCTTGATTGAGCTTTTGCAGTTCGCTTTTTATTTGCAGTATTTTCAGTTCGTTACAAAACGTTTGCTCGGCAACTTCGCTCAAAGTAGGGGAATTGCTAAGGTCGTGTAGCGTTACGTGAAAGGTGTGCGGTATCAGCCTATCGCAAAAGCACTGCGGCGCGGCGCGGTACAGCATGTCTACGTACTCGCCGAGTTTGGACTTTACGCTATCGTCCAAATCGAATACCACGGTGTCGCCGTAAAAACTCTTAAACGTGTTGTCGGCGTTCACCTTGTGTGCGACCGATTGACTGACGGCAAAATCATTGTCGCCCAAATTCAACTCTTTCTTTTGGAACGAATTTATTCTGTCTAAAAACTCCTTGAACGTTTCCACTAACAGTAGCTCCTTTTTATGCGGGTTGTACGGCTATCCATATTTCGCTTTTGTAGTCGGCGCAATCGGTATCACCGTCGGGATAGATTTCTATATCGAACTCTCCGGTTGGGCGGTAGGCCGACGACGGAAAGAACTCGGCAGTAATTTTTTGCCAAGCTTGCTGAATTGCTTGCGGCATTGCTCCCACGCACTCGAACGTCGCCCAAGTCCGAGCGGGGATTAAGGTCTTTCTACAGCCGTCGGGTACCGGTGTATTTTCGTCGCATAATACGGCAACGGAATAGTCAAAAATATCGTCGCCGTCACTGCCGTAGCAAATTCCGAGCGTAAGCGTTTTGTCGTTTGCGTGGCTGATAAGCGCGTCTATCGTGCCGTCATTGCCGCACTGCGCCCAAAACGCGGGTACGCTAACGTTGTTTTCGCCGCCTTGCGTGCTGTGCTTGCTTGGCTTTTCCAGTACGTAAAACGCGGCTCTTTTTACAATCTTGCACTCCATAATTACATTATATAATATGATTGGAAAAAGTCAATACAAAACGAATAAAATTATGATTGCGCGTTGAATTGACATTGCGCGGCAAATGGTTTATAATTCTATTAACTACGATTTATAGGGAATCGGATATTTAAAATGGAAGAAAACAAAGATATTTTTCAAGACGAAAATTGGGATAGCGTCGAAGAAAAATTGCTCGAAGTTGAAAAACGCGTTGCGAAAAATGACGATATGAATCCCGAAGATAAGCAGTGCTTTGACGCGAAAATGCGCGAGCTTAAAATGCGCGTCGGTGAAATAAAGCGTACGCATAACGGATGGGGCGAGAGCGAGGAGAAAAAGAGTAAGCTTCCCGCAATAATTATTCTGTCAATAGCGTTTGCGTTGCTTGCTACTTGTATCGGTCTTTTCGTGTGGAATATCGTCAGAATGCGTACCTATGAGTCGGATTACTTTAAAATGTACGGCAAAGTAGTCGACGTTAAAGTTTCGCATTCGTCGGGTAGCAAAGGGTCAACTACTACGTATTACCTTGTAATTTCCTATACGTACGACGGCAAGGAATATACTTTTACCGACCACAGCGGCCATTCTTGGGTGGGTCCCGACGACGTGGGCAAGCGCGCTCAAATTTACGTCAACCCGCACAAGCCCGCCGACGCGGAGCTTGTAATGTCGTCCGGCTGGATTGCCATTTTTTATTCGTGTTGCTTTTGCTTCTTTTGCTTTGCCTACGCGCTTGGCATGAATTTTTTGTTGGGATTGTTTGGTACTTCATTTTTAAAGCGTGTGTGCTTCGTGTGGGGTATGATAATTTTGCTCGGCATTGCGTTGTTTTTACTGCCGTGGATCGGATTCCCAAATAGTAGCTTTGGCGAGGTTTTTTCCAGAGTGGACGGATCGGTCGGAATACTGGTCGTATGCGGACTGGCATTTTTGGCTATGTGCGTCGACGGCGCGCTTATGTACCACGTACGCAAGCTGGAGCGCGGGCGTTGAAACGAATATAAAAAGAACCGATAAGATTTTTTCGTCTTATCGGTTCTTTTTTTTGCAATAGGGTAGCGGTAAATGAAATACTATTTTTCGCTTTCGATTAGCTGAACGGAGTGTGCGGTTAATACTTCTTGAAGCTTGTCGTAGTTTTCTATCTTTATCATTTTCATAAACGAAATATTGCCGAACACGCCGGCGTTGGCCGGTTGCTTAAAGAATATCGTAACGGTGTTGTAGCCGCCTTCCTGCACGCAAGTGTAGCCTTTGATATTGGCAAAATCCTCTTGGAAGTAGGAGGATTGTTGCGAGTTGTTGGTTACGGTAAAGTACACGCCGCTGTCCGCTACGGCAAACAACAGCTTGGTGTTGTGCCATTTGAATCTGCGCCCGACTACGCATACCGCAATCAAAAATCCAAGCGCAAGCACTACGTCAATGGCGAATACGACGCCCACGCCGAAAAAGTGGATTACAAAGGGGATTGCCACCAAAAACACTATCATAGGTCCCATTATGAACCACAGCGGTTGGTTGGTGTGCGGGCGGCTTTGCCACAATGCGTTTTCAAACATTTTATTGCTCCTTGTATGTAATATTAATAATTTGATTTATATTCGATTGTTTTGCGCAGTCATTAATCAACCTAATTTTTTATTATGTTATCGTGAATTCCGACAATGCGTATATAAATAAACTCTTCTATCTGTGTGCGTTCTTTCAAAAAGTTCTTTACCGTTTGGATATCGCCGACGGGTACGTTGTAGTAACCGCCGTCTTTAACCGTTATGCGCATATACCCGTAATTCATGAGATCGGAAGGGAAGTATGTATCGCCGGAACGATGCTTGCCTTGAATGTGCAATTGGGTTTCGCCCGAGCCTTTGCGTATGATATTTATAAACCCGTAGTCTTGCAGCTCGTCAAAAGAAAAGTGTTTGTAACCCTTTTCGTCTTTGGGTTTGTCTACGAATACCGTAATGCCGTCTTCAAAAAGTATTACGCAGTCTTTGTTTTTTATATTTGAATTTTTAACGCGGTCAAAAACAATCAAACCGATTGACGCCGCGCCGATAATTCCGCATACAATACCCGTTATTATAAGCGTTTGTGCCGATACGTTGTTTTTCTCTCCGAAAACTATTCCGAAAGCTAAGCAAGAAAAGAATACGAAAATTATGCCCAGCAGTTTGAGCATAGTAAACCTGTATCCCTTAACTTTGCAAATTGCGTTGGAAAAATCCATATCCGTATCGTTATTCATGGCGCTTCTCCTATATATAAGCACATTGGTTGCGTTGTTAAAAAATTAACGTACATAAATTATAGCATAGAAATTTTGCTATTTCAAGCAAAAACGAACGCATATGCGCCCGTTTAATTTGTGGGGTAGTAGTAACCTAAAACGAATTATGTTCGCTTAGCGTTTTCAATATCGTTCATCTAAATATAATCATTGTCTTTCAAGTGCGTTCAGTAATTAAATTTCAAAATAGGTTTTATAATCGGGTTCGGCTTTAAGCTCGCGCATAAGTATAGTCATGTCGTTAAATAACGGACACGGACTGAGCGTATGCGGCAGCCAATAGCCCGGGGAATCATCTCCGAAGTATATCAGCTCGTCCTCGTCATAAGCAATCAAATATTCGTATTGGTAACGAAAATACCCATCGTTAGACTTTAATATTAGGTAGCGATGCGCTTTGTCGTAACTGTAAACCACGTCGATTATTTCGCAATCGTCGGGAGCACGAAAATCTTTGTCGTACATGATTTTTACTATCTCGTCCCAAGGTAGAACCTTAGGCGGGCTTTTCTTGGATTTCCTAAAACACATATTGACAGTATATCATAATCGGCAAGATTTTTCAAGTGTATTCATAAGTGAAACGAGAATGGCACTATGGCGGGCGCTTGATATATAACAAGTGCGCCGCTTCGCGGCGCAATCAAGCACCCGCCGCAACGAAAAGACCGAACGACGAAACCGAAACGCCGAGCGCCCAAATGCAACGCCGCTGAAAAAACTAACTATTATTTTTTGCCGTATTTATAGAGGCGATAAGCATGGTGCGAATGCTTATATTTTGATTGTCTATTTCTTTATATTTTGCTTCATCGATATAATTTGTTTTGAATAATAATTCCAACCAATAAGAAGTTTCGTTAGATTCTTTTAACGCAATTTGTAGTTTAGAAATAAAATCGGCTTTGCTGTGAGCATATTGAGCTTCTCGTATATTTGCGCCGATAGATGTGCCACTACGCCCAATTTGATTGGAAATAATGGATTCATGTTGATTTTTCAATTCTTTTACAAGATTGATTATAGTAACAGTAAAATCAACTGATTGGATTGAGAGTTTATCGTCGCGCATAAGATTTTCCTTTAATGAAGTCGTAAACTAATGAAGAAATGAAGACGGCTTCGCCTAATGAAGTGAAGCGCTCAAATCATCGACAATTAGCGCAAGCGACTTCATTAGCGACAGTGACTTCATTCTTCATGCCGCGTTAGCGGCGCTTCATTTAAAAAACCTTAAACGATATTCGTTTAAGGTTTTTTATGGTGGAGATAAGCGGGTTCGAACCGCTGACCTCTTGAATGCCATTCAAGCGCTCTACCAACTGAGCTATACCCCCACGGCTTTGTCATTCTAACATATATAAATAGTTTTGTCAACTGTTTGGCAATATCTTTTCTACTAATTGACAAATCGTTTGGTAAATTATATAATTGCGGTATGAACGTAAACGAAGTAGTAGAACTGGAAATAGAGTCCAACGGTATGAACGGCGAGGGCGTGGCGCACTGCGACGGTAAGGTCGCGTTCGTGCCGTACGTGCTTAAGGGTGAACGCGTACGCGCCGTCGTTAAGCAAGTGAAAAAGAAGTACGCCGTATGTTCAGTGATAAAGGTTCTTAATCGGTCGGAGTATAGGGCAGAACCTCAATGCCCGCACTACTACAAGTGCGGCGGGTGCGACGCTCTGCATATAACGCCCGAATATCGCCGCGAGGTGCTGGTTGCCGAGCTTAAAAATAATCTGAAAAAAATTGCGAACTTAAATTGCGACGGTGTGGAATTCGTGCCGTATACGGCAACAGAGCCGCCGCGCAACAAGCTTTCTATGCCGTTCGGGTTGGTAGGCGGCAAAGTCGTTTTAGGGCTGTATAGGCAAAATACGCACGTCGTAGAGCCGGTGTCGTGTGCTATGTCCGGTAGCCTTGCCAAACGCATTGCCGATATAGTATGCGATTTTGCCAACGAAAAACGTTTATCCGTGTACGACGAAAAAAGCGGTAAAGGCTTGCTAAGGCACTTGGTTGTGCGCACGGTGGGCGATCGCGCGTCGGCTACGATAGTTATCAACGCGCAAAAGTTCGACGGCGAGGCCGAGCTTGCAAAGCGGTTGCCCGACGGTGTGGACTTTTTCGTTTGCCGCAACACTGCGCGCAACAACGTTATTATGGGCGACAGCGTGCGGCTCGTAAAGGGTAACGCGCGACTGAGCGTAAACGTGCTCGGCGTAAAGGCCGAGCTTTCGCCGCTGTCTTTTTTGCAAGTGAACGACTATATTCGCGACGAGCTGTACACGGCGGCAATGAACGAAGTGACGAGCGATACGCTTATCGATCTATACAGCGGTATAGGCATAACGAGTAACCTTGCCGCGAGTAAGTGTCGTAAAATCGTGGCGGTGGAGTGCGTGCCGCAAGCCGTTAAGGACGCCGACTACACGGCCAAGCTGAACGGCAACGCCGATAAAATTACCAACGTGTGTGGCGAGGTGGAGTCCGTTTTGCCACGCGTGATAGGAGAGTGCGACGGAAGTGTGGACGTGCTGATAGACCCGCCGCGCAAGGGTTGCGGGGAGGCCGTGGCGCGCGCTATTGCCGAGGTCAAGCCCAATACGCTTATATACGTATCTTGCAATCACGCCACGATGTGCCGCGATATTCGCGCCTTTCTGGACGTCGCGCCCGACTACAAAATAACTACGGTAAAGCTGTTCGACATGTTCGTCGGCACACATCACGTCGAAACTCTCATTTGTCTTAAACGCAAATGGACTAAATAGCGACCTTTAGCGGCAAAATAGTGACGATAACCAATATAAAATAAGCACTTACAATCTAAAATGGAGAGTAAACGCTTATTTTTTATGTCCGGAAAAGGTAAGACAAATTATAGTTTCAACCTTAGCAGAAGACTACGAACAACATCGGTTTGTGGAAACATTTCAACTGATTTGCACCCGTAGATAAACTTGATTTTCCGTTCGTTTTTTGCTATAATAAAAACCAAAGGTAAATGCGACGGAGGTGGCAAGTGTATAATCCGCAACTGACAACGTTTATATCAGTAGCCGAGAATGGCAGCTTTACAAAAGCCGCCGACGCATTGTTTA
>JAIDCZ010000020.1 GCA_029055565.1 Clostridiales bacterium
CACGCCCGAGTTTTTCAAAAAGATAATGGAACGCTGTCCGAGGCTTTTTGCTTCGATCAGCCTTCGGCAAGCTGAAAACGCCGGCTCCGATATACGCGAGTTTTTGGACGCTTGCCCGCCGCAACGCGTAAGCCTTATCGACGTGCAAGACTTTAACAAGTCCGAGTGGTGCTTGCCGGGGCATGGTAAGTATCGGTTTGACAAGCTGTTTTCCGACCTCGATAGGCGCAAGATAACAGCGCCTGTATTGCTTGCCGCAAGCAGTGATACGTACACCGACTTTTTGCAAGTTCGCGACGCGTTTGAGTATCTTATTGCGCAGTACCGCAGTACCGTGCAGTAACGCGGCGGCGCATGCATCGCCTTGGTCGCTACAAATAATGTCGCCTCGGCGGCTACTAATAATAACGTTAATAATCCAATAAGGAGAAATATAATCATGAACAAAAAGACTGTTCGGGACGTTGACGTAAAGGGCAAACGCGTACTTGTGCGTTGCGACTTTAACGTACCTATGAAGGACGGCGTAATAACCGACGAAACGCGCATTATGGGCGCGCTTCCCACCATTAAGTACTTGCTCGGTCAAGGCGCTTTTGTTACGCTGTGCTCGCACATGGGCAAGCCGCACTCCATATTCTCGGCCGAAGTCAAGCTCAACAAAAAAGACAAAAAGAAGGTAGAGGCCGGCGAAACGACGGCCGAAGCGATTATAGAAAAGGCCAAAAAGGACGAGCCGAAAAAGCTTACGCTCGCGCCGGTTGCCAAAAAGCTTAACGAGCTTTTGGGCGGCAAGGTGACGTTTGCTACCGACGTAATCGGTCCCGACGCTCAAGCCAAGCGCAAGGCGCTCAAGGCGGGCGAGGCGGTTCTGCTTGAAAACCTCCGCTTCCACTGGGAGGAAGAGGGCAAGGACGAAGCCTTCTGCAAGGCGTTGGCGTTCGACGCGGAAGTGTACGTAAACGACGCGTTCGGTACTGCGCACCGCTCGCACGCGTCCACCGCGGCTATCGTGGAATACGGCATTATCAAGACCGCGGTTTGCGGCACGCTTATCGAAAAAGAATTGTCGGTTATGGGCGCGACCATAGACAATCCGCCGCATCCGTTCGTAGCTATACTCGGCGGCGCTAAGGTTGCCGACAAGCTCAACGTTATTTCTAATCTTTTGGAAAAGTGCGACACGCTTATTATAGGCGGCGGCATGTCCTACACCTTCCTCAAGGCTAAAGGCTACGAGGTCGGCACCTCGCTACTCGACGAGGAAAAGATAAGCTACTGCAAGGATATGATAGACAAGGCGGCTAAGCTCGGCAAGGAGCTCGTACTGCCCATCGATACCGTTATTACTTCGCACTTCCCCGAGCCGATTGACGAGGCTATCGAGGTCAAGACCGTTCCGTCCAATTCCATTCCCGCCGACATGATGGGTATGGATATAGGCGAAAAGACTCGCGCGCTTTACGCAAGCAAGGTTGCCGGCGCCAAAGCCGTCGTGTGGAACGGACCTATGGGCGTGTTTGAAAACCCGACGCTTGCCAAGGGCACTATTGCCGTAGCTCAAGCGCTTGCCGATGTTCAAGGCAAATGCACGACCATTATCGGCGGCGGCGACAGCGCGGCGGCGGTTGAACAGCTCGGCTTCGCCGACAAAATGAGCCACATCAGCACCGGCGGCGGCGCGTCGTTGGAATTGCTGGAGGGTAAGGTTCTCCCCGGTATTGCGTGCTTGAACGATAAGTAATTTCCGAGCGCGTATATGCGTCGTCATACGGACTGCGTGCTTCGCGGCGCTCGGTTACGTAGGTGGGTCTACGCGCCCATCGCGCCTCGTCGCCAGCTGTCCGTCTTACTCGCATCTCCGCACTCGATAATAACCAAATTATAAAAAGGTTGATATTCAACGCTATGCGCGGAATCTCAACCTTTTTATTTTGCTTGCGTTTAATGGGCAATAATGTTATAATTGGGTTATGAAGGACAAAACGGCAAGGGTAATAGCAATAGTCGCGCTCGTGTTTATGGCGGTGTTCGTTGTATCGCTTACGCTGTCGCTTGCGGGCGTGTACAGCAATATTTTTACGTACGTGGCAATAGGCGGCGGCGCGGCGGCGTTGGCGCTGTTTATGCTTATCAAGCTAAGCGGCAGAGGCTATTCCGTTACCGAAATCAATAACGAAATAGAAATGGAAAAAATCCGCAAGGAGAACGAAAAACTGATTGCCGAAGCCCAAGCCGAACAGTCCCAAAAGGACGAGGACGAGGAACAAATTAAGAATTAAGAATTCAGAATGCAGAATTATGGCGGCTTCGCCGCATTAAGGATGAGATTCTTCACTGCGTTCAGAATGACAAAATAGTATGCGTAACATGCATAAACTTCTTTTTGTCATTCCGAGCAACGCGAGGAATCTCATCCTTTCTTAATTCTTAATTATTTTTCAATTCTTAGAATTTTCGGTGAGCTTTTCTAATGTAAATCTAATCTTTCTCAAATTGACATAAAAGTATATCGGTGATATAATTTATGTAGACGGATTATAGTCTTATTGCGAGGAAAGATTAGTTAATGGCAAAGCAATCGGTACACGTAGCTCTCGACTTGGGGAGCGACACAATAAAAATCGCGTATGCGTACTTTGACGGCCGCGAGCACACCGGCAAGATAGTCGGCGACCCGCTGGCTATGACTGCGGTGCCGTCCGTTGCGTACTACGACGACGAGGGTAAGTGGCTGTTCGGCGACGAGGTGAACTCTGTCGGCGACAAGCCGTTTATTACCGTAGTTAAAATTTGTGATTTGTTGCGTTTGCTTCAGCCGGCGGCGACGCTTACCACGCAAAAGAGCAATCGCAATTATTACTTTAACAAAAACAGATTTCCCAAGTTTTATTTTCCGCAACGCGACGTACTGACCGACGACTTGGACGAAGCGGTGCGCAAGGACAGAACCTTTACTGCGCCGCAAACGCCGTCTGAGGTGTGCGAGCTGTTTTTTAAGTACGTGCATGGACTGGTGGAAAGTCGGCTTACCAAGCTGTTTAAAAAATCGGGCGACTTTGAAATAACGCCAAGCATAGTGTACCCCATGTTTTCGGACGAGGAATACTTGAACGAGCTTAAGCGGCTCGTCACTTTGGCGTTTGGCGTTCAGCCCGAATCGGTAATGAGCATGGCCAAGGCGCTGTGCGCATACGCCAAGCATTCCGGCAGAATGGCAAAGAACGACAAGTCGATAATATTCAATATCGGCGAGGAGCGCATTTCGCTCGTCAAGGTTACTTTTTCGGGTACCGGCATTTCGGTTGACGGCGTGGACGGACACAGCGAGCCGGCGGCAATCGGCGGCAAGGATATTGACGACGCCGTGGCGCGGTACATAGAAGGGCAGATGTCCGGCCGCGAAACTATGGGCAGACCGTCCAGCGGCCAAGACGGACATATTGCCGAATCGGCGCTTAATACCAAGCAATACTTGTTCGTAAAGGACATCAAGTCGGCCAAGATAGTGCTGGGCATGCCCATATACGACAGTCGCGCGTTTCGCTACGGCGTGCCTATTTCGGCGTCGCGCGACCTATTGATACAGCGCAATATAACGCGCGAGCAGTTTGAACAGTGCGTTGGCATAACCGATAACACCGGCGTGGCGCGGCGCATAGTAAACTACATAACCGACGAACTTATTCGCCCTATCAACACCGACGTAAAGCGTATTTTCATTACCGGCGGGCCGGTGGAAACGTACGGACTGATGAAGTATATCCGTAGGTATATCGAGCCGCTGGGCGTAAAGGTGTGCACGTTTGAAAAAGACGACAGCGAGTACGTGGGCGTAAAGAACGACGGCTACAACATTCTTGCGCACGAGGACGCGCTGTATTCGCCGGCGCTCGGCTGTGCGGTTGCGGCTATGAGCGGCATGACTATAGACATGGTGCTTGCGCTTACCTACGGCGTGCGGCTTTTCCGCGTAGTGGGCAACGGCAACAACGTTATACCGTTTTTCCGCGTGCTGGTAAACAAGGGGACGCGCATTCCGCAAAGCGGCGCTACGTACTACACGCCCAAGGACGGCGACAAGGGCGGCATAACCACCGGCGACGATTCCGAGCAATCGGCGGCTATGCACATAATGAGCACCTTCTATTCCGCGCAAGATATAGAGCATTCGCGCAAGGCGCCAATGATAACGTACGCGCGGTCGGGCGGTGAAAACTTACTGGTGGTAGACACCGACAATCTGACTATGCTTAACAAGCTTCAGCGCGAAATAGGCTTGCGCGTGCTTAACGGCAGTATAGATAATATGAACGGCGGCAGTCGCGCCAAATACTACTATCACGGTCGGCGGGTAAAAATAATAAACGAGGTTTACCTAAAGCTTGGTGTGGAAATAGACGGCGACGGCTACGCCCGAGCGTATGCGCGCAACGATCAAAAGCGCAATTCGGCGTTCACTATAGTTCAGTACTTGGACGGACCGAGGCGCGGTCAAAGGGAAACGGTTGCAAAGCAAGATATAGAATTTGCGTTCAATATAGAAACGCAATTAACTTAGTGCGTGACAAGTTAGGAGAAAGAGCATGGACGAAAACTACAAGCTAACGTTTACGGATACGGCGTTTTCCGCCGACGTACAGCGCAGCAATCTGCAATACAAAAAGAAGTTTACCAAGCAGGTTGCGGAGGCGCAGCAAAGCGTGGAGGCCTTGGACAGCCACGACGATTTTCACGAGCTTTTGATCGACTGTTCGCACTACAAAAAGCGCAACGGTAAGATTGCGTACGGCATAGGCGAGGACTCGGATATACACGGCAAGGGCGGTAGCGTAATACTGTCGCACCAGCAATCGGCGGCGGAGAAGTTTTTGCGCGATCTGCGCGGGTTCGGCTTGCTTGCCGACGTAGTGGGTAGCGGCAAAACGTTTGAGGCCGGCGTAATATTGAGCGAGCTTGCCGTGCGTGGCAAAATGAAATCGCTTATAATCGTCGCGCCCGACCAAGTGCTTAACAGCTGGGTTGACGTGCTGGAAAATAAGTTCGGCATGGGTAAGGACGTATTGTACAAGGTGCAAAAGACGGAGGGCGAATTCCCCACGCTCCAAGACGTTCTGGCCGAGGTGGGTGTGGATAAACAAGGCAAGTTTATTCGCCCCAAGCGCCCCATAATAGTGGACGTGGATATATTTGCGCAGTGGCGGTACAGTCCCGACTTTTTGGTGGACGTCGTCGTAGTCGACGAGGCGCACCACTTTAGCGAGGACGCGGGCAAGTACGCGGGCGCCATGCGCATGCTGTCCGAAATGATGCAGACCAAAAAGCGCGCGGGCGCAACGTATTGTCTGTTGCTTACCGCAACGCCGCATTCGGGCAATCTGGAAAACATGTTCCGCTTGTGGTACTTCGTGCGGTGCAAGGGCGGCAATCCGTCCGACTTTGACGAAAAGGACGACAGCGACCGTTCGGCGCAGTACTTGGAGGAAAAGCAGTATTACAAGGACACGGTGTGTTACGGCGCGACCAATATTACCGATTTTATTCGCCGAGTAAAGTACTCTGTGGTAATGCAAAAGTACGCCGACGAGCTGGGCGCGTACTTGCATGCGATAGGGCAAGTGGCGGACTTCAACGCCAAAACGCCGTACGACAGAGCGCAGTATATAGACGACTTTTTGAACGCCGACGGACATAAGGCGATTAAGGACGACGTGATAAAGCGCATATCAGACGCCTACCACAACGGCGTGTTGCGTTCGATAATGATACGCCAGCCCAACAAGCTGTCTAAGCGCAAGTCTGTACACAACTACTTTTTCTACCCGATGTCGCGCGTGCCCGAAACGGTGAGCATAACCGGCCTTAACGAAAAAAAGGTTACGGTAGACTTTTCGCACGTTGCTGGCGGCGGTCAGCCTATTGTGGCGTTAGGCTCGGAGGAGCTTACGCTTATAGACTACGTAAAGAACTTGCGCGGCAATCTTTCGGTAGAGCAAGCGTATGCGCACGTGCTTAACAGCATAATGGGCAAGCTGGCGGCAAGCGACCCGCAGACAAAAGCTATACATACCAAAAACGGATATATAACGTACTACGCCGACCGCCTACGCAACACGCACGGCGCGGTTGCCAAGCAGACGTACTTGGTGCCGGTGGAGCAGACGAGCGCCGTTACGGACTACAAATACGAAACTGCGGTGCGCATACTCAAACAGCACAAGGATAAGCGCGTGCTGGTGTTTTTCGACTACAACCTTGGCAAGTCCGAACGCATATACGATGAGGTGTGCAATGCGTTGATGCGCGACCCCGAGCTGAAAAAACGAATAATCGTGGGCGACGACGCCGCCGACGTGCACGCGGTGGAGCGCGAGTTCAATTCGGAAAAGCGCTCCGACGCCATACTTATAGTAAAGGACGCCAAGTACACCGAGGGCGCCAACCTACAAGAATCGAGCATAATAATCAACTACCAAGTAACGTACGACCCGCTGGCCATGGATCAGCGCATAGGCCGTATATTCCGACTCGGGCAAAAGAACGACGTAACTGTATACTCGCTTGCGGATATGAGCAAGCTGGAGGGCTTTGCGCTTGCGTACTTTGCCGAGATAGGCTTGCTGTCGGGCAACACCGGCGACGCGACCATACTTGCGGGCAGTAACTCCGACCAAATGGTGGCGCTACGGTGCAATGCGTGCGGCAGAGTGGTGCTTATGTCCAAGGAGGCGTACGACGACAAGCGCAAAAAGAAGGGCGCGCTGGTATGCCGTGCAGAAACGCAGTGCATAGACGCCGACGGCAACGGCACGGAAATGAGCGAGATAACGGTATACGACTTTAAGTGCGACAGCTGCGGTACCGTGCTTACGCGTTCGGTATCCGACGGATATATGTGTTTTTCCAACGTGGAAAACGGCGAGCGCGGCAGAATGTGTAATTCTGGCGAAAAGGGCGACAGATCGATATACTGCCGCAAGATTTGCGCCATAGCGCACTGCAAGCGGTTCAATAAGGGCGGGCATATGTACGGCAAGTGTCCGGCGCTTAAGCGGTACAAGGAAGTAAGTAACGTGTCCGACGTCGAGCTTATGCGCATTTGCGCTATGTGCGACAACGATTCGTGCTGGGACAAGTGCAAGATTGCCGGCCTACCCAAGGAGCAGATTATAGGTGAAAACGGCGAGGGCGGGCGTTGCTCGGATTGCGACTACGCCGGTTGCAGTCCCAAGCCGTACGCATTGGAGTTCAACGACAAGTGGGAGGCGGACTGCCCGATGCCGAGCTGTTCCTCGCGCCGCAACCACGGCAAACTGCGCCCCGTAGTGGCGCGCACCTTTGCCACCTTTATTTCCGAGCTGTGGAAGTTCGACCATGACGGCGGCGAGGGATTCTGTCAAAACCTCGGCGAGCAAGCGGAAATCGTCACCGACGTGCGCCGCATTCTCGAACGCGACGGCGACAGCGAAAAGGAGTAGACCATGGCAAGAATTAACGTCGGCTGCGAATACGAAAAGGAATTCAAAAGCATTTGCAGTCTTTACAAAAACGGATTTTTGTCCGACAAGGTTAATATTAAGCGGGTGACCGATACGGAGATCGTTACGGCCGCCAATACCTTCGTGTACTGCGAGGACGAGCACGGCGTAAACGGCGCCAGGGACGGCGCGGAAAACGAGCTTAGGTTCGATAAGGACGGCGCAAGCTGGTTTGCCGGACTGCGCGGCAAAAAGTTCGACAGCAGCAGCTCGGACTGGGAGCAGTTAATTGCCGACGTCGGCGCGGACTACCACAAGTACTATTCGCTTATAGAGTTCCGTCAGACTGCCGACAGCCGCGCGGCGGCGGTCGGCGGCGCCGTGGAAGGCGTTATCAAAAGGTTTGCGGACGGATTTTTAAAGCGCGTGCTGGACGCGCCGTTTGCCGTGTCCGAACGCTATACGCCGGAAGCGGAAAACTTCTACGCCGTGTCAATGCGCTTGGAGATTAACGGCGGCGCGGAGTCCGAGCCGTTGCTCGGCAAGGTGTACTTCCGCGTAGGGCGCGACGGCAAGCTGGTGCCCATCAGCCGATACGAGGCAAAAGGCGTGGACGATTACATAAACGGTGCAGTGCCGTCAGACGACGGACAGAGCGATAACGGCGAGCTGGTCGACGGTCAGCTGGTAAGCGCGGTGCTTAACCGTGCGGGCAGTCTGTTCGAGGATGAGGGCTGTGCCGATTATATAATGTTCAATCCCGATTACTTGCCCAAGATAGAAAAGATGCTGAAATTGCTTGCCACCAGCGACGAAAAGGAGCTGGAATGCACGCATGTAACGGTGCTGGGCATATCGCATGTGGAATGGCAAAACTTTTCCTACGCGGTGACCGTGGGCGGCAAAAACGCGCTCAAGCTGGTAGTGGGGTTAAACAACAGCGTAAGTCTGTACTGCACTAATTGCAACAAGGACGGCGTGCCGTTGGTGGAAAACAACGAGGTGCTGTTTGACGAGAACGAGTACGACGGCGGGTACGAGCTGGACTTTGCCGAACGCAACCTCGGTCTGGACGACAAAGCGATAGGCCTAATCAAAACCGAAGCGCTTATTTCGCAACACTTGTTCAAGGTGTCGTGCGCCGACAACATGCGCAACAGCGGATGTTCGCGGCTTATATGCTCGAGTCAAGCCGTGGAGTACGAGGACGGCGATGGCAACGTTTACCGCAAGTGCAAGGGCTGTCCGTACCCCGAAGTGGTGTACTACAATATTTTTGCAAGCGGCGCCGACGAGGGCAAGCTTACGTCCTCGCTGAACCTTGACGAGCAAGCGTTCGTGCTTACCGACGGCAAGGTGAAAAAGTGCAAGTGCTGTGGCAGGACGTACGGCGAGCACACCGGCAAAAACGGTTACTGTCGGCTTTGCGGCGACTCCGAGCCGACGGAGGATGGCAAAAAGCTGTACCGCAAGTACGGCAACATGCTGTCCTTGCGCGTGCGGCTAAAGCACGCAACGGACAAAAAGCGTTGCAAAGAGGACAGCAACATAATTATATTCGAGCTTGGCAACGAGCGGTACGTGTTCAACAAGCTGGACGCGCGCGATTACGGTTATATTAAGCCGCCCAAAAAAGTGAAGTGAGGGAGGGGTAAAAGCTGTTATGAAAAACGTTTCACATTCGCCCGTAACCGAAATGCTTTCGGGCAAGTACAAAATACTGTTACTGATAGGCTTGGCAATACTGCCCATAGCCGATTTTACGGCGTGCATTACTCTGTGGGTGATGGGCGCGGCCGGAGCGTATTGGGCGCTTCCGCTCGTTATGACTATAGGCGACGTGCTGTACCTAATAGCCGTAGTGCTTTCAAACCAACGCTTTAAGTACGCGCTAAAGCTGTTCGTAGTCTACGTAATTTTCACCGTAATTTGCATTATTATCTGGCTTGCAAGCTTTGCAAACAGCAGCTCGGTAATACTTAACAACACCACGCTTTCCGCGTGGGCGCTACTGCACGTAGTGGGCGTGCTGGCCGTCGGCGTAGCGTACTTGTACGCGTCGCGGCGGGTGCGCGTCGGCCGCAACGTTCAGCTAGTTTCGGCAATATTGCTTTCGGGCATAGTGCTTTTGGCGCTCGCATTGTTTTACGGCGGCACGATAATAGACGACGGCTACTTCGGCCAAGGCTACGACAATCTTCCGCTCGTGTATAATTATATTGACGACGACGAGTGCGAGGTTACGGACGTGGTTTACGGCCGAGGCGACAGCATAGTCGTGCCGTACGAGTTCAACGGCCGCAAGGTTAAGGAAGTTTCGTCCAAGATATTTACGTACCCGAATATAAAAAGAGTAACGCTAAACTGCGCCGCCGATACCGATATTTGCCTCGACGCAATCTCGTCCGGACTGAACACCGATATAACGATATTCGTCGATAAGAGTGCTGTGGACGTTGTCAAGCAAAAGCTGTATAACGCCGGCTTTTACGGCGACTTTTATTCCGATCGGCACGAGCTGGGCAACAACGTCAAGCCGATAGGATTGGATAGCGACGAGGTGTACGTTACCTTCAATTACGACCGCGATTCGTACGACAACGCCAAGGAGAATATTATCCCCACGTGGTTCGGCAAAAAGGGCGATACCTTTAGGCTGTCCGACGTTAAAGGCGTGGACTACGTCGCGCATTCCGATATTGAATCGGACGAGGATTTATACTACAGCTACAAAAACGTGGGCAGCGTCGACGGCGGGTATATTATGAGCCCTATCAAATACGGCGACAGAGCGCTTAACGGCGCGACGATTACCGAAAGCCGCGACGTGTCGGTCGGCTTCCAAAAGATTTACAAGATTTTTGCCGGCGAGAGCAACGACGGCAAGTACGACACCGATACGCAGTTTCCGTTTGCCGAGATAAACGGCAGACTTCAAGATTACAAGCTGACGGTATTGGATAACGCGGATAAGATATTGCAGTCGTTCGACCGCGGCTCGGCGTTTACCCGCACTATGCAGTACGCGGCGTATAACAGCGGCGTATACCGCAACTTCACTTCGCTGGCCGACGTTCTGCGCGAGGGCTACGGCGAGGTTACCATTGCGCCGTACTGGGAGCTTGTAAAGCCGCAAATAACGCTGTCCCGCGTGGGCGGAGTAGACGGCGTGGGCGTGTACTACGGCGACAACTACGAGCTGACGGCGACCGTTACGCACCCTATTGACGGCGCAAGCATTCAATACGAATGGTACGACGGTGTGGAGAACGTAGGTATAACGCAAAACTTGCGTAGGTACGCGTCGAACGCGGGACTTAAATCGTTTACCGCTATAGTCAGGGTCAGTGCGCCGCAAATAACGACGTGCGAATCGATTGGCTCGGCGGATATTACCGTCAGCCTACTTAAGCGCCCGATAAACGTAACGTGGAGCATGACCGGCGGCGGCGACGTGTACGACGGCAAAGCGCGCTTGATAAAGGGCGAGGTGGAAAACTCCGCTGAGGGCGAAACCGTGCTGTTGTACACCATTACCAACAACGGCAACGCCGGCACGTACACCACGCACGCGGAGTTCGTCAACGCTACGCAAGCGAACAATTACACCATAGTGCGCGGCTCGTCGTATACGTACACAATTAAGCCGCACCCCGTCGCGCTCACTTGGGACGAGCAAACTGAATTCACGTACGACAACGGTGTTCACCGTCCTACGGCGCACGCACTGGACTTGGACGGCGAGGAACTGCAAATATCTTACTCTAACATAGCCGTGAACGCGGGCGACTATACGACGACGGCGAGCTTACTAAACTCCAACTACGTTATAGACGACGCAAGCAAAAAGACTATGAATTTCACAATTATGCCCCAAAAGGTGAGCGTTATTTGGACGAACGATAAGCTTACTTACAACGGCGAGCGGCAAGCGCCTATGGCTGTAGCGTTTGGCGTCGGTCCCCAACCGGTAGCAATCAGCGTAAGCGGCGGGCAGACAAACGCCAACGTGATAAACGGCTCCGTCACTACGCCGTACATAGCTATAGCCGTTTCCACCAACAAAAACTATACGCTTATAAACAATACGACTTGCAGCTTTACAATCGAGCCGTACGGTGTTACGGTAAACTGGTCGGACACCACGGTTACGTACAACGGCCGTCGGCAAACGCCCACCGCGACGGCGGTAGGCGTAAGTAGCCAGTCCGTGCCGGTTGCCGTGTCGATAGAAAACAACCCGCTCGGCGCGATTGACGCCGGCACGTACGCGGCTACCGCTACCGTTGCCGACTCCAACTACGAGATAAAGACGGGCGGCACGCACGGATTTTTGATAAACAAGGCGACGGTAAACGTTCAGTGGTCCAACACCACGCTCACGTATAACGGCACCGAGCAAGTGCCGACTGCAACCGCCAAGGGCGTTAACAGCGAGGATTTGCCGCTTACCGTAAGCGGCGGGCGCAGAAACGTAGGCTCTGGCACAGCCACGGCGGCGTTCGCTTCCGAGCAACAAAACTACACGCTTACCAATACGACTACAAGCTTTACGGTAGAGAAAAAACGATTATATATCGGGATACACGTTGACGATATAGAGTACGGTCAAACTCCACACTACACGCACGAAATTACCGGCCTTGTCGAGGGTGATGACGTTACGGTATCGTCGTACCAATTAACTTGCATTCACAAAGATGATGAAATTATTCCCGTAGGGCAGCACTTTGTAACCGCCGTTGTAGTCGGTACCGATAGAGGTAACTATGAGATTGTTATTACCGTCGGCGTGCTCAACGTTACCGCACCGCCCGAACAGACGGAGGAATAGATTATGATTTGTAGTAATTGCAACAAGAATATAGTAAAGCCGCTCGAGCTGTACAACGGCGACTGGGCGTGCCCGTCGTGCAAGACGGTGGTGGGCATAAAGTCGATTGCCGTCAAGGTGAACAAGGAGAACGACGAAACCTTTAAGCTGTCCGAGCTGTGCTACCTTCGCGCGCTCAAAAGCCAAAAGGATTTGTCTGAGTACGAGCGCAACCTTGCCACCGCCATAGAGTACTGCCGCGCCGCGGCGCGCATGGGCAATCCCAAGGCGCTTATACGGCTGGGGTTCTACTACGAGCACGGCTACATAACCGCAGACGTTACGGAAAGCTTCCGCATAGCGTACGAATATTACAAGCTGGTGTGGAGTAGTATGCCGGAAATGGAGGAGCGCCCCGCCGACCGCGATTACGCCGAAAGCTGTATCAAGCTGCGTTGTGCGGCGGCCAAGCACTACTTGGAGCTGCTTAAAAAACTGCCCGAATCGTTTAGGCGGGTGGGCGAGCTTAGCTACCATGACGAGCGGGAAAAGATAGTTGCCAAGGGGCTTACCGTGCCCGACGACGACGGCGCGGAGCGCGTGGTTGCGGAAAGTCGCGCCATGCACGTGCTGTCGGTATTGCAGTCGTGCTTGGGCAAGGAGCGTTCGCCGCTGTTCGGCATTATGCGTTTGGGGCTGGGCGACTACGCCGAGCTACGCGCAGTTCGCGGAAGTTCCAAGCTGAATGACGGCAAACTATTGACTTTTGCGCGAAAAATGCTTATAGTATTATTTGATGCCGACGACGGCACTTTTCGCACGCTCAAGACTGCGGAGGACGTCGAGGCAATCGAGCCGGACAGCGCCTACTTTCTATACTTCTTTAACGGCGGCGGCGCGCACGGCATATCGGAAAGCAAGTGCAAGCGCATTGGCAAGACCTTGCGCAAGAACACCGGCTTCGGCGAGTACAGCGGAGTAAAGCGCATTATCGACGCCATGAGCGGTTCGGCGGTGGAAACCGACTTCGTGTTCAGCGAGGACGACGTGCTTATGTACAAAAACTCGCGGCTGGAAACGTTTGCTCACGCCACCGAGGACCTTATAAACAAAGTAGCAAAACAATAGGAGTTACCCATGACCACTATCGAAAAAGTAAAATCCATTCAAGACGTAGCGCGCAAAAACGGCTTGTCGCTCAACAAAAAGTTTACCGAAAGCTATTTGACCGGCCATTCTATGTTCGACGGACCGAAGGAGCTGGGCGACCGCATCGTCAACGGAATGTGGGACATGTGCGTTCACGGCATAAACAACGGATTTGACGGAACGTGTAAGAGCGCGCTGGACGGACTTTCCGATATAGTGGTTGCGCTGACCGAGCTGGGCAACGAGCAGATAGGTAAGCTTACCAAATATTCTGTCAAGGCCGACGGCTTACTGCAAAAGGAGCTTCAAGCGCGCAAGGAGGTTATCAACGTCGCCGAGCCGCTTAAGGAATGTATCAACACGAGTATCGTTGCGGTAAACACTATGACGGAGCTGCGCAGCAGCGGGCAAGGTCTACTCAACGTCAACGAGCGGCAGTTCGAGCTTTTGGAGCAGAGCCGCGAAATTTTGAACCAAATTCTTACCGCAATGGATAATATAGGCGACACCAGCAGTCGCACGGCGCAAGGGCGGTCGGACGAGGCGATTGCCGCCGTCAAGGTTTGGCGTGAGGACTGTTCGCGCAACAATCTTCAGTCCGGCTCCATAGCCAAGCTTAAAAAGGCGTTGGAGATCGTGGAAGCGTGGGCGGCGCTCAACGTGGGCGTTACGCGCAAGGAGCGCGTCAAGGAACAGCACGCGTTTAGGAACAACGACGCCTTGGCGTCCGTAGTGGAAGGCCGCGCGTCGCTGGAAATGCTGGATACCTTTTTGAACAGAATGGCTACCGAAAAGGCGGATATATCGGCCATTCGCGCGCAGATAGACGAGCGCGACAAGGCCCGCCAAGATAAGATTGACGAGTGCGAAAAAGGCCTTGACGATATAAAAAAGCAAAAGGCGGATATAGTTGCGGCGTTCCAAAACGGCGAGTTCGATCTTGCCACTGCCGACCGCAAGATAAAGAGCCTCAAGCCCAAGGAGGACGATCTGCTTTACACCGTTTCCACCTTGCGCGAGAGCAACGGCCCCGACTACCTAAAGGCCAGCCTCGAACAGCGCGAGGCCATATACAACGAGCTGGAAAGCGTTATCGGCGTGCTCGGCCAGTTCAAAAACGATCTGGTGCTTTTGTCGGACATCATTTACGGCGTGGATTTTAACGCGCTTATCGACATGATGGGCGGAAGACTGAGCGACAAAAACCAGTCCATTGCAATCGAAAGCATACACAGCATTATTGCCGGCATCAACGACAGCATAAACAATCTTTCGGTGTCGGGCGATAGGCTCAAGATGGACGGACTGGTGCGCGGGCGCCGCGCGGCTATTCCGGAAACGGACAGACAAGCGATTATCGAGCGCGAGCGCAACAGTCGCGAGCAAGTGTCGTCCGAATTGTCGCCCGAGCTTGCGGCGCTTTTGCAAGCGCAAGGCAAGCCGCAACAAGCGGAGGAGCAAAAGCCGGAGGTCAAGGTCAAGCGCAGTACGCTGTTTTCGGACGACGATAGATGATCAACTTTAAGCAAGTTATTACCGACGCAAACGCCGAGTATATTTACTCGACGGATATATCGGCGCTGGACGGCGCGCTCGCTACCATAGAGGAGCTGTTGAAAAATCCCGCGCTCAACGCCGACAACCGTGCAAACGCCGAGGCGCTGGGTATGCGTTTGGCGTGTAAGATTTTTGCGCTAAAGGCGATTCGGCCCGACTTTTCGTCGGCGCTTGCGGACAAGCTGAACGCCTACGCCGAGCAAAGCTTGCCTATAGCCAAGGAAAAGGGCTATAACAAAAGCGCGACGGCTATACAAAACACGGTAAGCTTCGTCGCGATGTTCGGGGCGTACGCCGGGGCAAAAAAGGAAATTTCGGCGCAAGCGGGCAGCGAGCACACGCTTGCCGCCAACGGCAAAAAAATTATGCAAACGGCAACCGAGCTGATAGATAAATTTTTGGGCGGCGAGGTTGCTTCGCCGTTTGAGGAAGGCGTGGTATTTCCTACGCTCGACGGCGAAATTGCGGAGAGCATGCAAAGCTGGAAGACCGGCCTTTGCGGCGCGTACGCCAAGGCGCTGGAGCGCACGGTATCGGCAAGGCTACTTACTTTACGCGACTGCGACTACTTTCCCACGCCGGAGTGCGACGAGGGCGGCAAGGCCAACGCGCTTATATTAAACACGCCGTTCGTGGACGAAGCGCGGTTGTATGCGGTGGGCGCCGTACCGCGCGACGTGGAAACGTACGAGTTCAACTTGAAGGTCGTGGGCGGCACGCGCGACGGCATTGACAAAATATTCACGTACGCCGAATATAAAAAATGCGCGGTGTTTATAAGCGGCGCGGACATGGCGTCGGACGACGTACGCGTATACCTTTTGCGCGCGGCAATGCTGGCCGGCAAGGCGGGCATACGTGTGTTTATACCGGACGTGATAGGCGGCGCATTGTACGACGACGGAATGACGGCGACCGTGCAGTACGACGAGCTTAGCGCACTGGATATAAGCGAATCGTATATTACTATGCCGTCATTCGACGCGACGGCGGGCGAGCTGGTTGCGTTAAAGCTTGCGGACGACGGCGCGGTGCGGACGGCGCTTAGGGACATGCCGTTTTTGGGCTTTGCCGGACTTAACGAGATAGTTAAGCCCGAGCACCGCAATAATTGGCAGACTCGCGGAAAAAAGATTTCGGCTGGCAACGCCGCGGCGGCGCAAAAGTATTTGGCGCGGCTTAAGGATTCCATGCTGTTTATAGACGACGGCTGGGGCGAGTTTCGCGGCGGCGGGCAGAGCTCGTCCGTCTGCGGGGAATTCGACTACGACGGCATTCCCGCCGTAGCGGTGGATAATATAAAGCGGATAGTGGAAAGCAACGCCACGGTATTCGGCAAGTGCGGAATGATAGCGCGCTACTGCACCACCGGCACGGACGATTATTCCGTTTGGGGCAGACTGGACCGCGCGGAAATGCAAAGCCGAATATCGCTTGCGGTTAGGCTGACGTACCGCGTGCTGGGCGTGCCCATCGACCCGATAGTGGAGGTGCCGGACGAGCTGGAAAACGACACGGCGGGCGGCACTTGCTACGACGGCGGCAAACGCGTAGTATTTAAGTATTCTTGCTGTGGGGACGCGGCGTGGGTGCGTGACGCGATAGTGCACGAAAGCTTCCATGCACTTCAAGCATGGCTTATGAGCGGCAACTGGGCGCCGTGGTATTACGAGCATATGGGCATAACCTACGGTAGGGCGTGTAAGTGGCGGGAAACGCGCGAGCAAGCGTACGACGGCAATACGCATTCCAAAATTTACAAGGTACATATTTACGAGGCGGACGCGTACGCGTTCGAGATAGATTGCCGCAGAGGTCAAGACGAATACTGGAACGGTATTGACTTTGCGTAATACATGTGTTATATAGGTAGTTGGATAAGGTTACTGTAATGATATTTTTGGACGAGTTTATCAAGGGATTGCTCCACACCGACGACGTTCGCGGCAACAGACTGCTGGACGTCGGCGTGATAGGTGAAGGCGGGTCGGACAAGGCGTACCGTCTATTTAACGGTGGCGCAAACGACGGCGCGGCTATGCTGGGCGTAATCCGCGCCCGCCGCGGCAAGCCGTCCAACAAGACTGTGCTTGCGGATAGCGCGCTAATCAAGGCTACCGTAGCAAGCTCGCTAACCGAGCAGTGGGACTGGTCTGATCTGTCGGGCGCAAAAAACGCCGAAGCGCTGGACAAGTTCATAACCGCCGCGTACAGCGCGCTCGACCTAAAGGGCAACAACCCGCTGTTTTTGGGCGTGGGGCTTATTAAGTGGGCGGTTGCGCAAGGCGACGATATTCGCAATATCAATACGCCGCTACTCATTTTCCCTATACGGCTGGTGCGCGGCACCAACACGAGCAACGTGGAAGTGGAGTTTGTGGACGACGACGCGTACTTTAATCCGTGCTTGATTGCGCGTATGCAAGACGAATTGTCGGAGGGCGTAGTAGCCAACTTTCCGCACCCCAACGGCGTGGGGCAGAGCTTTGACGACGCTATAGACTTGGATAAGCTGAGCGACGGCGCGGAATACATGTCGCGCGTCGAGCAGTTCGTGGGCGCGCTCGGCGGCAGTATGGCGTTCGACAAGGACGTAATTACCGTTGCACAGTACAATCACAGCGACGTTTGTATGTACTACGACGTGCGGCGCAACAAGCAAAAAATTTATTCGCACCCGCTGGTGCAAAGCGTGTTCGGCGGCGAAAAGCCTGCGCGCGTCGAGTGCGACGGCGAGGTGACTACGCGGCCGGTGCTACCCACCGACAGCGTGCAAGACGGTATTATCGGCAAGGTGGCGGCGGGGCAGTCGCTTATAATTAAGGGCCCTCCGGGCACCGGTAAAACGCTTACTATTGCAAATATGCTTGCAACCTTGCTTGCGCAGGGCAAAAGCGTGCTCGTGTCGTCCGAAAAGCTTTCGGCGCTTGCCGAGGTGTACGCCAAGTTGCCCGAGCGCTTGCGCAAGTTCGTAATGCTGCTCGACTACGAAACGGAGCAAAAGGCGGCCGCCGTCAATCCCGCCGAGGTTCGCGCCGAGTTTAAGCGGCTTATCAAAAGCAGAAAGGAATACGTATACGACGGCGCGTACGACCTTAAGTACAGCCGTGCCGATCGAGCCAAGGCCGAAGCCATGCTTGCGCTTGCCGAATACCAAGCTTTGACGTTCGGCAACGACGTGGCGTGGGGATCGTACTACGACGCGCTGGATACCTACTACAAGGATATAGACTTGCCGGTAATAGAATTTACCGACGGCGGCACTGCCGCAAGTATTTCCCGCGAGGACTACAACAAGCTGCTAATCAGCGTTAAGGAATGCGCCGCACACTACGCGCGGCTACTGCGCGACGGCAAGGTTGCGCTCAGTCCGTGGCTTGGCGTAAACGCCGACGTGGATACCGAGGGCGCGCTGTCTGCGCTCGCTTGCATTGCCGACGATATGACCAACGTCAACTATATTATAGGCAAGCTGGCCAAGGCGCACGAGGATATACCGTGGCGGGACTGCACGTACGGCGATTTGCACGACGCCGCCTTGCCCAACGCGCTAAGCGGCGAGGAAATAGTAAAGGCCGTTACCACGCTGAAAAAGAGCGACGGCGAGCTGTTGTCTATGCTTGCCGACAATTACGAAAAGGCTAAGCGTGCGGCTACGGACGCCGACAAATTTATATTTACCGGCAGTGCGGTAAGCGACTGCTTTACGCGCGTGGCGGACATTACGACGGTGCGCGAGCTGAAGCTTTCCGTAATCAATACCGTGGCGAAAAACAGCGAACTGTTTTTGAACGGCGGCATGACGGACAAGTCCGCGCAAAAGTTTGCCGAAACGGTTAATAATATTTACGAGCTTAAGCAAGAGCGCGATGCGCTTGCCGCAGACGTGTCGTTCACGTTTGACAAAGCGCCGCTCAACGACGGCGGCATAATCAAGGCGTGTGCGGCGCTCGCGCCGTACGCAAGCGGCGGCAAGGCGGCGATTGGCGCGTTTGACTTCAAGGCCAAGTCGGCGGAGAAAAAGCTTCGCGCAGTGTGCTCGCGCACCGATATTACGCTAAAGGAATTGGCGGATACCGCAATGGCTTACGGCCGCATTGCCGAGTGCGACGGCAAGATAGACGGCCTTAGCGGCGTACTGGCGCACGTTGCGGGGCTTACCGCACTGGACGCCGAGCAGACCGAATGCATACTGGCCGTTGCAAAGTACAGCGCCGATTTGGGCGTGGATATGCGCGATTTTGCGGCGCAGTGCAAGTCCGCCGCGGATATTATTGCAGACACCAAGGGCTTTGTAAAAACGCCCGACGATTACGTGATAGCACGCTTGGCGGAGGCCGTGGCGCTGGTGCGCGCGCAGTCCGAGCTTAGCGTGGCGTTGGCCGCAATGTGCGGTAGGTGCGGCGTGGCGGAAGCGCCCAACATGCTCAATCAAGTCCAATCCATTGCGGCGTTGCTTCGCATTCACAATTCGCCGCAGATGGGGGGCGACGCGAGTAAGACTGCAAAGTTCGTTTCGCTGTTGCAAGGTGAAAACGCGCTCGTCGTAAGCATTGCGTCGGCAGTCAATAGGCTTAAGGAGTTTGGCGATAGGTATTTCGTCAACGCGTATGCCGCAGCGCCGTGGCTCGTTACGTCCAACGACAACAAGGTGCTTACGGCGCAAGCGACGGACAGAGCGGCGCTTGCCGCCGCGCTCGGTTATGACGATATTATTGGTGGAAAAAACGCGTTACCGCTGGATAGATTTTTCGCGCCGATAGAGGCGGGCAGTATAGACGTGCCGCCCGAAAGGTTCACCGACCTATTCGTGCATTCGTATATTGCGCTCGTTATCGATCAAAAGATTTCGGAGCTCGGCAACGCCCGCAACGGACTGGGCAAGGCCGCCGAGCTGGCTATAAGGAACTTTACCGACGCGGAAAACGAAACTTACGATTGCAACGCCGTTCGCGCCGAAAGCTTGTGCATGGCGCGTATCGACCCCGAGGACGACGACTTTGACTTTTTGGCGGTAGACAAGGGCATAAACATGTCGCTTAGGGTGATGTTCCGCAACTACGCCAAGGCCATACTCAAGCTGAAAAAGTGCTTTATTCTTTCGCCGTCCACCGCGAGCGTGCTATTCCGCGGCGAGGCGTACGAGAACTTTGACGTCGTTATAGTGGACGAGGCCAGCCAAATGGAGCCGGTTGATTTACTGCCGGTGCTGTTTAGGAGCAAGCAGTGCGTGCTGGTCGGCGACGAATACCAAATGCCGCCGCTTACGCACTTCAAGGCCAAAAACCGCAAACGCATAAGCGACGAAACCAAGGAGCTTACGCTCGACACCGATATATCTGCGCTCAGCCTTGCGCTCGGCAACCTCGCGTTCGATACCGAGGAGCTGGTCTGTCACTACCGCAGTAAGACCGAAAGCCTTATACAGTTTTCCCAGCGCGAGTTTTATCCGTACATGCGCACCTTTCCCGCAACGGTGCCGGCCACGCCCGACCTCGGCTTTGCCGACGTTCTCGTTGCGGACGGCTACTGCGAGGACGGCGTAAACGTACCGGAGGCCAACGCCGTAGTCGCCGCGCTAAAGGAACATTTTGCCAAATACTACGACGCTACGCGCGGCACGCTGTCCACGTCGGTGGGCGTAGTCACGTTTGGCGAAGCGCAGTTAAGGTACGTGCTTAGCCTCGTCCATGTCGATGCGGAGCTTAACGGAATGATAGAAACCGCGTGGCGTAACTTTGACGACGTGCCCGACAAGCTGGTGTTTTTCCGCACTATAGAGAGCGTTCAGGGCCAAGAAACGGACAACCTTATTCTGTCGCTTACCTACGGCAAGGACAAGCGCGGCAAGATTAAGCTTGCGTTTGGCGAGCTTAACCGCGACGCGACCGGCAAGAACATATTTAACGTGGCGGTAACTCGCGCCAAAAACAAGGTGACGGTAATCCACACGCTTACGGCGCGGCAAATGGCGGGCAACGACCGCATAGCGTTTATCCGCAACTATCTTGCGGGCGTGGAGCGGTTTGCCGATATGTCGGCGCAGTTCGTGTCGGCGACGCCCGAAAAAGGCGAGCACTTTATCCGCGCGGTGGCCGAGTACGTGCAAAGCTTGGGCGTTGCAAAGGAGCGCATAGTAACCGACTACGGCGTGACCGACGGATCGGTGCGCATACCCATAGCGGTGCTTTCTGCCGATTTAACTCGGGCCGAGCTGGGGCTGTGGTGCGAAACGCCGGTGCAAAAAAAGTACGACTACTTCGACTACAACGCGCGGTACGTAACGTCGCTTATAAGTCGCGGCTGGAATATCCACAAGGTATACGCTCACGACTACTTTGACAACGTTATGGCCGAGCAAGCGGCAATCAAGGCCGCGGTTCAAAAGTTCGTTACCGAATAACGAGCTGATAAACGGAAAAAAACTCACAAGGAGATTTGCATATTATGGCAAAAGAACGGCAAAGAGAGGAACTGTCCGAAAGCGAGGAGCGCCGCGCGCGCATTCGCAAGCAAGCGGCGGAGCTGGACAACGAGTACGTCCGCGCCGAACAAGAGCGCAAGCTGGAAAGCTCCAAAAAGAACTTCGGACGGCGCAAGGATCAGCTTGCAACCCGCGCCGCGGATATGATTCAAAAGTACGGCAAGGACTACTTTATGTCGCAAACGCTTTTGACCTTTTTGGACGTCGCTATCCAGATGGAGGACACCATAGACCTACTTACCGACGTAAGCATGGCGGTGTCGTGCATTACCGACGCTATGCTGTGCATGGATAACATTTTGCAGTTAAACGCGTCGGCGCTCGATTCCACGCAAAAGGTAAACCACGGATTTTGGGCGCGCCTAAAGGCGAGGCGTCGCATGCAAAAGACTATAACCAACAACCTCGGTCGAATCAAGGAAATCATGTACATGCTGGAAAGCAGTCAAGACCTTGCGTTCTCCATAACCGAGGGCTTGCAAAAGTCCAACAAAAAGACCCAAAAACGCTTGGCAAAGAGCGCCGAGCGCCGCAAAAAGTACGAGGTTAAGGCAAACGGCGGCGCGCCGCTTCCGCCCACCAACGCCGAAAAAATGGTGGACAAGATTATTAGCGAGCGCAGCGGCGGCGACGGTAACGGCGCCGGCGGCGGTGCGGAAGCTCCCGCGCAAGCGCCTACTTCGGGCGGTACTTCAAGTGGTACCGACGATATTAGTGATATTCTTTAATGCGGAGGGTATAACCATATGTCCGGATTCGGAAAGAAGGCGGCGGCGGAAAGCTCGTCGCTCGACCAGCTGGAAAAAAATTACGGCGAGGCCGTGGAAAATATCCGCACTATTTTGGGCGGAGTAAAGGACAAGCGCGACTTGCGCACCGAGGACAAACAGCGGTTGTGCACCGAGTATTTGCGTGCCTCGCAGTTTGCACAAAAGCTGTCCGAGCGGCACACCGACGCGGTCAAGGCGGAGGAGTATGCCGACAAGGCGAAAAAGCTGGGCAAAAAGGCGACCGAGTACGGCTCGTCCGTCAGCCACACCGTGCCCAAAACCACGTTCGACGACGTTAAGGGTTTGGACGACGTAAAAAAGCTGGTGGAAAGCTTTATCTATATCGCGCAAAACCCCGACGTAATTAAGTACTACAAGATAGAGGGCGGCTTGGGCATGCTTATGTACGGCGCCCCCGGTACCGGCAAAACCATGTTTGCCGAGGCTATTGCCAACAAGCTTCAGCTTCCGCTGTTCGTCATTACACCCGCCGACATATTCAAGTCGTACGTGGGCGAGTCCGAGCAAGCCGTGCGCCAGCTGTTTGACGAAATGGACGCGTGCGCGGACGGCGCAATACTGTTCGTGGACGAGTGCGAATCCATATTCAGCAAGCGCACTTCGGACACCAAGGACTACAAGGCCGCCGTCACCACCGAGCTTTTGCAACGCATCAACGGCTTTGGCGTGGACGGATCCAAGCGCATAATAATAGCGGCCACCAACCGTCCCGACGTTATAGATCCCGCGTATCTAAGGTTCAAGCGGTTTTCGCACCGCGTGCACGTGCCGCCCCCCGATATAACGGCAAAGCGCGCCATAATAGAGGGCAAGCTAAAGGGCATTGCGCTCGACGGCGTTACCACCGAGGACTTGGTGGAGCTTAGCGAAACGTACACCAAATCGGCCGTTGCGGGCACTAACGTAAAGGTTACTACCACGTACTATTCGGCCGCCGACCTTTGCGGAATAATAGAGGAGGCGTGCCGCCTCGCGCTGGAGGAAATGCAAGCCAATGGCATTACCAAACCCATACCGCTTCGCCGCAATATGTTTGACAAAGCGTTCCAAAAGCTTCGCCCCAGCATTCCCGCCGAATTGCTTAAGGAATACGAAAACTTTTAGGGAATTTAGAATTAAGAATTTCATCCTTTTTTCTTAACTGCGCGTACTGCCGTCAACGTAACGCTTATTACTGTGAGCAGTGCGCAAAGCACGGCGCAAGCAAAGGTGATTACCGAGCGGCTTATCCACGCCACAAAAAAGAACGATACTGCAAGCACCGCATACCGCAGTATCTTGTCGCGCGAAAACGCGTTTTTCAGTCCGCCGCGGCGCTTAGTGCCGTCGGCGTACTTTTTTTGCGGTAGGGCGTTGAGCGAAGCGAACAGCCTATACGCGTCGTCGCCGCAGACGACTGTTACTTGCACGCCGTCAACTTTGGGGACTTGGGGCGGGGCCTTGCACAAAATTATCAGCTTGTTCGCGCCGTAGTGCTTGGCCTTGGCTATCAGCCTTGCGCACTCGCCGTCGGTGGGCGTGCGGGCAAAACAGCAGTACGCGGCGGTGGAGTTCAAGTACACGCCGTTGCCGTGCCTTACGGCGTTTTCGCCCTTGGCCTTTAAAGCGTCGGTAAGCCTTATTGCGGGTGCGTTGTCGGGCAAAAACATGAACTCGAAAAACATATCGTCTGCGGCTTTGGATATGCGCAACAGCTCGCCCTTTTTCTTGGTGCGCAGTCGCGCTATCATGCACAGCCCGCCGGTAATCGTTACGGCGCAAAACACCGCGGTGTCCGTTGCGGGAACGAAGTACCTAACCACGGCGAAAGCCGCAAAAAATATCAGCATTGCGCCTATCGTCAAATCTATAAATTTTGCAAACTTGCTTTTCATGCTTGTAATTGTTGACGAAATATGTTAAAATTACACATGAATAATTATCGTTGCAATCAAACGAAGGACGACCGTCGTGCAAACCGAAATTTTACAACCGACTGATTTGAATATTATGCGCTGTGCGTCGCGGCTAAAGGCGGGGGAGCTCGTTGCATTCCCCACCGAAACTGTGTACGCCTTGGGCGCGGTTGCCACCGATGCCAAAGCGGTAAAAAAGGTGTTCGAGGTTAAAAACCGACCGCAAGACAAGGCGCTTATCGTCGCGGTGTCCAAAAAATCGGATATACGCAAGGTGGTAAAATCCATTCCCGACAAGGCGCAAATCCTAATCGACAAGTTTATGCCGGGGGCGCTCACTTTGGTGTTCGACCGCGCGGACGTTATTCCCGACGAGGTGACGGCCGGCTCCGATTCGGTGGCCGTGCGCATACCTGACAACGCCGTCGCGCAAAAGCTGATAGAGCTTGCCGGCGCGCCGGTGGTGGTGCCCAGCGCCAACACCTCGGACAAGGCCAGCCCCACGCTTGCGCGGCACGTAAAGGACGACCTCGACGGCAAGATAGAATTTATACTGGATGGCGGCGAGTCTAAGATAGGCATAGAATCGACCATAGTGGATATGCGCACCGACCCGCCCACCGTTTTGCGCGCGGGCGGCGTTACGGTAGAGCAGTTGAAGCAGACCGTGGGCGAAGTGAAAACGCAGAGTAACGGCGGGCGGCAAAGCGGTTATACGCCAAACGCCGACGTGCTGTTTTCGGCGTACTACGACGGAATGTCGGACAATATTTGCAGGTTCTACGACGAGCTGGAGGCCAAGCACAAAAGGGCGGCAATACTTTGCCTCGACGGCAACAAGGCATGTTACGGCAACCGCAACGCGTTTACCGTCGGCGCCGACTACGAGGCGTACGCGCACAATCTGTTTGCCGTACTGCGCAAAGCCGACGACGAGCGTTACGACGCGGTAATTGCCGAGGGCGTAAAGCCCGACGGCATAGGCGAGTCGCTGATAGCAAAGCTAATTAAACTAAGCGGTGGAAAAATAATATGACGGATAATAAAAAGATAAAGGTTAATATAATATTCGTATGCACCGGCAATACGTGTCGGTCGCCGATGGCGGAGTTTTTGTTTAAGGACTATCTGCGCCGAAAAAAGCGTAGCGGCGACTTTACAGTTTCGAGCGCCGGACTGGAGGCGGGCAAGGGCGATAAAATCATGCTGCAAGCGGTGGAGGCGCTTACCGTTCTCGGCGTAAAGCACAACCCCGAGCGCAAGGCCAAGGTCTTTACCGTGCAGATGTCGCTGGACGGCGACGTCATAGTGGGTATGACCGACGAGCACGCTATGCGGTGCGACAGTCCCAACGCAGTGTCGTACGTGGACTTGATAGGCAGTCGCATACCCGATCCGTACGGCTACAACACGCAAGCGTACCTTATGTGCGCACAGCAAATGCAAAAGGGCTTCGATGCGATTTTGGAGCTTGCGGATAGAAAGCTGAAAGAGAAACAAGGATAAAGAGGATGAGATTCTTCGCTTCGCACTTCGTGCTCGCTCTGAATACCTTCGGTGCTTCGTAGGACAAAAGTAATTTATCAGTAGAGTGGGTTTGTCATTCCGAGCATTTTTTGCCCGCCGAGGAATCTCAACCTTAATGCCGCGTATGCGGCTCATTCTTAATTCTGCATTCTTAATTCTTAATTAAAACGCGTGACAAAATTTTTTTTAAATGGTATACTACTGTTTACAGAGGTGTTGTATATGACTGTATATATCGGCAGCGATCACGGCGGAATAGCGCTTAAAAAGGCGATTATAGACCAACTGACGGCGCAAGGCGTAACCGTGTGCAACGTCGGTACGGATACGGAAGCCTCGTGCGACTATCCCGATTACGCGTTCAAGGTGGCCGGTGCCGTTGCAAGCGGCAAGGCCGAGCGCGGAATAGTTATATGCAGGACCGGCGTCGGCATGAGCATTGCCGCCAACAAGGTAAATGGCGTTAGGTGTGCGTTGTGCCTTAACGAGGAAATGGCAAGGCTGTGCCGCGAACACAACGACGCCAACTGCTTGGCGCTGGGCGCGGCCAACACCGATACCGATACGGCGCTTAAAATAGCGCAAACCTTTTTGACCACCGATTTTGCCGGCGGGCGGCATGCCAACCGCGTAGAAAAAATAACCGCGTACGAGGGTTCTCATGAGCGATAAAGTAAACAAGAATAAAGAATCGGAAACCGTCTATGCGGATAACCAAACGCCGAATAGCGAACAATCCAAGGGCGGCAAAAAGAAACAGCCCGAAATAGTGTACGAGGACCGCGAAGCACTGGACGCACAGCTTTCGGGCGTTATTGCCGATATACTTTCGGCCGAGCGCGAAGCCAAGCACATAATAGCGCAAGCGGAGGAGAACGCCAAAGCCATTCAGCTCGACGGCGCTACTCGTGCGCGCAGTATGCGCGAGGTAAGCGCACGCACCATTGCCGAGGCCAAGGCGCAAAAGACGGAGGACGCCGTTAAGCGTGCGGCCGCCGAACGCGAAAAGCGCGTGCAAAAGGCGCAAGAGGGCGGCGACAAGCTGGTAAAAGACAAGGAAAAAGAAATAGCTAAGCAGATAGATGTATTGTTCAAAATGCTCGGAGGCAAGGCGTAATGGCGATAGCCAAAATGTCGCACCTTCGGCTGGTAGGCCTTAGGAGCGATCAAAATAAAATAATGGACGTCCTCGTCAGTCGGGGATTGTTTGAAGCGCGTGCGACCGACGCGTTGCCTTTTGATTTGGCGTCGGGCGAAACGAGCCGCTATCGCGAGCTTAAGCTTAAGCAGAGCGAAATATCATTTGCTTTGGACTTTTTAAAGGCGCGGCACGCCGCTATGGAAGCGGTGGTCAAGCAGAACGAGCGCGACGTAAAAAAGAACGGCGCTCAGCCTATAGGCTACACGCTGTCGGTCGAGAAGTATTCGTCGGCGCGTAGGCTTATAACCAAGGCGGACTTTTCCGACGCGGCGGCGCGGGAGTACGAGCTTATGCACGTTTGCGACGACCTTAAGCAGTTGTCGTTCAAGCTGGTCGATTGCTCGGCGCGGGCGGCGGCATTGAATTCCACGGCCGAAAATTACAAGCCGTATGCGTGCATGCCGATTAAGCTTTCCGAGCTTAATCGCGACGGCGATATAGCCATAGCTATGTACTCTAACCGCACGAGCGCCAAGCCGGACGGTATGCTCAATAGCTTGCCGTGCGCGTACGAAGTGCGCGGTAGCGACGGCGTTACGGTAATTTTGGTCGTAGCGCGCAAAAACAATATAGCGGAAGTAGACAAGCAGTTAAGCGCGGCGGGGTACGTAAAG